>JBNJFS010000066.1:0-10831 GCA_051747085.1 Bacteroidota bacterium
TTAGTTTTTGATAATCAGGGTGTTCGTTCCTGAAAGGTAACAGTTATATTCTTTTAAGGGAACATTTGCCGGTCCATCTAAAAAGAATCCTGCATTGTCACCGGTCATCCAAAAGGTTGAGCCACAACAGGGACATTCTAAAATACCAATCACATCATAGATATCCTCTTCTTGAAGTTTACAGCTTCGACTGGCTTCATAGGTACAGGCTCTGTCGAATGCTAAATATTCTGAGTAATCTTTTCGATAAATAATTAATCCTCCTAATCCGTATCCGTCCACAAAGGTATAATCGCCAACGGTAATGTTTCCTAAATCGGTATCGACATATAATATGGCATCAATATGTACATGAGGAAAAGGAATCTCATCATCATCGCAACGGATAAAAAGGAAAAGGATTAAGATTGGTATGAAAAAAAATCTTACCTTTGATATGAAGAATAGATTATTCATTTTTAGATTTGTTATTGTACAAAAATAATCAAATGCTTTTTATTATAAAGCAAACGTTCTTTATAATTTCTGTTTCTTTACTGGTTTCGGGTTGCCAGACCAAACCTTTAACCAGTATTGAAAAGTCGCAACAGGCTAAAGAAAAGAGTGATAAAAAGCGTAAAGAGGAGCTCCGCAAAGCACAAGAGAAAGCTCGTAAGAAGCATTATAATATGCAATCTGAGAGCACCAAAGAGATGATGGAGCAAAATAAAAGAGCTTCTGAACAATGGATGAACCGTAATTTTCAACGAAAACCTTTTTTTGAACAGATAAAAGATTTTTTTCGTAACTTAAAACCCAAACCAAAACCCGATAAAGGGTTATATACCAAAAAGCAAAAAAGAAAATCTAAAAAGAATATATTTCAACGGATATTTAAAAAGAAAAAGTGATGGATGATATTTTTGACAGTTTAATTTATATTCTTATTACCTTAGCTGCTTTTGCCATATCGTTGATGGGTAAAAAGAAAAAACCGGCAGAAAGGCCTCCTGCAAATTTTACCGGCGAAGACCATTCAGAAAATAAATCAACGCCATTTATTTCAGATTTAGATCGATTTTTTGATGATCACCATGAGGAGTCTGTCGATTCCGAAGAGGTTGAGCCTTCATTTGTTGGAGAAAGTAAACCTCAGCAACGAACAACCGATAATCAAATCAAGCATGAGATTTTAGAAGATGTTCCTGAACAATCGTATAATAACAAAGAAAAAATGCCTTACAGCATGGATCCTGCCGATGCTGGTGAAATTTATTCGGAATCGATAAAAGGGACTGATTTGACGATTGAAGAGGAGGAAGAAAGAGGAGCTGATTTTGATTTGGAAGAAGCAGTCATCTATTCCGAAATACTACATCGTAAAGAGTATTAAAAAGCCTGTATATCAAATAATTCATTAAATTACACGCGTAATTATTGTGTAAGTATTAAAAATTTTGTTTAAATTTGTACCCTATAAGAAGGGTTCCGAATTGTTTTTGGAATTCTTCTTTATTTATTATATACCGAATAAAGATTAAGTATTAAAAATTAGTAGAGATGGCAAAAGTATCGTATGTTACAGAGCAAGGATTAGAGAAGTTAAAGAAGGAGTTAGAGCAATTAGAGTCTGTTGAGCGTCCAAAAATATCACAACAAATTGCCGAAGCCCGCGATAAAGGTGATTTGTCGGAAAATGCCGAATATGATGCAGCAAAAGAAGCTCAGGGAATGCTTGAGATGAAGATAAGCAAACTTAAAGATACCATTGCTAATTCAAGAGTTCTGGACCAGTCGAAATTAAATACTTCGTCGGTACAAATACTCAATAAAGTAAAAATTAAAAATAAAAAGAATAATGCGATAATGGAGTATACCATTGTATCCGAGAGTGAAGCGAACTTAAAAGAAGGAAAAATTTCGGTTAATACTCCAATTGCCAAAGGGTTACTGGGAAAAAAAGTGGGTGATGTGACCGAGATAGAAGTACCCAACGGTAAAATGGAATTAGAAGTAATTGAAATTTCACTATAAAATTTTTATCGCTATGGCTTCAATATTTACCAAAATTGTCCAGGGAGAAATTCCTTCGTATAAAATTGCGGAGGATGAAAATTTTTATGCTTTTCTCGATATTAATCCTTTAGCTAAAGGACATACACTGGTTATTCCTAAACAGGAAACCGATTATTATTTTGATTTGGATGATGAAACGCTTAGCGGATTAACCCTTTTTTCTAAGAAAGTTGCCAAAGCCATTGATCAAACCATAGATTGCAAAAGGGTAGGTGTTGTGGTTTTAGGGCTGGAGGTTCCGCATGCACATGTACATCTTATTCCGTTAAACGCTGAGGCAGATGCAAGTTTTTCCAAACCCAAACTAAAATTAAGCCCCGAAGAGTTTGAATCTATTGCAGAAAAAATTAAAGCAGAAATAGAGTAATTTTAATGATACAATTTACAGCATTAAAAAAAGCGTCCACTCAGGGACGCTTTTTTTGGTTGCTCCACATTTTTTATTTAATAAATCTCAACATCGTAAGGAATGCGGGCCTGAATACCTTTTAAGTTTTTGATTGTTTGTATTTTTTCGTAGTACCTGTATTCGTTACCCAGCTCTTTTTTAAGAATTGAGGCTTTTACATTCCCTTGAAAATCTTCCAGAAACTGCTGGAAAGGATCTTTTAATTTGGGATAATCAACCACACGGTATTTTTCTAAATTTGCGGTTTGTGCTGCTATTTTGATGGCTCTTTCCAACCCTCCAAGCTCGTCGATTAACCCAATTTCTATAGCATTAGCGCCGCTCCATACCCTTCCCTGGCCAATTTCATCTACTTCTTCTTTGGTCATCTTCCGGCCTTCGGCTACATGGGTAATAAAGGTTTCGTATACGTCCTCAATATTTAATTGTATCGCTTCTTTTTCTTTGGCTGATAATGGGCGGCTAAAAGAATAAATATCGGCATGTTTGTTTGTTTTAACGACATCCACATGAATGCCTAATTTATCATTCAATAATTTTTTACCGTTCGGAATCATTCCGAAAACACCAATTGAGCCGGTAATTGTGTTGGGGTTTGCTACAATTTTTTCGGCCGGAGCGACAATATAATATCCGCCCGATGCGGCTACATCACCCAGCGATGCAATAACGGGTTTAACTTGCTGTGCCAGTTTTACTTCGCGCCAGATAACTTCTGATGCCAATGCACTTCCTCCTCCTGAATTAACTCTAAAAACAATGGCTTTAATGGAAGAGTCCTTCCTGGCCTCCCGTATAGCTCTTGATATTCGGTCGGAGCCAATGGTACCTTCAGCACCTTCGCCCATGATTACGCTACCACTGGCATAAACAACAGCAATCTTATTTTTTTCAAGCGAGGTGCGTTTTTTCGGTACTTTTGTATATTTCGCTAAATTTATACTTTTTATTTCTTCTTTTTCTTCTCGCGCTGTTCGTTCTTTTAACTCAGCCAGAATCTCATCTTTATATTTTAATCCATCTACAAACCCATATTCTAAGGCAGCATCGGCATTATTTAGGGTGAGATTATCGGCCAGCCCGTTTAACTGGTCAACCGTTAGATTTCGTGACTCAGAAATCCGTGCAAGCATATGATCCCAGATAGAACCCATATAGGTCATGACTTGTTCTCTGTTTTCATCACTCATTTGGGTATACATAAAGGGTTCAACAGCACTTTTAAATTTCCCGTGACGTATAATTTGCGCTTCAATACCTAATTTTTCGAGGGCCTCTTTAAAAAACATAATCTCCGAGCGTAAACCGGTCCACGAGATTAATCCTTCCGGATTGAGGTAAACCTTGTCGGCAACACTGGCTAGGTAATAAGTGCTTTGGGTGTAAGTATCCGCATAGCTTAAAAGAAATTTCCCGGATGCCTTAAAATCAATTAATGCACTTCTTATTTCTTCAACGGTGGCCGTTCCTGCCGGAATCATGGTGAAATCAAGATAGATACCATCAATATTAGGATCTTCTTTGGCTTTTTTAATATTGTCTAAAATATCATTGAGCCCCAGTTGATTTACAGGCTTAAAACTTCCAAAATCGAAATTCTCCATGGGGTTTTTATTGCTTCGGTCTGCAATAGGATTGTTTAGCTCGATATGTAAAATGGTATGCTCGTCAATGTCTACGGGTTGATCTTGCGAAGAAACCATTGCCCCAATGCCTCCAATGACAATAAAAAACATCAGGATGCTTGTTAATATAATGCCTAAAACGGTGGCCAGTAAATATTTGAAAAAGTTTTTCATGATGAAATAGTTTAAATTGAATGATAAATGTGTAATTGTAATAATATGTTAAGGAATTAAAATTAACGTTTTAAATTGAAATTACAAACACTTCTAACCATTTGATGGTTGTTTTTCTTCCGGATATTCATTTTGAAAAAAGAAAAATATTTCATCAATTTGCAAAGCGTTTAATATGGATAGTCTATGAAGCAGGTCGTGTTATTATTAGGTGGGAATATGGGCAATCGACTGGATTTTATCCATCGTGCCCAACGGAAGATTGAGCAAAGAGCAGGAAAAATTATTCAGTCTTCAGCCGTTTATGAAAGTACTCCCTGGGGGTTTACTGCCGAAAACAGCTTTTATAACCAGGTGGTAATTGTTGAAACATCCCTGGGCCCTTTTGATATCCTTGAAAATATACTGACCATTGAAAAGGAACTGGGAAGGGTAAGAAGCGGAAAAAGCTATTCTTCACGCACCATGGATATTGATATATTATTTTATGACCAGGAAATGATTGACACGACGGAATTAGTTATCCCCCATCCGCAGTTACACAAACGACGATTTACCTTAATTCCTCTGGTTGAAATTTTACCCGGTTGGATTCATCCGGGATTTAATCAATCCCTTACAACGTTACTCGAGAATTGTGAGGATAAATCATCCGTAACGTTAATATCCTGACTTATATTTTACTCCCAAACGCTAAGTCACCTGCATCGCCTAATCCCGGCACAATGTATGATTTTGACGTTAACTCGTCATCCACATCTCCTGCCCAAATGGTTACATTATCCATAGGAATGTGTTTTTTTACATAGTTAATGCCCTGGTTACTGCCAATAATGGTAACGATATGGGTATGTTTGGGTTTTCCGCGTTCTAAAAGTGCTTTATAAGCAATTTCCATCGAAGCTCCCGAAGCAAGCATAGGATCTGATAAAATTAATATTTTATTCTCAATAGAGGGACTTGATAAATGTTCGAACTGGATAGAAAAAGATCCATCCTTATGGTATTTTCGATGTGCTGAAATGAAAGCATTTTCTGCGTTATCGAAATAATTTAAAAAACCTTGATGAAAAGGGAGCCCTGCCCGTAAAATGGTCGCATTAACAATCGAAGAAACAGGAACGGTCATTTTGGATATTCCCAGAGGGGTGGATATTTTTTTCTCTTTATATTCAAGCTCTTTGCTAATTTCGTATGCAAACATTTCGCCTATACGCTCCATGTTTCTTCTAAAACGCATACTGTCTTTCTGGATTTCTTTGTCACGTAACTCTGTAATAAACAGATTCATTAATGATCTTTTGTGGGATAGAATATGTATCATCTTGAGTTTATTAACTAAAAGGTTGAAAATTTATCTGCCTAAAGGTACATGTTTTTTTTCTGTTATGATAAAATTGTGAGAGTAGATTGAGGTAAATTTAGAGGTTCCCTTCGTCGGCATAACTATAGAATTCTGTGTCGGCAATAATGATATGATCCAACACTTTTATATCTAAAAGACTTCCGGCGTCAACCAACTTTTTGGTAATTGCATTATCAGCCTGACTGGGATTTTTATTGCCCGAGGGATGATTATGGCATAAAATAATGGAACTGGCTAAATTTTCAATCGCATATTTAAGAATGATTTTTACATCGATGACTGTTCCGGAAACTCCACCCTGACTTATTTTTTTGTTTTCAATAATACGGTTCGACCGGTTTAAAAGTAAAATCCAGAACTCTTCATGGGGTAAATCACCTACCAATGGTTGAAAAAATTCAAACACATCATGGCTTTGGGTAATTTTTTTCTTTTCGATAATTTCAGCAATTTTTCGCCTCCGTCCCAGTTCGAGTGCAGCCATTATAGTTATGGCTTTGGCTTCTCCGATACCTTTGTTTTTCATTAATTCGTTTACATCCAGCTTTCCCAGCTCGTTTAAATTGTTGTTTACCTTTTTAAGGATTCTTTTTGATAAATCAACCGCGGACTCATTTTTTGTGCCTGAACCAATGAGCAGGGCAATAATTTCGGCATTACTTAAACTTTGGATTCCTTTTTTCAGGAGCTTTTCTCTGGGTCGATCTTCAACAGCCCACTCTTTAATTTTTAAATTGTTGTATTCGGTCATTTAAGGTTTGAGTGTTTATTTTCATCTTTAAGATACGAATAAATGAGCGAAAAATAAAAAAGGCATGAAAAAAATCATGCCTTAAAAGAAAATCTACTATCAATAATTTTACAAAAGAGGTTTTAATTTGCCTTCCAGATTGCTTTTTGGAACTGCTCCTACTTGTTTGTCAACAATCTCACCATCTTTAAAATATAAAACAGTAGGGATATTTCGTATTCCATATTTTGATGCTACACCAGGATTGCTGTCAACATCAAGCTTGGTACAAACCACTTGATCTTTGTAGTCTTCGGATAATTCTTCAATAATTGGGCCAATCATACGGCAAGGACCACACCATTCAGCCCAAAAATCTACGATTACGGGCTTATCTGACTTGATTACAACTTCTTCGAAATTGGAGTCATTAACTTCTACTGTCATAATTAATTGTTTTTTATGTTATTATTTAATTGTTATTTCTATACAAGGTATCATATAATTTACAAATTTACGGATAAATTGTTTAATTTATCGAATATTGTATGTCGCTTTTTTCATCAAGGTATCGAATAAGTTCATTGGTAATATCTATGCGTTCTGACCTGGAAAACAAATCGATCCCTACATTTTCTTCGGTATCCACTATTTTAAATTTTATGAGTGCTTTGCCTTTTTTAGCGAGTGCAAATTCCTTTATTTCTTCTATCAGTCCGGTGGAGATACTTTTTAACGGGATGGTTAAAGAAATGCTTTCAACCAGCTCTTCACGCACCTGGCTTAACAATATGATTTTTTTAATTTTAAATTCCAGTTCATTATCCCGGTAAGGTTTCGCTTGTACTTTCCCTTTTATCAGTAATGAATAATCTTCGTAACAATATTTTCTGAAGTTTTCATAATCTTTACCAAAAAGAGCAAAACGATAGGATTCGGTATAATCCTGCAACGTAAGAAAACCATAAGGATTTCCATTTTTAGCAATAGCATGCCTTACTTCTGTAACAATGCCCGAGATGGTTAGCTCCCGGCCTTTAATGTTGTTTAGGTTGTCAAAATCAGCAAGGGTAGCATTACAAAACTGGTCAATTTCCATTTTAAAATCATCTAAAGGATGTGCCGATAAATAAACTCCGATGAGTTCTTTCTCGCGTTTTAATTTTTCAAGTTTTGGCCAGTCTTCCACATCTGGAATTATTGGCTTGGATATTTCAATGGAGTCCTGCCCTCCAAACAATGATTGTTGGTGGGTATCCTTGTCGTTTTGGTACATATTCCCATACCGGATAAGATTTTCGATAAGAGTGGCATCTTTATTATCGATAGAGAAATACTGACCTCGTTTAATTTTATCAAGATTGTCAAAAGCACCTGCCATGGCAAGGGCTTCAATGGTTTTTTTGTTTATTTGAGTTAAAGGGGAGCGTTCAACAAAGTCGTAAATATCTTTAAAGGGGCCATTCTCGTTTCTTTCTTCGATAATTTTAATCACAGCATTTTCGCCAACACCTTTAATCGCTCCTAATCCAAAGCGTATATTACCCTCCTTATTCACATTAAATTTCAATCTGCTCTCATTAATATCAGGCCCTAAAACAGATATTCCCATCCGTTTGGCTTCGTCCATAAAGATGGTTATTTTTTTGATGTCGGTGAAGTTACGGCTTAAAACAGCCGCCATATATTCGGCAGGGAAATGGGCTTTGAGGTATGCGGTTTGATAGGAAACGTAAGCATAACAGGTTGAGTGTGATTTATTAAATGCATATTGGGCAAAAGATTCCCAGTCGTTCCATATTTTATTTACAATTTTAATATCAAACCCGTTTTGCTCACATCCTTCAATAAATTTTTCTTTGAGCTGTTCCATCAGGTCTTTTTTCTTCTTACCCATTGCTTTTCGCAGCGAATCGGCTTGTCCTTTGCTGAAACCGGCAAGTTTTTGTGAAAGTAACATCACCTGCTCCTGGTAAACGGTAATTCCATACGTGTCGCGCAAGAACTCTTCCATCTCCGGGAGATCATAGTTTATCGGCTCCTTCCCATGTTTCCGGGCGATGAACGAAGGGATATAATCCATCGGTCCCGGCCGGTACAATGCATTCATCGCAATCAAATCGTCGAATCGGTTAGGTTTTAGGGCTTTCAGATGTTTTTTCATTCCCGGCGATTCGAACTGGAATAGCCCTGTTGTCTCTCCATGGCTGTATAGCTCCAGTGTTTTTTCATCATCTAACGGAATACCTGAAATATCAATATCCACTTGATGCGATTCTTTTACATTCTCGACCGCATCTTTTATGATGGAAAGTGTTTTGAGGCCCAGGAAATCCATTTTTAGCATGCCCACAGATTCTACATGATTTCCATCGTACTGGGTTACTAACAGACTGGAATCTTTAGAAGTGCAAACAGGGATATGTTCTACTAAGTCATTTCTTCCAATAATAACACCACAAGCATGAAGTCCGGTATGTCTGACCGACCCCTCTAATGTTTTAGCAAATTTAAGTGTTTTAACGATAAGTTCATTGTCTGATTTTTTAGCATTATTCAGTTCAGGAACTTCTTCGAAAGCTTTTTTTAAGGTTATTCCCGGTCTTTCGGGCACCAATTTTGCCAGCCGGTCAGCATCACTTAAAGGCAATTTCTCAACCCGTGCAACATCGCGGATAGCCATCTTGGCAGCCATGGTTCCAAATGTGATGATATGTGCTACTTTGTTGTATCCGTATTTGTCTACAACCCAGTCCAGGACCTTTTCACGACCGTCTTCATCAAAGTCAATATCAATATCGGGCATGGATATACGGTCAGGATTGAGGAATCGCTCAAACAGTAGATTATATTTTATGGGATCAATATCCGTAATACGATTGCAGTAAGCTACTACCGAGCCGGCAGCAGATCCACGCCCCGGACCAACAGATACATCCATTTCACGGGCAGCATTTAGGAAGTCCTGTACAATTAAAAAGTATCCGGGGAACCCCATATTTTTAATCACCGAAAGTTCAAAGTCAATTCGATCGCGGATTTCATCGGTAATTTCTTCGTATCGTTCTTTAGCCCCTTCGTAAGTGATATGCCGCAAATATTCGTCTTCGTTGTCGAACCCTTCGGGCAGCTTGTATTCTGGCATGATAGGGTCGCAGTTCAGATCAAAATCTTCTATTTTGGCTACAATTTCATTGGTGTTTTCCAATGCTTCAGGAATATCGCCAAAAAGCTGGTTCATCTCTTCCTGCGTTTTGAAATATTCCTGCTTGGTATACGACATCCGTGCAGGGTCGTCAAGATCTTTTCCGGTATTTAAGCAAATTAAGCGGTCATGTGCCTGGGCATCTTCTGCGTTTATAAAGTGTACATCATTGGTTGCGATAAGCTTGATATGATGTTTCTTTGCAATTTGAATGAGTGCTTCGTTTACTTTTATTTGATTTTCATAAACATCTTTATCTTTTTTAGGATCGCCCGACGGGTGTCGTTGCAATTCTAAGTAAAAGTCGTCGCCAAAAAGGGCTTTGTATTGCAGCGCCATCTTTTCTCCTGCTTCCGGCCCTTTTGTCATTATCGCTTGCGGAACTTCGCCTCCTAAACAAGCAGATGAAGCAATAATTCCTTCGTTATATTTTTGTAAAAGCTCCCAGTCAATGCGGGGAGTATAATAAAACCCTTCTATCCAGGCCAGCGAAACAAGTTTGGTTAAATTTTTATATCCTGTTAAATTCTTTGCAAGTAAAATAAGATGATAACCACTGCGGTCTTCTTTTCCTTTCTTTTCTTTCCGGCTGCCATCAGCAACATAAATTTCACACCCGATGATGGGCTTAATGGCTTGTTTTTTGGCTTCGTTAAAAAAATGTTTTACTCCAAACATGTTGCCATGATCGGTAATAGATACCGCAGGCATTCCATCGTTTTTTGCTTTTTTTATTAGTTGGGCTACATCAGAAGCTCCATCCAGGATTGAATATTGCGTATGGACATGTAAATGAGTATAAGGTACCATTCTTAAAGACTTGATTTGTTGATGATTATTGTGACTTTTCTCTGCTTGTTTGAATGTTTAAAATTATAAAAATGAAAGCGATTATACTTACGGATGTTAATAAATATTTAAAAAATATTGAATAGCATCCAACCCATATCAATAACAAAATGAATCGAAAATGGTTTTCTTTTTTTAGGAGTTGAAAACAGGTGCTTATAAATAAAAGTCTGTCTGCTTTGAAATAGGGTGGTTTTAAAAAATTGATTTTTAAATTTTTGCAGTGGATCTTTTTCTTATTAATCTTTTGAAAACATTTTATAATTGAAATAAAATTGTATCTTTGCCGGACATTTTAAAAAAAGTAGGTCTAATTAAAATTTAAAAAGAGTATGCCTGTAAAAATTCGATTAACAAGAAGAGGTAGAAAAAAATTACCTTATTATCACATTGTTGTCGCAGATAGCAGGGCGCCACG
>JBNJFS010000067.1:0-10752 GCA_051747085.1 Bacteroidota bacterium
AACCTCATACCTAAAGCAAAACGTTGGTGCGACAGGGATTATGAGTTTTCAGAGGAAGGGAAAAAAGAAATTGTTGATTACCACACCCGTACACAAAAACAGTTAAGTCGTGCTATTGAAGTGTTTTCTGAGGTTAACCTGGAAAAGGCAAAAGCCATGAAACAAAAGTATAAACAGTATCGCAATATGGAATTTGATTTGGAGAAACAACATTTTGAGCGTTTGCGCGATAATGTGGAACAGTCTGTTGCCAGCAGCAAAACGCATGTTGAACTGATGACCAATCTTCGGGCAATAAACGGACATGCTACAAATATCGCAAGGATATTGATCAAATGGTCGTAGTAAACAAAGTTTATTATATCATTTTTAATGATTATTTTTATCACTACGTAAATAAATAATAGATTGTATATGAGCAGTTATCAACTAGTTGAAGTAAAAGACAAAAATACCATCAAAGAATTTTTATTGTTTCCGGTTTCTTTATATAAAGATGAAAAAAACTGGATAAGGCCGCTGGATGATGATATTGAAAGTGTTTTTGATCCACAGAAAAATAAACTTTTCAGACATGGCGAAGCCATCCGTTGGATTTTAAAAAACGAAAAGAATGAGGTGGCAGGTCGTGTAGCAGCTTTTTATGATAAAAAAACGGCGAAAAAAAATAATCAGCCTACCGGAGGAATGGGTTTTTTCGATTGTATTAATGACAAGGAAGCAGCCTTTATATTGTTTGATGCTTGTAAAAGCTGGCTACAATCGAAAGGAATGGAAGCCATGGACGGACCTGTAAACTTTGGCGACCGCGACCGGTGGTGGGGATGTTTGGTCGATGGGTTTGAATATCCACCCAACTACTGTATGCCTTATAATTTCCCCTATTATAAAGATTTATTCGAAGCTTACGGGTTTAAAAATTATTTCAATCAATATACGTACTATCGTAAAGTAGAGTTGGAAGGATTGAGTGATTCCATTAAGGAAAAAGCCAAACGACTGGAAAAAAATCCAAAGTATCAGTTTCATCATCTGGAAAAGAATAAGCTGGAAAAATATACCGAAGATTTTAGAACAGTCTTTAACAACGCATGGGCTCGATTTCCCGGCGTTTCCGAAATGACAAAAGTGCATTCAAGAGGGTTAATGAAAAGTTTAAAACCCATACTGGATGAACGAATTATGTGGTTTGCTTATTACGATGGTGAGCCCATTGCTTTTTTTCTTCAGGTACCCGAAATAAATAAAATTGTAAGGCATTTAAATGGTAAAATGAATTTATGGAGTAAGCTGAAATTTTTGTACTACAAGAAAAAAGGCGAATGTGATACGGTTTTGGGGTTAATTTTTGGAGTAGTCCCCGAACATCAAGGCAAGGGGGTTGAGGGAGGTATTGTAATGGCCTTTGCAGACGTAGCCCTTAAGAAAGGTTTCCCTTATAAACATCTCCAATTTAACTGGATTGGTGATTTTAATCCGGCCATGATGAAAGTTGTCGATCAGGTAGGTGCTCATATTTTAAAAACCCATGTTACCTATCGATATCTTTTCGACCGGAACAAACCATTTGAGAGAGCTAAAAAAGTAAATATTTAATTCATTTATTTACTGATATTAGATAAGAAGACATTTGTTATATTTGCATGCTAAAACAATAATATGCAATCAATACGAGAATTATATAAAATAGGATATGGCCCGTCGAGCAGCCATACCATCGGACCAGTAAGGGCAGCAAATGTTTTTCAATTGAAAAATCCAAATGCGAAATATTTCAAGGTTACTTTGTATGGTAGCCTGGCAGCTACAGGCAAGGGACACGGCACCGATTTGGCTTTGAAAAAAGCGTTGTTGCCTCGTGATGTTGAAATTATTTGGAAAGCTGATGAAGAGTTACCCCTTCATCCTAACGGGCTCCTTTTCGAAGCAATAGATGATGATGATCAGGTTACGGATGAATGGACGGTATACAGTATTGGTGGAGGCGATTTAAGAGATGACAGCGGTATTTTAAATAACGAAAAAATCTATCAGCATAAATCGTTATCCGATATTCTTAAGTGGTGTAGCGATCGGGGAAAAACATTCTGGGAATATGTTGAAGATAACGAAGGAGAAGAGATTTGGGATTTCTTAAAAGAAGTATGGAGTATCATGAAAGATACCATTACCAACGGATTAGATAGTGAAGGGGTTCTTCCCGGCGAAATAAGGCTTCCGCGAAAAGCAAACAATTATTATACTAAATCTCAGAATTCAAGAGGAGCTATGCAAGATCAGGGGCTTCTGTTTTCTTTTGCTTTAGCGGTTTCGGAAGAAAATGCAGCCGGAGGGAAGATTGTAACCGCACCTACCTGTGGCTCATCAGGTGTTTTGCCGGCCATTTTATTTTATTTACAGCGTGAAGAACATATTAATGAATCAAAAATATTAAGAGCACTGGCTACCGCAGGGCTTATTGGGAATATTGTTAAACGAAATGCTTCCATTTCGGGAGCCGAAGTAGGTTGCCAGGGAGAGATTGGGACGGCATGCGCTATGGCTGCCGGGGCTGCTGCACAAGTAATGGGTGGCTCGTTACGCCAAATTGAATATGCTGCTGAAATGGGCTTTGAACATAATCTGGGATTAACCTGTGACCCGGTTTTGGGTTATGTACAAATACCTTGTATCGAACGTAACGCTATTGCAGTGGGCAAAGCACTTGAATGTGCTGTGTATGCTTTGTTTTCCGATGGCGGGCATAAGATTTCATTCGATGATGCTGTACGCACGATGGCAGAAACCGGACGCGATATTCAGAGTGCTTATCGGGAAACCGGAATTGGAGGACTGGCAAAAACATGGAAACCTTTTCAGGAATAATAATTAGTGTGTATTTCCCGGGTTGGATTTTGGACGTATTTTTGAAAATAATTAATTTATAAATTCTCTGGTTCCTATGATTGAACAAAATGTATTGATAGCTTTTGCACTGACGCTTTTTGCCGGGTTGGCTACAGGTATTGGCAGCGTTTTAGCTTTTTTTACCAAAACAACCAACACAAAATTCTTATCTGTCTCCCTGGGGTTTTCTGCCGGAGTAATGATTTATGTTTCCATGGTAGAGATTTTTTTTAAAGCGAAAGAATCATTAATAGCGGATCTGGGCGAAAAAACAGGTTCCTGGATTACGGTAATCTCATTTTTTGGTGGTATTTTTATTATTGCGCTTATCGATAAGTTAATCCCTTCTAATGAAAATCCTCATGAAATTAGGATGGTTGAAGAAATGGATGAAAAGGCTAAGATTGAACATAAGAATAAAAAGCTGAAAAAGATGGGATTATTTACTGCACTGGCTATTGCAATCCATAATTTCCCCGAAGGGTTAGCCACATTTACCGCTGCTTTATCCGATCCCAGCCTGGGTATTGCTATTGCCGTAGCTATTGCTATTCATAATATTCCGGAAGGTATTGCTGTTTCTGTTCCTATATATTATGCTACAGGAAGCAAACGAAAAGCATTTTGGCACTCCTTTGCTTCAGGATTATCAGAACCCATAGGAGCCATTATTGGATATTTAATTTTAATGCCTTTTTTAACCCCGGCCCTTTTTGGCGTATTATTTGCGTCGGTAGCAGGTATTATGGTATTTATTTCTATCGATGAACTGCTGCCCGCTGCCAGAGAATATGGTGAGCATCATTTGTCCATTTATGGGTTAATCCTTGGTATGATTGTTATGGCTGTTAGCTTATTGATGTTTGTTTAGAAAGGTTTAAACCCGATAATTTCTCTAACTTCTTTTAGTGTTTTAGAAGCGCTGGCACGTGCTTTTTCTGCACCTGTTTTTACTACTTTGCTTAAATATTGGTTGTCTGATGAAATTTCAAGAATGCGTTCGCGAATGGGAGAAGTAAACGTAATAATATCTTCGGCCAGTTGCTTTTTCATATCGCCGTAGCGAATTTCACACTGATTGTACTTTTCTCTGAAAAAATCAAGGGTTTCTTTTTCCGAAACAATATCCATGATGGTAAAAAGATTCTGAATAGGTTCCGGCATTTCTTGATTTTTTTCTGTAGGGCCGCTATCGGTAACAGCACGCATTACTTTTTTTCTAATCGCTTTAGCATCATCAAACAGATAAATACCATTTCCTTCCGATTTTCCCATCTTGCCGGTTCCGTCTAACCCCGGCACTTTAACCAATGCCTGCCCAAAATTATAGGGTTGCGGCTCGGTAAAATAATCCACATGATATATGTTGTTAAATCGTCGGGCAAATTTACGGGCCATCTCAAGGTTTTGTTCCTGATCTTTTCCAACCGGAACTTTTGATGCATTATGGATAATGATATCAGCAGCCATTAAAACGGGATAAGTTAACAGGCCGGCATTTACATTTTCAGGTTGTTTTCTAACTTTATCTTTAAATGATGTGGTTCTTTCCAATTCACCTACATAAGCATTCATATTCAACAGCAAATACAATTCGGTTACTTCAGGCACATCGCTTTGTAAGTATATGGTTGCTGCTTCAGGATCAAGGCCGCAGGCTAAATATTCTGACAAAACCTGTTTTACACTTCCGTGTAAATCTTCAGGGGTTGGATGTGTGGTTAACGAGTGATAGTCAGCAATAAAAAAATAGCAATTATTTTCGTGCTGCATTTTAATAAAATTTTTTAATGCACCAAAATAGTTGCCTAAATGCAGGTTTCCTGTTGATCTTATACCACTAACAACCTTTTCCATAAAGAATTATTTAATATATATTATGATTATTTTAATTTTGCAAAAGTAAGAAATGTTTATTAATATATTTATTTTCGTCATACGATTTATAATTTTTTATGATAGATAAAAAAACATTACATAAAATCGCACAAAAATCGAAATTAAAGATTGATGCTAATGAAGAGGATATTTACCTGGATGATTTAAACCGGATTATATCTTTTATCAAACCATTAAAAGATATTAACACAGAAAAGGTTCACGGTTTTCATTTTGTAAATCATTTTAATGTTAAATTGCGAGACGACAGAAGTGAACCGTTTCAATTCGTTGATACAATACATAAAAATGCACCCGAGTTAAAAAACAAATACATTGTTGTTTCCGGGAGTATAAAAAAAGAAAGGAAATAGTTAAATGGCACTGGCACGATTTATATTAATATTTTTCATCATATTTTTTTTGATCCGCGTAGTTACCCGTTTTATCTTTAAGAAGTATATTAAGAATATGCAGAAACGGTATGAGGATAAACAGCAGCAATATTATCAAAAAAGAGAGGGCGATGTAACCATAAAGGCATCAGGCAAAGGAGATAAGAAAATTGATGAGGATATGGGTGATTATGTCGACTACGAGGAGGTAGACGATGATTAAGCGGTTACCACCCTCCCCCTGAAATCACAAAGCCTGTTGAAAAGGAAACATCTTCCAGCTGAAATGGAACAGCAATATAGGGTTCTAAAACAGCATATCCAAAGAGGTTTATTCTTAGCGAAGCTCCTAAACTTGTAATTGGGGTATAATAGTTCGGGTCGGGTTCCCAGTTAAACCTTACATCACTTGAAGATACCCATGGAAGCTTATCTTTTGTCCATGCAATACCTGCATCGAAAAACAGGTTCAGGTCTGAATAAAGGTATTTTGATTTTATTAACGATAATCTTTCTATCCCGGTAAAAGGGAAACGAATTTCAGCATTAAAAGCAAATATTTTGCTTCCGCTAAGCCTGTTAGCATCTAAATAGTTTTCGGCGTACAAGTTATCCCGTTTATAAAAAGCATTATAATTGTATCCCCGTATAATGTATTCATTGCCTAAAAAGATAGGATATAATTTGTTTGCACTTTTTCCATATCTGCCATAGTGTAGAGCTCTAAACGCAAAGCTAAATGGTTTGGCAAAAAAGTATTTTCGTACATCAAAGTTTAAATTGGTAATATGATAATGGTCAAACATCTGTCCTGCCTGAAACCTGTACCTGTAGCCGCTTAGTGGTGATGTGATGCCAAAATTTGAGTTGTCGCCAACAAAAGCAAAATATACACTCCCGATATTGTAGGGATCGGGCACATCATCTACTTTTTCTTTGTTTTGTCCGAGATATCCCAGAGGATAACCCGTTTCTTCATCGGCCAGGTAATAATAATTAATACTGTCAATCCGGTAGCTATACCTGGCATATGAGAATCCTCCTTCAATCCTTAATTTGGATGAAATGGGGAAGTGAGATAACAACGAAAAATTTTCTTCAAATATTCGAACCAAATTGTAGTTTTCTACGAAAGTACGTGTGCCATCGGCTAGAGAATCATATTTATAGGAATAATACATTCCGCGATACGGGAAGTGTGAGAATGATCCTCCCCAGGTTATTCTTTTTTTAGAATTGATATAAGCCACTTGTCCTCCAAAATCATATACCTCGCCATTAATGTTAAGCATAGTGTAAATCTGGTGGTACTTTAACATATCGCTAAATAACATGCTTATACCCCCTGATATGAACGTTCCATAAGTACTTGTACCTGCACCAACCCCGTTGGAGCCAATATATTCCAACCGGAACCGGGGATCGTATTCCTGAATTTTAAACGAATCTTCCGGGAATGAATTATTGTAGTTTAAGTTATAATTAACCATATCATTCAATCTACCTTTCCCCGGAGGTAAAAATTCGGCACTTCTATTAACCGATGCTGGGCTGACGGGGATTTTTAAAAATTCTTCAGGCTTTGCAAGATAAATTTCATAGTTCCCATTGGTGTAATGTGTATATACTATTTGCCCTGTTTCGCGCGAAATGCTGAAAGATGGAGCAAGATCGGTGATTCCGGTAATGCCGGTAGCAAATCGGGTAAGCTTAAAGATTTCGCCCTTATGTAGTTCGTATTTGTATAAGTTTCTGAATCCATCCGTATTGGATAAAAAATATAATGAGGAATCATAAGGCGAGTATTGTGGGCTAAAAATATCGGCTCCGGGGAATAAGTCATAAACAAGAACCTCTTTGGTTTTTCTTTTAATAATGCAAAGTTTATAAGTCCCGTAAATTTGTTTTTCCAGATTTGTATCGTCCCCTCTGTCTGAAATAAAAACGATTTCACTTCCATCAGCCGACCAGCTGGGTTGTAAATCAGAATAATAATCGTCGGTTAATTGTTCTGTTTCTCCTGTTCTAATATTGTATAAATATAAATCGCTTTTCCCATTTACTAACCCGTTGAAAACTATGCTTTCTCCGTCGGGAGACCATTCCGGGTTTACCAGGGCTTCTACTCCTTCAATCTCTATTTCCCGGGTATCTTTAATTTTGGTATTTTCTAACGATACAACTAAAAATTTGTTTTTTCCTTTGGTAAAGGTTGTCATAATATATTGCTTCCCGTCGGGCGACCATGATCCTGCCTCTTCGATATAATTAAAATCGTCGATATGAGATTTTTTTAATGATGAAGTCAGCTTTGACTTAATCTTCCCTGTTTCAGTTTCTGCTAAAAGAAGGTCTACATCAATAACATTTTTATTGGAAAGAAAAGTTACATACTTCCCGTCAGGGCTTACCACCGGCGACAGGTTAATTTCTCCTCCATTTTCAAGATTAAACAGCACTTTTCCTGTCGGGGGAATAGTATCTTCAAGTTGTGATGTATAATATTCTTTTGTTGCGTCAGCCCATACTTTTGATAAACTATCGGGAGTCATATGAAGAATGTCCTGAAAAGCATAATTCATTCCGTACTGTAAAGTTTTATAAAAAAGAGGCTGCATGATGTTGTCGCCCCAAACGCCTGTAACAAATGCCCAAAACGCATGTCCGTATCGGTAAGGAAAATATTCACCCGGTTTTCTGGTCATATCTTTTATGGTCGGTAACTTATCATGAATTACTGCATCACGCATCCACATAGAGGTACGATTATCCTGAGTTCCAATGGATAAAAATTCGGCCATGCCTTCAATCATCCACAATGGAGTATTACCTAATGAATTAAAGGAAAGGCTGTCATTTTCCCTAACTAAATTGTACTGAAAAACATGAACCATCTCATGCCCAAGGACATGATCGGTTTCTTTGTTTGAGACCATAACAGGAATTACCACTCTTCCTCTTAGTCCTTCGGTTACACCTCCTGTGCCAACGCCAATTATACCTGATATGACTGTGGTTTGTTTAAAATCGGCCGTGTTGTTGTAAAGAATAATGGGGCTCTTGTCCAGTGTATCCGCAAAAATTGCCATATGTCTTGTATACCAACGCTCGGATAACTGCCCTAAGTCAAGAAGCAGCGAATCATTTTTTAAATAGTTATAAATATCAAAATGAGGGGTATGGTAAACTTCAAAGTCAAATCGGTCGTACATTACCTTATTTTGCCCAAATTGTGCAAAACTGTTTATGGTAAAAAAGAGTAAAAAGACGATATTAATGATAGTTCTTTTCATAAGACAGGGAGTTTCTTTTTTCTCTAAATTTTATGCAATATAATAATGTATTTTATTTTTGATTAAAATAATGTCATTTTTTTTACTTTTTTAAAAAATGAAACTATTTTAGCTTATAATCGTTTGGCATAATAATTCACTAATAATCATATCTCATGAAAAGAAAAGCTTATTTTATTTTATTAGCATCCATTTTTATAATGGTTGGTTTCATATCCTGTGACGAGGATGGGGGTCTTAACTTTTTTTCCTTGCAGCAAGATGTTGAATTTGGAGAAGAATTTCATACTCAATTATTAAATAATCCTGAAGAGTACCCCATTTTAAGTCCAGTAGCTTATGATGAAGCGTATAATCATCTGGAAGCTATTCGTGATGAATTGTTGCAATCGGATGATTTACGATATGCCGAAGAATTTTCCTGGGATGTGTATATCATTGATAATGATGAGGTATTAAATGCTTTTTGTGTGCCCGGAGGAAAAATGTATTTCTATACCGGCATCATTAAATTTCTGGATAACGAAGCTGAGTTTGCCGGTGTTATGGCCCATGAAATGGCTCATGCCGACAAAAGGCATACAACTAAGACCATGACTAAACAGTATGGATTTTCAATTCTTCTGTCGATTTTGCTTGGAGAGGATCCGTCTACCCTGGCAGAAATTGCTGCTGACCTTGCCCAGGGTCTTGGTTATCTTGCCTTTAGTCGCGATCATGAGTATGAGGCCGATGAATTTGCAGTATATTATACAGATGATGGAACGGGTGACAGAAATTATGATCCCCAGGGGATTTCTGCTTTTTTCGAAAAAATGGAAGGACAACCTTCGCCTCCCGAATTTTTAAGTACACACCCAAATCCCGGCAACAGACTGGATAATATTGAAGAGGTTTGGCAAAGTATTGGATCGCCCGAAGGAGAATTATATGCTACACGATACCTGAGTTTTAAAAACAGTTTGCCTTAATTATCGTTAAAATAGGGTAATAAGCTGACTTGTAATAATAATTATGATAAGTGCGATGGGATAAATCATGGCATAAGTAACCTGCGGAGCATTGGTTTTGGTTATTGGTTCAATAGCCGACAGGGCAGGTGTGCTTGTCATACTTCCGGTTAGTGCACCCAGCAATCTTAAAAAGTTAATTTTTAATAGATATTTACCCACATATAGTACAATAAACATTGGAATTACCGTTATGGCTGCGCCCATTAAAAAAAGGCTGATACCATTCGTTTTTATGGCATCAATGATTAAGGCTCCGGCATCGGTTCCCACTCCGGAGAGGAAAAAGATTAATCCCAGTTTGCGGAGAAACTGATTAGAGGAGCCTGAAATGTTCCAAATTATTTTTCCGGTCTTACCTATCTTACTTAGGATTAACCCGGCGATTAAAACGCCCCCTGTCAGCCCAATACTAAATGAAAAGTCTTGATAAACAGGAATTCTGATAAAACCAATAAGAATACCCAAAAGAATTCCGGTTACCACAGGAAGAAAATCGAGCTCATCGAGTTTCTTTCGATCGTCGCCAACCAGCCTGCCAATCCTTTTCATATTTTCTTCAGGAGCGGCTACTGTTATTTTATCTCCAAATCGAAAGCGGCTGTTGGCATTTGGTGTAATATCAATACCACTTCGACGGATTGAGGTAACCGTAGCATTATAGTTTTGAAGTAATGCAAGCTCTCCAAAAGGGATATTTAACGCTTTATTATCCGTTACCAGAAAATGACGGATAACAATTTTTTTGGTTGCGGGAATTTGCTTTGTTGTTTCATTTCCTATAATTTCCTCTAATTTATGAAGATCTTCGGATGTACCACATGCCCGAATTATATCACCCTCTCTAATAACAGTAGATGCCTTAGGATTAATGGTTGAATATTTTTGATAAACTTTTGAGATGTTTGTATTTGTTGTAGAGCGGAGATTGAGCTCTCCAATGGTTTTGCCAAAGATGTTTTTATTTTCGGCAATAAAATTTTTATTAATCAATTTAGGATATTGTGCATTTATTTCTCTTAAATAATTTTCTTCTTCTTTTTTAATATCAATATTAAATATTCTAGGCGAAAGCCTTGTAATTAATACTACTCCAATAACTCCAAAGGGAAAAGCGATACCAAAACCTATGCCGGGGAGCGAAGATTGGGTGTTCTCGATGGTAACAGCTAAACTCGATGCACTGGTTAATGAGCCGGTAAATAAACCTACCGCCATATTTTTATCTACATCGAAAAGTTTAGCCAATACAATGGTAATAACTCCTCCGGAAAAACTTAACAGAATCGC
>JBNJFS010000068.1:0-10712 GCA_051747085.1 Bacteroidota bacterium
ATTCATTTGGATTAATAATAACAAATCCGATAGAAAGAAAAGCGCCAAGTAAAATCATAAAAATAAACCAGGGATTCCCCAAAAAGACCATACCGGCAATACCAAATCCAATAAGCAAAAGGTTTACCATTAACATTGCATAGCCCGAGGCAGCTGAATATTCTTTTTCTTGATTCATAATTTAATTTTTTAAAGGGTTAATATAATATCATTTTGATATCACAATAATATTAATTTAAATTTAAAAAATCAAATTTTTCAAACAAAAAAAATGGGATAACATTTTTGTTACCCCATAAATCTGAATTTAACACTTACCTAATAATTTTTATCACGGGTAATCTCAATTACCCGGTTAACTAATTCGTCGGGAGCTTTAATTATATCCCGGTTTAAAATTTTCATTTCCTCAGAAAATTCATTAAAATCAACATCTAAAAAACTTTCATTGGTTACATTATCTTTATTTAAATTATCATAAAGATAGAATAGTGTAAATATTTCTCCCATAGGCGTCATTTTGTTTTATTTTTAAAACGCAAAGGAGAAAACATTTATTATACCAATTATCTATTTTATTGATAGGTTAAACTTAAATTTTTTTCTTCTATTAACTTTCGCAAATTAATCAAAGCATAACGCATACGTCCCAAAGCAGTATTGATACTAACATTTGTTTGTTCGGCAATATCTTTAAAACTTAAACCTACATAATGCCGCAGTAAAACCACTTCTTTCTGTTCATCGGGTAAAAAATCAACCAGTTTACGTACATCATTACAAACCTGCTCCTGGATAATATTATCCTCTATTGTTTTATCAGAAAATTTATCTGAATTAAACAAGTCGGTTTCATACTCATCGTTGGAATACGTTTTCATTTGCTTTTCCTTGCGGAAATAGTCAATAATTAAATTATGAGCAATCCGAATTACCCATGAGATAAATTTCCCGTTTTCCTGATATTTACCAGATTCCAACGACTTAATAACTTTAATAAAAGTATCCTGAAAAATATCATTCGCCAGATGCTCATTTTTTACCATTAAAAAAATATAGGTATAGACTTTATCTTTATGGCGTTTGATTAAGGTTTCGATACTGGATTGATTACCTTTTATGAACTGTTTTACAAGCTCATGATCTGAAAATCCTGATGCTCTCAAAACAACCTCCTTTTTATTTATGTTTAGAAAAAGGTAAAGGTTTAATCGATAATCAATCCTCCGAAATTTTGGTTAGTAATTCAAATTTTTTAAACTAATTTAGCGCAATTAAATAAAAATTTTGGTTAATTCAAAACCATTTTATATTTGTTAACATTCTTTAAGTAATTTTCTTTCAATTATTATGCCAGATAAAAATCAACATATCATTATAAAAGGAGCAAAAGTTCATAACTTAAAAAATATAAGTTTAAATATTTCTCGCGATACATTCATTGTCATTACGGGGGTTTCAGGTTCAGGCAAATCGTCGCTGGCATTTGATACGATTTATGCAGAAGGTCAACGACGTTATGTAGAAAGTTTATCATCTTATGCAAGACAATTTTTAGGAAAAATAAACAAACCCGATGTTGAATTTATTCAAGGAATCCCTCCTGCCATTGCTATTGAGCAAAAGGTAAACACCCGTAATCCGCGCTCAACAGTTGGAACTTCAACAGAAGTTTATGATTATTTAAAGCTTTTGTATGCCCGCATAGGAAAAACCCACTCCCCTGTATCCGGTAGTATTGTTCAACGGCACACTGTTACAGATGTGGTAAACTATATTTTAACCTTTAAAGAAGGAACAAAGGCCCTCATCTTATCTCCTTTATTATTACAAAACGGAGGAAAAATTACCGATTACCTCAGGATGCTTTCAAATGAAGGCATTAATAGGGTTGAACAAGAAAATAAAGTACATAAAATTAGTGAGATAACTAAAGATCCATCATTTTTAGATGAAAATAAACCAATAAATGTTGTGATTGATCGAATTGTTATTAAAAATGACGAAGATTCAATCAGCCGGTTTGCCGATTCGGTTCAGTTAGCACTTGATGAAGGAAGCAACAAATGCATTATTGCTGTTTACCACGACCATGAGATGATCAAAAAAGAGTTCTCAGGCAATTTTGAAGTTGATGGTATTGAATTTGAAGAACCAACCATAAACACGTTTAGCTTTAATAACCCGGTTGGAGCTTGTCCCCGTTGCGAAGGGTATGGTAAAATAATTGGTATCGACGAAGACCTGGTGATCCCCAATAAAAGCTTATCGGTTTATGAAGACGCTATTGCATGTTGGCGAGGAGATAAAATGCAGGAGTGGAAAAATCAATTGATTTACCATGCCGATAAATTCAATTTCCCGATTCATAAACCTTTTTATGATCTATCAGATGAACAAAAAATGTTACTTTGGACCGGGAATAGGTATTTTAAGGGTTTAAATCGCTTTTTCGAATATTTGGAACAAAAAAAATACAAAATACAGTACCGCGTAATGCTTTCACGATACCGAGGAAAGACTACCTGTCCTGAATGCAGAGGAACACGCTTAAAAAAGGAAGCTTCGTATGTAAAAATAAATTCTAAATCTGTACAGGATTTAGTTTTGATGCCCTTAGATGAACTGTATGCTTTTTTCAAGAATTTTAAACTAAGTAGTTATGAACAGGAAGTATCCAAACGAATTTTAGTGGAGATATATAGTCGTTTAGATTTTTTACTCAATGTAGGATTAGGGTATTTAACCCTTAACAGATTATCATCTACATTGTCCGGCGGCGAATCGCAACGAATAAATCTGGCAACATCATTAGGAAGCAGCTTAGTGGGCTCATTATATATTCTTGACGAACCAAGCATTGGACTTCACTCAAGAGACAATCACAGGCTTATAAAAGTACTTAAACAGTTGCAAAATATTGGAAATACCGTAATTGTTGTGGAGCATGACGAAGAAATTATTAAATCGGCAGATGAAATAATTGATATTGGTCCGAGAGCCGGAAGACTGGGAGGTGAAATTATTTTTCAGGGCAATCATAACGAAATTTTAAAAAGTAAGAATAGCCTTACGGCTGATTATTTAACGGGCAAAAGATATATTGAAATTCCCAAACTACGCCGAAAATGGAATAATTATATTCAAATTACCGGAGCACGCGAAAATAACCTGAAAAATATTGATGTTAAATTCCCTTTGAATGTTTTAACCGTAATTTCCGGAGTTAGTGGATCAGGAAAATCAACTTTAATTAAAAACATTCTTTATCCGGCACTCAGTAAAATAATAATGGGAACCGGAGAAAAAACAGGGAAATTCGACAAGATTTCCGGCGACATCAAACAGCTTAACAGTATAGAATTTGTGGATCAAAATCCTATTGGCCGGTCTTCTCGTTCTAATCCGGTAACCTACCTGAAAGCTTACGATGAGATTCGTAAATTATTTGCCGAACAACCCGGTTCAAAACTTAATCATTTTAAACCGTCACATTATTCGTTTAATGTTGACGGAGGAAGGTGTGAAGAGTGCCTGGGAGAAGGGGTTATAAAAGTAGAAATGCAATTTATGGCCGATGTTACCTTAATTTGTGAAAGTTGCCAGGGTAAACGTTTTAAAGATGAAATACTGGAAATAAAATATCGTGACAAAAACATTTCCGATGTTTTGGAAATGACTGTAAACGAGTCGATTGAGTTCTTTAGTGAAGGAAAAAGCACTACAGAAAAAAAGATAGTAGAAAAATTAACTCCCCTGGCTGATGTTGGATTAGGATATATCAAACTGGGACAATCGTCAAGTACATTAAGCGGTGGGGAAAGTCAAAGAGTAAAACTTGCCGCGTTTCTTAGCAAAGAAAATGCACAACAATCGACGCTGTTTATTTTCGACGAACCCACTACGGGGTTGCATTTTCATGATATTAATAAGCTGCTTGATGCATTTAACGCTCTAATTAATCGTGGAAATAGCATCTTAATCATTGAACATAATATGGAAATCATAAAATCAGCCGATTGGATTATTGATTTAGGCCCTGAAGGAGGTAATTATGGAGGCCAGGTTATTTTCGAAGGTACTCCCGAAGAACTAATAAAAAATAATCACTCCTTTACGGCGAAGTTCTTAAAGTCAAAGATGAAAAGAAAGAAAAATAACGTGTCAAAAACTAAAAAAAGCCTGTAATTCTACAGGCTTTAAGCAAAATATTTAAAATTAATGATTAATCACTTTCTTTTATACCAAACATGATAGCCACACACCCGCTAACCAATTCATCAGACTCTTCTTCGCTATGTCTAACTCTTAGTGAAATAATTAGTTGCTGACTGGATTCAAGCTTGAAATCCCATATTTTCGAATAATTATTTTTTCTATTATCATAAAGCACATTACGCTTTACATCAAGCACTTGAAACTCAATTTCCGGAAGAGATTCTGACCCGCAAATATAAATTCTGTAATTCTGCCCGGCATAAAATGTTTTATATAGTTCGGCATCTTCACCTTCGGTAAGAATTGCTGCATTATAATTTCCATCATGGGTATAAGGTGCTAATTCTAATTTACATACTTTTTTGGCAAAACTTTTACATTGTGAAATGCCGGAAAGTGGTATCAGAGCTAATACTGTTAGGATAATTATTGCCTGGTATATTTTTTTCATAACAGAGGATATTTTATAATGTAAAATTATTTCGAATTACTTTCACTTGATCTTTTAACTGGTTAAAAGTACTGGGACTCATTTTAACCTGGGTAGTAGATTTAAGAGTCGTAACTTTTGTTTCTTCGTCAGTTACCGGTTCAATCTCAGAAGATGTTATCTCAATTTTATCATAAATTTGTTTTATCAGATCTACTTGAATAATAATATTTTTCACATCGTCGTTATCGGTATTTTCTTCTAAAAGACTGTAAACGGTTGACAGGGTTAATTTTTGGTCTACAATACGTTTTACCAATTCGTTATTTTGCAAATCATCATCGGGAGTAACCAAATTAGTAGCAATATATAATCCTTCAATCCACCCTCCCACAAGAACTATAGCAGACATTGCCTGCCGGTCATTTTCTTCGAAAAAAGAACTTGAATTCATGATCGTTTCAGAAATAATATCCATTATGATATCCCGGTTATTAATATTTGCCTCTAACCGATTAACTGTTTCTTCATCAATCACATTTAAAATTCCTAAACCTTCTGCCATATTTTTAGCAGCATCCATATAATTAATAGTAGCTTGCGTTTGATCAAACAAACTGGCATAACTTAAATCTGTAGTATAAATACCCAGATTTAACGCCATACTTTTATTGGTAACATATCTGGTTACATTTTCGGTTGGATTTAAAAGCTCCTCGTTATATTCAGCACCTGCCTGTTTAAGTATCATTGCTGTTTCTAAGGGAGAAGGAAGAGAGTAAAAAATCTCTTTAACGGTTTTAACATCCTGAACCAGTTTTTCATCAATTTCTAAAGAATCAATGGTAACTACTTCATCTGTATCAGTGCTCTTTTCTTTATCCGAAGAGCAGTTCGTTAATATTGCAATAACCGAAAAAATTGCAATAAAATAAAAGGTGCTACGAAATAATTTGATATTCATAATTTGTTGTTTTATTTATTGTTACCAACGAATACATTTTTTAGTAAAATTAACACTTTTTTTTAATAATCAAAATTTCAATTTTCGTATACCAGCTAATTTTTAAGCCTATATACGGATATTTCCATAATTTGGTTATAATATATCCTAATAATTTTAAACTAATATAGAAAATTATAATGTGAATACCCAATAATTCTAATTGTTTTATTCTAATTTTGTCCATCGTAAGGACTAATAGAATCACAAGAAATGACTAACAAAGAATTGATCAAAAACCTGCATTCGACAAACCAGGAAATAATTATTAACACCCTTAAATTTATTTCTACTGATGGAAATAAGGATATAATGCCTGAAGTGATTCATCTGCTTCAACAAACTAAAAGTACCGTCATAAAAAATGAGATTATTAAAATACTGGAAAATTTAAAAGACTCCAACAGCGCACCAAAACTTATCGATGCCATTGAAGATGAAGGGTACAATGGTGAATTACCCATTTTAGTTTCGGCTTGTTGGAAAAATGGTCTTAATTATGAAGAATATATCGAAACATTTGTCAGAATTTTTATCCGGGGCAATTTTCAACTTGCTTTTGATGCTTTTACTGTTATTGACAACATGGAAAAGATTAAGGAAAAAGATGCTGACCGCTGTTTAAAAAAGCTGGAAACCTCGATTGAAGATATAAGCAACGATAAGCGTCAATTATTTAATGAACTAACGACTATTATTAAAGATAAAAAAGAAAACCCTGCCAGTTAGCAGAGTTTTCCAGTAATAATTAGTGAATACTTGAAAAGTATTTCATAAACTGAGACCGCTCATAAATTAAAGGGTCATCAATTCTGTGATAACTCATTTTTCCTCTAAATTCATCGACATGTTCAAATCCCTTTTTCTCCATCCATGATTCTAC
Organism: Bacteroidota bacterium; assembly: GCA_051747085.1. Lineage (GTDB taxonomy): Bacteria > Bacteroidota > Bacteroidia > Bacteroidales > UBA12077 > UBA12077. The sequence goes on from JBNJFS010000068.1 coordinate 6,535, forward strand.
ATCCTTAAGCATATTTTCCAGATGACTAATCCCATTTTTATATAAAGTTGAGCATACCTGTACCACTTTTGCTCCGGCTAAAATTTGTTTTACCACAGCCTCTCCATCATGAATACCGGTTGAAGCAGCAATATCTAATCGCGAAATTTTGGAAGATACAATTCCTACCCAACGTAGCGTATCTCTATTATCTGAGGGTGAACTAAACACTTCTGAAGCCACAAATTTCATCTGATGAACATCAATATCGGGTGCATAAAAACGATTAAATAAAACCACTCCGGGAACATGCAATTTTTGAATAAACCCTACCAGGTTTGTAAAATGAGAGCCTAACTTAAATGCAAATGGGATGGTTAAAATTTTCTTTAATTTATCCGCTAAATCAAAATAAATCTCCTCATATTTTTCTCCGGAAGCACTTCTATCATTAGGTAATATAAACACATTTACTTCTAATGCATCAGCACCGGCATTTTCAATCTGTTTTGCAAAATCTACCCAGTCTTTTGCCGAAACACAATTAATACTGGCTATTACAGGAATATCTACTTCAGTCTTTGCTTTTTTTATTAAATCCAAATATTCCTGAACGGTATTATTTTTTGTGTAATATTTAACATAATCTAATGCTTCGGGCGAATCGGATGTTTCGGCTAATGATCCGGCTTCGTAATTTATCTGTTCTTCGAAAAGAGATTTTAAAACAATAGCTCCGGCTCCTCGTTTCTCAATTTCTTTTATTTTATCTATTGTGCTGGTTAATCCTGAGCTACCAACAATAACGGGGTTTTTTAATTTCAAACCTAAATAAGTGGTTTCTAGCTGACTCATAATTATAATCTATTTTATTTACTAATTTTAATAATTTCTGGGCCCAAAAAGAAGACTTCCAATACGAATAATAGTTGCTCCTTCTTCGATAGCAATTTTATAATCATTCGACATTCCCATCGAAATCTCGCAAAAATCTTCTTTAGTGTGAAAAAATTGTTTTTTTAACTCATTAAAGATATAAACTAATTCTTTAAATTCGTTACGAATTAAATCGGTATTTTCAGTAAAAGTTGCCATCCCCATCACCCCTTTCACGTTAACATGCTCCAAATCAACATATTCAGAAGAAGATATAAAATCTTTAGCCTCATCTAAATCCAATCCGAATTTGGTTTCTTCTTTGGCAATATGAAATTGTAAAAGGCAATCAATCTTGCGGTTATTTTTACGTCCTTCTTTATTAATTACTTTTAATAATTTAAACTTATCTACTCCATGAATCATAGCAACAAAAGGGGCAATATACTTAACCTTATTGCTCTGTAAATGGCCAATCATATGCCATTCAATGTCTTTAGGAAGATCTTCGTATTTTTGAATCAGTTCCTGTGCTTTATTTTCCCCAAAAACTTTATATCCTGAGTTATAGGCATCAAGTATAGTTTCAATCGGTTTTGTTTTGGTGACAGCTATAAGCTTAACATGCGATGGAATTTCTTTTTCCACAAAATGTTTAATATTTTCTGCAACACTCATATCGTCTTTTAATTTATATTTATTTTTTATTCAAAATTAAGAAAAAAAGTAATGATGAAAAAGAACGACAAACGAAAAAAGGAGAGCTTGTTTTGCCCTCCTTCCAATTATAGTAATATATTCTCTTTAATCTAATTTATGGATTACCAAACCACTCCTTAATTTAGGTTCAAACCAGGTGGTTTTTGGCGGCATAATATTCCCTGAATCGGCAATATTAATAAGTTGTTGCATAGAAACGGGATACAAAGCAAAAGCAACTTTCATATCGCCATTATCTACCCGTTTTTTCAATTCGCCCAAACCTCTGATACCACCTACAAAATCGATACGTTTAGAAGTTCTTAAATCTTGAATGTCAAGGATTGGCTCCAGCACATGTTTCGACAAAATGGTAACATCCAAAACACCTATCGGGTCTTTATCATCATAAGTACCATCATTAGCGGTTAACTTATACCAATCGCCATCAAGATACATGCTGAATTCGTGCAATTTGGATGGTTTGTAAATTTCTGAACCAACTTTCTCTACTGTAAAAGCACTTTTTAATTTTTCAATAAAGTCAGCTTCGGACAGGCCATTCAAATCCTTAACCACACGATTATAATCGATAATATTCAGCTGATCATCAGGAAAATGAACAGCCATAAAGAAATTATATTCTTCGTTTCCGGTATGGTTTGGATTTTGTTCTCTCTTTTCCAATCCGATACGTGCAGCTGCAGCTGTTCTGTGATGCCCGTCGGCAACATAGGTATAAGGTACTTTCGTTTCAAACAATTCCTGCAACTTTTTATTGATTTCTGCATCATTAACAGGCCAGAAATGATGACCAAATCCATCTTCAGCAACAAAATCATACTCCGCTTCCTGATTTTTAACAATATCTTCAACGATACTATCAATTTCAGGAACCGCTTTGTATGAGAAAAATACCGGTTCTATATTCGCATTGGTATAACGTGTTAAAACCATCCGGTCTTCTTCCTTTTCAGGACGTGTAAGCTCATGCTTTTTGATAATTCCTTTATTGTAATCTTCGCATGCAGCAGCACCTACAAGACCATACTGTGTTTTTCCATCCATGGTTTGTGCATAAATATAAAATTTAGGTTTATCCTCCTGCAGTAACCATCCTTTTTCCTGAAACTTTTTAAAATTTTCTACAGCTTTATTATAAACCGTATCAGAATGAATATCCGTTCCTTCGGGACAATCAATTTCAGCACGTGTGATATGTAATAATGAATTTTCTTTTCCCTCGGCCATTTGAGCTGCTTCTTCACTGTTCATAACATCATATGGTAATGATGCTAAATCTTTAACTATATCTCTGGGTGGCCTTAATCCCTTAAAAGGTTTTACTATCGCCATCTTTTTATTGATTTATTTAATGATTAATATATTTTTAATGTAATTGTAATGATTCAATAATTCAATGATGTAATGATGTAATGATGCAATGAACAATGATACAATCATTATTTTCAATGAATCAACGAATCAAAACGAATTAGTTCACTTTAAATGTCTCGTTCCCATTTTCAATAAAATCAACGATTTGTTCGGCAGCTGCTTTTCCTGCATTTATATTTGCTTCGGCTGTTTGAGCTCCCATTTTTTTAGGCGTAAAGAAATATCGTCCTTCGTAGTTGGCTTCAATTTCATTTTTACAATCCGGAGCAATATCCGAAACATATTTAAAATCGTCTCTTTCGGCAAAAACTTTCAGTAACTCGTCTTCGTGAATTACCTCTTTTCTTGCTGTATTTACCAGTGTTGCATTTTTAGGCATTTTACTTAATAAATCGTAACCAATTGATTTTTTAGTTTTATCATTGGCAGGGATATGTAATGAAACATACTGGCAGGTAGAATATAATTCTTCAACAGAATTTAAAGGATTAATTCCTTCTTTTTCCATTTTGGCTTTATCCACAAATGGGTCGAAAGCATAAATATCCATACCAAACCCTTTGGCAATTTCGGCTACATATTTACCAACATTTCCATAAGCATGAATTCCTAATTTCTTACCACGTAACTCTGTACCCGACTTTCCATTGTAGTTACCACGGGCAATAGACACCATCATGCCGAGAGCTAATTCTGCAACAGCATTTGAATTTTGCCCGGGGGTATTCATAGCTACAATATTTTTAGCGGTACAGGCTTCAAGGTCAAGGTTGTCATATCCTGCTCCGCCTCTCACAACTATTTTAAGGTTTTTAGCTACATCAATCACTTCTTTGGTAACTTTATCGCTACGTACAATTAATGCATCAACATCTTCAACTGCTTTTAATAATTCTGCTTTATCGGTATATTTTTCGAGAAGTACCAGTTCATATCCGGCTTTATCTAAAACTTCTTTGATTTGTGTTACAGCTGCCGGAGCAAAAGGTTTTTCGGTTGCAACAAGTACTTTTTTCATATCATTAAAATTTAAATGGTTAATAAAAAGGCTCAAAGCGCTGAAGCCCTGAGCCTAAAATTATAAAAAATCATTAAGCATTCTTTGCTTCAAAATCTTTCATTGCCTTAACCAATGCATTTACATCTTCCATGGTACATGCATTATAAGTAGAAGCTCTGAAACCACCAACAGAACGGTGTCCTTTAATTCCTACACAATTTTGTTC
>JBNJFS010000069.1:0-10710 GCA_051747085.1 Bacteroidota bacterium
TACTTAAAAACTCTTCCATAAAAATTATTGTAGCGAATCTATTTTTTCTTTAATGATTTGTTTTAATTTTTCCGGATTCGTTCTGGCATTCATAAAACCTTCATTGGTAATGTTCATTTTATTTTTGCCACTTACAATAATTAACGTTTGGCCGGAAATGCCAATTTCTTCTGCTTTTTCTTTGCCATCAGCTTCGTCAAGATTATAAGATACAAAGGAAACATCATTTCCATAAAATTCTTCGATAGCTTCTTTTGCTACATCTTCTACGGCATTACAGGTTGCACAGCGACGAGTATAATGAAAGTAGAATACTTCAATATTTTCTGCCTTAACGGTAGTTTCTTTATTGTCATCTTTATTGGCTTGTGCCGTGCACGAAAAGTTGATGCTTATGGCAATAAATGCAATGGTTAAAAAATTAAATAGTTTCATCTGTTTAAAATTTTTAGTTTACTGAAAATGAAGAAACTAAAAATTTCTTCACATTCAGGAACTCACATGAATTTATTTTAATCATAATCGTGTGTGTATTTTTTGATTAAAAAAATTCATATTCGTTTCATACGTTTATTGGTTTTTAGTGATTTGTTCTTTGATTTCATTTGCTGATGGGAGCTGGCCTGAAAAAACAACTTTTTCATTGATAACCAGTGCCGGGGTAAGCATTACACCATACTCCATAATTTTAGTGATATCTTCAACTTTTGAAATGGTTGCATCTACATTCATTTCTGTTACCACATCTCTGGTGATTTGTTCCAGCTTTTTGCATTTTGGGCAACCGGTTCCTAATACTTTTATTTCCATGATATTCTTTGTTTTTAATGTTTGTAGTTCGTAAAACTACGAACAAAAGTATTAAAAAATTTTTACTGTAAAAATTTTAGCATTAATTTTTTAGCTTCTTCCCAATTTTCTTTATTCAGGCAGTATTTAATTTTTGGGGTTTCTATTTCTCCCTGGATTAAACCGGCATTTTTTAATTCTTTTAAATGCTGCGATAAAGTAGATTTGGCTATAGGAAGAATATCCGTTAAATCACCGCTGTAGCAACACGATTGCTTTCCCAGGTGTTCTAAAATAAAAATCCTTACCGGATGAGACAGGGCCTTTGCATAGCGTGCCAGCTTTTTTTGTTGTGCTGTAAAAATTTCTATTTGCTCCATTTTGTTATTCGTTAATTTGCGAACAAAAATACAAAAAGTATTTGATTTTTTGGAGTCGTTTAATTCATTGCATGCTTTCAAAAATTGAAGATAAAAATCAACTCAATTATCCCCAAACATCATACTTGTCTTTAAGTTGCTGTTTATCAACTTCTTAATTGTTTTTAGAAGAATTCTGTGGGTGCTTGATTTTTAACAACTTAAGAAAAGTTATCAACAAAGTGGTAAAAAATGGGAGAAAGTGGTATATTGTGGTAAATTTTTGTATATTTTTACAAGTTAATTAAGGTTTATTTTATGACAACGTTTATTGGCGACTATAATTGCAGAGTAGATGAAAAGGGCAGGGTTACTTTCCCGTCATCGTTAAAGAAGCAGATGGATTCTGCTTCACAGAATCGCTTTGTTGTCAAAAAAGACATTTTTGAACAATGCCTGGTTTTGTATCCTATCGAAGAATGGGAAAGACAAAATGCAATCATCAGGAGCAAAATTAATCCTTATAATAAGGAACATAATAAATTTTTAAGAAATTTTTACCGGGGTTCGGCAGAGATTGTACTCGATAGTAATAATCGGCTGTTGATTCCCAAACGATTACTCGAACTTGCAGAAATCTCTAAAGAAGCAATTTTAGCCGGACAGTATGGCAAAATTGAAATTTGGTCGAAGGAACTGTATGAGGCAGCTGAAGAAGGCCACGAAGATTTTGCGGCATTAGCTGAAAAAATAATGGGGGGAAATTTAAATCCGGAAAATGACTAAAATATGGGTTATCATACGCCAGTATTGCTTAAAGAGAGTATTGACGGTTTGCAAATCAAGCCACAGGGGATTTATGTTGATGTCACTTTTGGGGGTGGAGGTCATTCCCTCGAAATCTTAAAAAATTTGAACAAGGGGAAACTGGTTGCATTCGACCAGGATGATGATGCACTGCAAAATCTGATAGATGATGACCGGTTTATTTTTGTGAATCATAATTTCAGGTTTTTAAAAAATTTCCTGAAATACCATGGAATTGAAAAGGTTGACGGCATCTTAGCCGATTTAGGCGTTTCATCGCATCATTTCGACCAGCCGGAAAGAGGATTTTCCTTTAGGTACGATGGTGACCTGGATATGAGAATGAATCGTAGTGCCAAAGTTTCGGCAAAAGATATTATTAATCAATATCCGGAGCAGGAGCTTGCTAAGATATTCTGGGAATACGGCGAATTAAAAAACAGCCGTAAGCTGGCAAAAGTTATTGTCAGCAATAGAACGGACAAAGAAATCAATACCATTAGGTCGTTTACTGATTTATTAATGCCTTTTATTCCAAAACATGCCGAACATAAGTTTTTGGCTAAAATTTTTCAGGCATTGCGCATTGAGGTAAACCGCGAAATGGAGTTTTTAAAAGAAATGTTGTTGCAAACAGCCGATGTTATCAAACCAGGTGGAAGGCTTGTGGTAATTACCTACCATTCGCTGGAAGACCGGTTAGTAAAAAATTTTATAAAAAACGGAAAATTCGAAGGCGAAGCGGAAAAAGATTTATATGGAAGAACAGATGTGCCTTTTAAAGCAATTAACCGAAAAGTTATAACCCCGGACGAAGAGGAGATTGCAGAAAATAACCGGGCAAGAAGTGCTAAATTAAGAATTGCTGAAAAGTTATGATAAAAGACGATGACAAACATGTAGAGTTTATTGATGAGAAACAAGAGCGGAAAGAACACAAGTTTGGCTCTGTAAAAGATTTTCTCGACGGCTCGCTTATTGCCAATGATTTTGTGGTGAGGCAGCTGCCCTACATTGTTTTTCTGGTCTTTTTGGCATTCATCTATATAGGCAACAGGTATCATGCCGAAAAGATGGTGCGACGGAATGCTAAATTACAAAAAGAAATAAATGAGTTAAGAGCAGAGGCTATTACTACATCTTCTGAGTTAATGTTTATTAGTAAACAATCAGAAGTAATAAAGCTTGTGAAAAAGAGGGGCCTTGATCTGGAAGAATCGGTTGAGCCACCCCAAAAAATTGTAATCAAAGAGTAAAAGAATTTATGTCATTAAAGAAAGAAATAGTATGGAGAGTTGGGGTAGTATATATATTTATACTTGTCTTTGCCATGCTTATTGTCGGCAAAATTCTTTATTTGCAGCTTATTGAAGGGAATACCTGGAAAGAGAAAGCTCAAAAACTTACCCTAAAGGATATTACCGTTGAATCGAACCGTGGAGATATCTTAGCTGCTGACGGCAGGTTACTTGCCAGCTCAATACCCTATTATGAGATACGGATGGATACCAGGAGTACCGGGATGGATGACGGAACTTTTGAAAGAGGAGTCGATTCTTTATCTATCAGTTTAGCACAACTTTTTAAAGATAAATCGGCATCTGCATATAAAAGAGAATTGATTAATGCACGAAAAAACGGAGAAAGATTCCATTTAATTAAACGAAGAGTTAATTATAATCAGCTTAAAGAACTTAAAAATTTTCCAATTTTCCGCCATGGAAGATATAAAGGAGGTTTTATTGCCATGCAAACCAATATCCGTATACAGCCCCATGTAAGCCTTGCTTCCCGTACTATTGGTTATACCACTAAAGGTGTAGGTGGAAATATTGTTGGCATTGAGGGTGCATACGATAAAGAGTTAAAAGGTGTTGAAGGAGTCCGCCTAATGCAACGAATACAGGGCAATGTTTGGATGCCGGTAAATGATGGGAATGAAGTGGAACCTAAAGACGGGAAGGATGTGGTTACAACTATTGATGTTAATGTTCAGGATGTGGCTACCAATGCATTGCTAAAACAACTTTTAAAACACGAAGCAGACCACGGGTCAGCGGTTTTAATGGAAGTAGCAACAGGTGAAATAAAAGCAATTGTTAATTTACAAAGAAACAGCAACGGACAATACAAAGAAACCTATAACTATGCCATTGGTGAAATTACTGAGCCCGGATCCACATTTAAATTGGCTTCAATCATTGCAGCGCTTGAAGATGGCTATGTTGATTTAAATGACACCATTGATACAGGCAAAGGGGAGATTCAGTATTATGACAAAAAATTAACCGACTCCAAAATTGGGGGTTACGGTAAAATTACGGTGAAAGAGGTGTTTGAGGTTTCATCTAACGTAGGCATTTCTAAAATTATTACCGAAAGTTATACGGGGCGCGAAGAAAAATTTATTAACCGGCTTTACCGGATGAATCTTAACAACAAATTAGGGTTAGATATTAAAGGTGAAGGAAGTCCTGAAATTAAATATCCCGGAGATAAGTATTGGTCAGGTGTATCTTTACCTATGATGTCAATTGGGTATGAGATAAGATTAACACCATTACAAATCCTGACTTTTTATAATGCCATTGCCAATAATGGCAAAATGGTAAAACCCAAATTTGTTAAGGCATTAATGTATCATGGAAATGTAGTCAAGAAAATTGATACCGAGGTTATTAACCCTTCGGTTTGCTCAAAAGCTACTTTACATAAGGTGAGAAAAATGCTGGAAGGGGTAGTAGAAAAAGGAACAGCCACCAATATCAAAAATAAAAATTACAAAATTGCCGGAAAAACAGGAACAGCCCAAATTGCGAACATCGAATCGGGATATTCAGATAAATCGAAATTAAGTCACCAGGCATCGTTTGTTGGGTATTTTCCTGCTGATAATCCTAAATATTCCTGTATTGTGGTGGTTAATTCACCATCCAGAAATATTTATTATGGAAATCTGGTAGCAGGGCCTGTTTTTAAAGAAATTGCCGATAAGGTTTATGCCACCCGTTTCGATATGCATGGTAAAAAACTGGCTGATATTAGCGATGACGTGAAAGTGCCTTATACAAAACACAGCTATAGACATGAACTTGATTATGTCTTAAGAGAATTGGGTATCCATGTTTATGATGATGAGGTAGATTCTGACTGGGTACTCACCACCAAAAAAGATTCGTGTGTTAAACTGTCGAATCGTTTTATCGACCATCAGTTTATGCCCAATGTAGCCGGAATGGGTGTGAAAGATGCGGTTTTTATACTCGAAAATTTGGGGCTTGAAGTTGAAATACAAGGCAGGGGAACTGTATTGAAACAATCGATAAAGCAGGGTGCAAAAATAATAGTAGGACAACGAGTAGTACTTGAAATGTCGATACAATAAAATTAAAGATTAAAGTGAAAGCGTTAAACGACATATTAAAAGAGGTAAAAATTATTAAAAAAACAGGAAATATGGATATTTCTGTTCGGGATATTATTTTCGACTCACGAAAAGTTATTCCCGGATGCCTTTTTATTGCCGTTAAAGGAACGCAAGCCGACGGACATCAATATATTAATCAATCCATTGAAAACGGTGCTGTTGCCATAATATGCGAAAAATTACCGGAAAAATTAGCTGAGGGCATTGCTTATGTTGTAGTAGAAAATTCGGCACAAACATTGGGTATGGCTGCTTCGGCATTTTACAATTATCCTTCAACCAAAATTAAGTTGGTTGGGGTTACCGGTACCAACGGAAAAACAACTACCGTTACATTGCTTTACAACCTGGTTCGCAAACTTGGCTATCAAGCCGGATTATTATCCACGGTTCGTAATTATATTAATGATAAAGTAATTGAAGCAACACATACTACACCCGATGCGGTGCAAATTAATCAATTGTTGAATGAAATGGTTCAATCGGGTTGTGCTTATTGTTTTATGGAGGTAAGCTCACATGCCGTCGACCAGCAAAGAATTGCCGGACTGGAGTTTGCCGGAGCTGTATTTACAAACATCACACATGACCATCTCGATTATCATAAAACATTCGCCGATTATATAAAAGCAAAGAAAAAATTTTTCGATGACCTGAAACCGGGAAGTTTTGCACTCATAAATACGGACGATAAAAATGGACATGTAATGGTTCAAAATACCCGCGCCGAGGTTAAATCATACGGTATAAAAACAGCGGCTGACTTTAAGGCTAAAATTATAGAAAATCATTTCGAAGGGTCGTTACTTAGGGTTGATAATATGGATGTTTGGACCTATTTTGTAGGCACGTTTAATGCCTACAACCTGCTAAGTGTTTATGCAGCGGCATCGATGGCGGGCCTGAGTAAAGCGGATATCTTAACCACCTTAAGTCAGATGAAACCCGTTGAAGGACGGTTTGAGACATTCCGTTCTCAGCACGGCATTACTGCCATTGTCGATTATGCGCATACCCCCGATGCACTGTTAAATGTTTTAAATGCGATAAATCAAATTCGGAAAAAAGATCAGGATTTAATTACGGTGGTTGGTGCAGGTGGCGACAGGGATAAAACAAAACGTCCGCAAATGGCAAAGATAGCTGCAACAAGCAGCAGCAGAGTTATCTTAACATCTGATAATCCGAGAACCGAAGACCCGAACCGGATTATTGAAGATATGAAAGCGGGGTTACAAGATGAAGACCAAAAAAAAACAATTGCGATTACCGACAGAAGGGAAGCAATACGGACAGCCTGCCTGTTGGCAAAAAAAGAGGATATAATCCTGGTAGCAGGCAAAGGACACGAAACATACCAGGAAGTAAACGGAGTAAAGCATCATTTTGATGACAGGGAAATTATTAAGCAAACTTTTAACGAAATCTATAACTAAACCAGATCATGCTTTATTATCTTTTTTTATATTTAGATAAATTCGACTTCCCGGGGGCGGGAGTGTTCCAGTATATCTCATTCCGGTCGGCCATGACTGTAATTACCTCTTTAGTTATTTCCATGATTTTTGGAAAACGAATTATTAATTATTTAAGAAAAAAACAGATAGGTGAGGAAATTCGTGATTTAGGATTAGAAGGGCAGATGCAGAAAAAAGGTACCCCAACCATGGGAGGTATTATCATCCTTGCTTCAATAATAATTCCTACACTATTGTTTGGTGATTTATTAAATGTATATGTTATTTTAATGCTTGTAACTACCCTATGGCTTGGTACTATAGGTTTTCTCGATGACTATATCAAAACATTTTTAAAAAATAAACAAGGCCTGGCCGGGAAATTTAAAATCTTAGGACAGATTGGATTAGGGCTTATCGTGGGATTAACCCTTTATTTAAGTGATGATGTGGTGATTCGTGAAACAGTGGTTGATAAACAAAATGTAACCAATCAGGAAATTGTTGAAGGCGTTGATAATACCAATGATGAGGTGGTTAAAAATACCCGTGATTTAAAATGCACGAAAACAACCATTCCTTTTGTGAAAAATAACGAATTTGATTATGAATATCTGGTATCATTTTTAGGTAAGCATAGCCAAAAAGCAGCATGGATAGTTTTTGTCATTTTTGTAATTCTTATTGTTACAGCGGTTTCCAATGGAGCTAACTTAACCGACGGGCTCGATGGACTGGCAACCGGTTCGTCGGCTATTATTGGCACTACACTGGGTATTTTGGCTTATCTGTCGGGTAATATGATTTATGCCGATTACTTAAACATTATGTACATCCCGCTAACAGGCGAGTTAGTGGTGTTTATGAGTGCTTTTATCGGGGCTACTATTGGCTTCTTATGGTATAACTCTTATCCGGCCCAGGTATTTATGGGTGATACCGGAAGCCTTTCTATTGGTGGTATTATTGCTGTGTTTGCAATTATTATCCGTAAAGAGCTGCTTATACCCATCCTTTGTGGGATATTTTTTATGGAAAGCCTTTCGGTTGTTATGCAGGTTAGTTATTTCAAATATACCAAAAGAAAATTTGGCACAGGGAAACGGATATTTTTAATGTCTCCCTTACATCATCATTATCAGATGAAAGGATACCCGGAGCCGAAAATTGTAGTGCGATTTATGATTATTGGGATATTGTTAGCGGTAATATCCGTAGTAACACTTAAAATAAGATAAAAAAACATGAACGAACGGATTGTCATATTAGGTGCGGGCGAAAGCGGAGTTGGTTCAGCCATTCTTGCGAAAAAGAATGGTGCTGATGTTTTTGTGTCTGATTTTGGGGTCATTAAAGATAAATATAAAAAAGTACTTGATAACCATGATATAACCTGGGAAGAAAAGAAACATACCCGGGAGCTTATTCTTAATGCCAACGAAATAGTTAAAAGTCCCGGAATTCCCGAAAAAGTTGAAATCGTTCAACAGGCTATTGAAAAAAATATCCCGGTTATCTCTGAAATCGAATATGCTTCCCGGTTTTGTAATGCCTATAAAATATGTATTACCGGAAGTAATGGAAAAACAACGACCACTAACCTTATTTATCATCTTTTGAAAAATGCCGGATTGAATGTGGGTATGGCTGGAAATGTCGGACAAAGCTGGGCATGGCAGGTGGCCGAGAAAAATCACGATTACTATGTGATTGAATTAAGCAGTTTTCAACTGGACGGGATGCACGATTTTAAAGCCGAGATAGCTGTTTTAATGAATATTACACCCGACCATCTCGACCGGTATAATTCGATGCAGGATTATGTGAATTCAAAATTCAGGATTACACAGAATCAAACAGCAAACGATCATTTTATCTATTGTGCCGATGATGAAATAACACAAAAAGAGTTGGAAAAAAAGGATGTTACAGCTAAGAAAATTCCTTTTTCTATTAAAGAAAAGTTTACCGAAGGAGCATTTATCGAAGAAAATAATATAAAAATCAATTATCAAAATAATCATTTTACTATGTCAATACATAATTTAGCTTTAAAAGGGCAGCACAATACATATAACTCTATGGCTGCCGGTATTTCCGCACAAGTACTAAAAATTCGAAAAGAAGTTATTCGCGAAAGCTTGAGTAATTTCCAGGGCGTTGAACATCGTTTAGAATTCGTTTTAAAAGTCCATGGCATCGAATTTATCAATGACTCTAAAGCAACCAACGTAAATTCCACCTGGTATGCGCTCGAAAGTGTACCGGATGATATTATCTGGATTGTGGGAGGAGTTGATAAAGGAAATGATTACTCGATTCTCGAAGATTTAGTACGACAAAAAGTAAAGGCAATTATTTGCCTGGGTGTTGATAATACCAAAGTACATAAAGCCTTTGGACGCATGGTATCTACCATCATAGATACTCAATCTGCTTCCGAAGCTGTAAAAGCAGCGTATTACCTTGCTAAAAAAGATGATACGGTACTCTTATCTCCTGCCTGCGCCAGTTTTGATTTGTTTGAAAACTATGAAGACCGGGGTAATCAGTTTAAACAGGCAGTAAGAGAATTGTAAAAAAACGAATAATTGATTTTTTTAAATCTGGTATTTGTATGAGATTAACAGAGATACTATCGAAATATTTTAAGGGCGACCGGGTAATCTGGGGTGTAATATTTGCGCTATCCATGTTTTCATTGTTAGCGGTATACAGCTCTACCGGTACGCTTGCATACAAATACCAGGGTGGAAATACAGCATATTATATTATCAAGCACTTTGTGTTATTAATGGTAGGATTGGGAATAATTTATATTACCCATTTAATCCCCTATAAATTTTATTCCCGGTTATCACAGCTTTTTTTATACCTGGCAATATTTTTACTGGCGATAACCCTTATTATGGGAACCAGCCTTAACCAGGCAACACGATGGTTGACACTCCCCGGATTGGGTTTGACCATTCAAACATCTGATTTTGCCAAGTTAGCGCTAATTATGTATATCGCTCGTATTCTGTCTTTGCGACAGCATAAAATTGATGATTTTAACGGGATTGTTGTATCACTAATTATCCCGGTAGTAGCAGTTTGCGGTTTAATTATGCCTGCTAATTTATCGACTGCTGTAATATTATTTGCTACTTCATTTATCCTGATGTTTATTGGAAGGGTAAAGATGAGATATCTGATGTTAGTTGCAGGGATTGGTGTATTTATAATCACGCTGCTTATTGCCAGCATTGTTTTTACCGGGAGCCAGGGTCGCGTAGGAACATGGCAAAACCGGATTGAAAATTTTGTAAGTGGAGATAGTGAGGATAATTATCAGGTTGAACAAAGCAAGATTGCCATTGCAACAGGCGGGTTCTTTGGCAAAGGGCCTGGAAATAGTACCCAGCGGAACTTTTTGCCACATCCTTATTCCGATTTTATTTATGCAATTATCATCGAAGAGTATGGTTTTATCGGGGGAGTAGTTATATTGATTTTATATCTCTTTTTGCTTTACCGGGCAGGAGTTATTGTCCGGAAGAGCAATCGTACTTTTGCAGCATTTTTAGCCATAGGGCTTACCATAAGCCTTACCTTTCAGGCAATGATAAATATGGGTGTGGCAGTGCATTTATTTCCGGTTACAGGACAAACACTTCCGTTGGTGAGTATGGGAGGTTCGTCTATCTTATTTACCGGCGTGGCGTTTGGAATCATTCTAAGTGTTAGCCGTGGGGTTGAAAAAAGCCTTGAATTAGAAACTGAATCAGATACTGAATTAGAAAACGAAAGTGAAGAAAACGAGGCATAAAAATATTATTATCAGTGGTGGCGGAACAGGCGGACATGTGTTCCCGGCTATTTCTATTGC
>JBNJFS010000070.1:0-10527 GCA_051747085.1 Bacteroidota bacterium
GATGGTCCGGGAATACGACAAACCATATTTTTTAAAGGATGCCCTTTAAACTGCTGGTGGTGCCACAATCCGGAAAGCCAAAATAAAACACCCGAAAATTACACACAGACGAATAAGCTCGAAGGAAAAACCTTTACAAAGGAAGCTACCCTGGGTTATCAAATATCTGATGAAGAACTTTTTAAAATTATTGAAGGCGATCGTATCTTTTTTGAAGAATCAGGGGGCGGAGTCACCTTTTCCGGAGGAGAACCGTTGATGCAAGCCGGGTTTTTATATAAAATTCTTAAACAATGCAAAAACAGAAACATTCATACTTGCATAGACACCACAGGCTACACAGCGGAAAAAACGATTCAAAAAGTGGCAAAAAAAACCGACCTTTTTCTTTACGATATTAAACTCATTGATGATGAGCTACACCAAAAATATACCGGTGTACCCGTCCAACAGATTTTAGCCAATCTTTTATGGCTTGATGCTCACCATCGAAATGTTATTTTACGCTTTCCGGTAATACCCGGAATTACAGATACTGAACAAAATCTCTCAGCGGTTAAATCTTTTATCAAAACATTAAAAAACATTAACCATTTGGATCTATTGCCTTATCACAATATCCAAAACGGGAAATACGAAAGGTTTAATAAGATAAATAAAATGGAAAATATTCAACCTCCAACAGATGAAGCAATGAATAGATTAAAGTTCGAATTTGAATCGATTGGATTAAACGTAGGAATTGGGGGTTAATCTATTTGGAATTTGAAACTTGAAATTTGAAACTTGAAATTTGAAACTAAACTATGAATACAAGAATAAAAAAATTACGCAACGAAAGCTTAACAGCAGTCAACAGGATTTCTGCCGAGCGGGCACTTTTAGTAACCCATTTTTATAAAAGTGAGTCAGCTCAAAACCTTTCTGTGCCTGTAAGGCGGGCAATGGCTTTTAAATATATCCTCGAGAACAAAAAAATTTGTATTAATGAAGGGGAACTCATTGTTGGTGAGCGTGGTCCTGCACCCAAAGCAACACCAACCTATCCCGAAGTTAGTTTACACTCCTTACAGGATTTAGAGGTTCTCGATTCAAGGCCTAAAGTATGGTTTAAAGTAGATGACGAAACCAAAGAAATCTACGAAAAAGAAATCATCCCATTTTGGAAAGGAAAATCACAGCGTGACAAAATTTTCAAACAACTGCCTGAAGAGTGGAAAGCAGCTTATGAGGCAGGGGTTTTTACCGAGTTTCAGGAACAAAGAGCACCCGGACATACGGTGGCCGGAAAAAAGATGTTTCAAAAAGGTTTGCTCGATTTAAAAAAAGAGATCAATGAATCGCTCCAAAAAATTCAATCAGGCAAAGACATTGATGCTGCTCATAAAATTGAAGAGCTGAAAGCCATGGATATTGCTGCCGATGCCATGATTATTTATGCCCACCGGCATGCTGATGAATTACAAAAGCTGGCAAAACAAGAAAAAGAACCTCAACGAAAATCCGAATTGGTTGAAATGGAACGCATATGCCGAAAAGTACCTGCACATGCTCCGGAGACTTTCCACGAAATGCTGCAACATTACTGGTTTTTTCATTTAGGGGTGATTACCGAAGTAAACCCCTGGGACTCATTCAACCCCGGAAGGTTAGACCAGCATTTATATCCTCTTTATCAACAAGGCATCGAGAAAGGTATCTTGTCAAAAGAAAGTGCTGTTGAGCTTCTTCAAGCATTTTGGATTAAATTTAACAACCATCCGGCACCACCTAAAATTGGGGTTACAGCACTGGAAAGTAACACGTACACCGATTTTGCTTTAATCAACCTGGGTGGCGTTAAAGAAGACGGTACCGATGCGGTTAATGAATTATCTTACATCATCCTGGATGTGATTGAAGAGATGCGAATCCTTCAACCCAGCTCCATGGTACAAATCAGTAAACAAAATCCCGATGATTTTGTAAAACGTGCCATAAAAATTTCCAAAACCGGTTTTGGTCAACCCTCCTTTTTTAATACCGATGCCATTGTCAAAGAACTGGTTCACCAGGGAAAAAATATTGCAGATGCCAGAAATGGAGGTGCCAGCGGATGTGTGGAAACCGGTGCATTTGGAACCGAAAGTTATATCCTTACCGGCTATTTTAATTTAAATAAGATTCTGGAGATTACACTGCATAACGGAAAAGACCCGAGAACAGACAAAAAAATTGGTGTCGAAACAGGCAAACCGGAAAGTTATAAAAACATGAATGACCTGATAGAGGCCTATAATAAGCAACTCAACTACTTTGCGGATATTAAATTGAAGGGGAATAATATCATCGAAAAACTTTATGCCGAAGAACTCCCTGTACCTTTCCTTTCGCTGATTATTGAAGATTGTATTTCAAACGCCAAAGATTACAATGCCGGTGGAGCCCGATACAACACAAGCTATGTGCAAGGAGTCGGGTTAGGTAGTATTACCGACAGTTTAGCATCCATAGCCTATCATGTTTTTGATAAGCAAAAAATTACGTTGAATGAACTTTTAGAAGCCTTACAAAATAATTTTGAAGGATTTGAACAATTACGTCATGATTTGATTTACGAGACACCCAAATATGGAAATGATGATGATTATGCAGACCAATATGCTGTTCATGTATTTGATATTTTCCATGACGCAATAAACGGCAAACCTACTTTCAGGGGAGGAAAATACAGGATAAATATGCTCCCTACAACCAGTCATGTTTATTTTGGCAGTGTTATGATTGCAACTCCCGACGGACGAAAAGCGTTCGAGCCTTTATCCGAAGGAATAAGCCCTTTCCAGGGAGCTGATAAAAAAGGACCAACGGCAGTATTAAAATCGGCAGCTAAAATCGATCATCTAAAAACCGGGGGAACGCTGCTTAACCAAAAATTTTCTCCCTCATTTTTTAAAGATGACCAGAGCATTACCAAGCTTGCCCATTTAATTCGAAGCTACTTTAGGATGGATGGGCACCACATACAATTTAATGTGGTTAGTGCCAAAACGTTGCGCGATGCACAAAGACACCCTGAAAAATATACCGATTTAATTGTACGGGTAGCCGGGTATAGTGATTATTTTAATGATTTAGGCGAAAGTCTGCAAAATGAAATTATCCGAAGAACAGAGCATGAAGAAGTATAATTAATTTCAAATTCAAGATTCCAAATTTCAGATTATTATAATTTTTTGAATCTGAAGACTGAAATAAAAAATAATCATCAATCATGAAAAAAATATTTTTAACAAATCTAATCATCCTTGCAGTAATTTCGAGCTTATTATCACAAGGAACAACTGAAGATTACCAGCGAGCAGAAAAGTTTTTACATTTTAACGTTTACAACCTGGTTCAGAATCTACATCTAAATCCAAACTGGATTGAAGAAACCAGTAATTTCTGGTACAAAACGTCACTGGAAAACGGACATCGTTTTATGCTAGTTATTCCTGAGGAAGCTAAAGTTAAACCGGCATTTAATCATTCTAAACTGGCTAAAAAATTAATAAAAGAACTGGATAGAGAGATCAATCCGGATTCGTTACCTTTTTCAAAAATATCATTTAATGAAACCCAAAAATCAATCACATTTAAAATAGACACCGTACACTTTAACTATCATATCCACAAAAACAGCCTGTCAGAATATCAACCGGAGAATGATAATCTCAAAAAAAATGAATCAAAATCGCCTGATGGGCATTGGGTTGCTTTTGTCAAAGATTACAATCTTTATCTCAGAGATGCTAACACCGGAGAAGAGTTTCAGCTAACTTCTGACGGAGAAGCCATGTATGATTATGCATCACCCTTATCATGGTACAAAATGATTGATGAATCTTTAGGCGACACCTACAACCCTGAAATATATATAGAATGGTCGCCTGATTCGAAAAAATTTGCTGCCCTAAAACTCGATCGCAGGAAAGCAAAAAAATTGTATCTGTATCAGGCTTTACCTGAAGAAGGCATGCGAGCCAAAGTATGGTCGTACGAAAGAGCATTGCCCGGTGAAGACCTTCCCTTGCAGGAATACTTTATTTTTGATGTTGATAATAAATCAAATGTAAAAGTTGATTTAGAACCGATGGAAGATATCTGGTCGGGATTTGCTCCAGGCTGGACAAAAGACAGTAAAACTTTTTACCTGTCACAAATGGCCCGTTATTATAAAGCCATTGATTTATATTTTATAAATCCAGAAACAGGCGAAGCTGACCAAAAAATCTACGAAGAAGCCAATACCATGATTGAATATCAGATGACCGGATGTAAATTAGTGAATAACGGTGAAAAAATTATCTGGATGTCGGAAAGAGATGGATGGAGCCACCTATATCTATATGATGGAGAAAAAGATGAAAAAATCAATCAAATCACGAAGGGCGAATTTGTGGTTCGGAAGATCAACGCGGTTGATGAAGAAAATGAGGTTGTTTACTTTACTGCCGGAGGAGTTGAAAAAGAACGTGATCCCTATTTTCAACATTTATATAAAATAAATTTTGACGGAACAGGGATGAAACTCTTAACTCCCGAAGATGCCGAACATGAAATAGAGCTCTCACCCGACCAAAAATACTTTGTAGATAATTATTCACGGGTTGATTTAAAACCCAAAGCAGTCCTAAGGAGGCTTTCAGACGGGAAATTGATTAACGAACTACAAGAAGCCAATATTGAAAAGTTACTTGCTACCGGATGGAAGCATCCCGAAAGGTTTACCGTAAAAGCCCGTGATGGCAAAACAGATATTTATGGAATATTACAATATCCCTCAACCTTCGACCCCAATAAAAAATATCCCATTTTAGACAACTCTTACTCCGGCCCACAAGCGGTTAATGTGCCTAAATCATTTCGTCGTGGTATATGGAACGACTGGCTACCGCTGGCCGAAATTGGATTTATTGTAATGCGAATTGACGGAATGGGAACAGCCATGCGCTCCAAAGCATTTCATGATGTTTCTTACAAAAATCTGGGTGATATCGGAGGGCCTGACCATATTGGCGGTATCATGCAATTAGCAAAAAAAAATTCTTTCATCGACACCCATAAAGTAGGAATTTTTGGCCATTCGGCTGGAGGGTACGATGCTGCCCACGCTTTATTAAAATATCCCGATTTTTATAAAGCAGGTGTTGCTTCGGCAGGAAACCACGACCACCGGATGGCAAAAGCATGGTGGCCCGAACAATACATGGGAGCACCAGGCAAACATTACGAAGAACAATCCAACTTATCGATGGCAGGAAACCTTAAAGGAAAATTATTAATCGCCCACGGCGATATGGATAATAATGTGAATCCTGCATCATCGTATCGTCTGGCTGCCGAACTTATAAAACATAACAAAGATTTTGAGCTAATCATAACACCTAACGACGACCATGGGGGTGTTTGGGGAAACAAATATTTTATCCGCAGGAGAATGGACTTTTTCGTAAAACATTTGTGGAATATCGAACCCCCGAAAGAATTTGAATTTAAAGAATACAATTAGTATTATTATATAAAATTGAATTAAGAACCATAAAAAATAGATTATCATGTTTAAAAAAGAAACTTATATCAACCGAAGAAACCAGTTAAAAAAACAATTTAACACAGGCATTCTCCTTTTCTTAGGAAACGAAGAAAGTGGTATGAACTATGAGGATAACACTTATCCTTTCAGACAGGATAGTTCGTTTCTTTATTATTTCGGGTTAGATTATCCCGGACTTTTTGGAGTCATTGATTTAGATGAAGATAAAGATTATATTTTTGGTGATGACTTAACCATTGACCATATTGTTTGGATGGGATCGCAACCCACCATTAAAGAACGGAGCGAAAAAGCAGGAATAAAAAATACCGGACAATTAAAAAAAGGGATTGAATTAATCCAGTCGGCAAAAAGCAAAAAGCGCAACATTCATTTCCTTCCGGCTTACCGTCCCGAACATCAGATAAAACTTTATAACTGGCTGGAAATACCCATTAACGAAACCAATAAGCATGCTTCTACCGATTTAATTGTTGCCGTGGGCGAACAACGTAATGTTAAATCAGAGGAAGAAATTGAGCAACTGGAACAAATTGTAAGCGTAACCGCCGATATGCACCTTGCAGCCATGCGCTATGCAAAACCGGGTATGACCGAAGCTCAGGTAGCAGCGAAAGTACATGAAGTGGCCCTGGCTGCCGGAGGAGATATCTCCTTCCCTATTATTGCTACTATAAACGGACAAACACTTCACAACCACTATCATGGGAACACCATAAAAGAAGGGGACCTGTTTTTACTGGATGCCGGAGCAGAAAATAAATTACATTATGCCGGCGATATGTCAAGTACATTCCCTGTTTCGCCCAAATTCACGGAGCGCCAGAAAGAAATTTACCAAATTGCTTTAAATGCCCATAATGCAGCCATTGATGCTTTGAAACCGGGTATTAATTATAAAGAAATCCACTTTACCGCTGCACGTATAATATTTGAAGGACTAAAAGAATTAGGCTTTACCAAAGGAAATACCGAAGAAGCAGTACAAGCCGGAGCCCATGCATTGTTTTTCCCTTGCGGAACAGGGCATTTAATGGGACTGGATGTACACGATATGGAAAACCTGGGTGAACAATATGTTGGCTATGCCGGTGAACCTAAAAGTACCTTATTCGGGCTTAAATCACTCCGGTTAGGACGTGAATTAAAACCCGGATACGTATTAACTATCGAACCCGGGATTTATTTCATTCCTGAATTAATCGACTTATGGAAATCACAGCATAAATTTACCGATTTTATAAATTACGATAAAGTAGAAAAGTATAAAAATTTTAGCGGAACAAGAAACGAAGAGGATATACTTATCACCGAATCAGGGCATAAAATTCTAGGAAAACCGCTGGCCAAAACCATTGAAGATGTAGAAGCTGAACGGGCAAAGGCATTCAAATAATTTCTATCCATATGATAAAAAATCTCCATAATCCAAACTGGACACCTCCTGATGACTGGTTGCAAATAAAAACCATTGACCTTCACACAGGAGGTGAACCTTTGCGTGTATTTACCGATGGGCTGCCCGAGATAAAAGGATCCACCATTCTTGAAAAACGGAGATATTTCCGTAACCATTACGATTATATTCGAACCGGTACCATGTTTGAACCCCGGGGACATGCCGATATGTATGGAGCTGTAATAACCGGGCCAACTACTGATGATGCAGACTTTGGAACTTTCTTTTTACACAACGAAGGATACAGCACCATGTGTGGTCATGCAATTATAGCCTTAACCAAACTGGTGCTGGATACAGGCATAATTACCAGGGAAGGTGATGAGCCTGAGCTAATTATAAATGCTCCTCCCGGGAAGATATATGCCAAAGCATTTAGAGAAAATGGGCGGGTACAAAAAGTCAGTTTTAAAAATGTTCCATCTTTTTTATATATAGAAGATGAAGAGATTCATGTTCCGGGAATTGGCAAAGTAACATTTGATATCGCCTTTGGCGGTGCCTTTTATGCCTTTTGCCAGGCCGAAAGCTTAGGATTAAAACTGGATGAATCAGACTATAACCGGTTAATAGACTATGGCAGGAAAATTAAATATGCGATAATGGATAGATATGAAATAAAACATCCTTTCGAAGGGGATTTAAGTTTTTTATATGGAACTATTTTCACCGGGAAAGCAGAAAGCCCTGTTCATCATAGCCGTAACGTATGTATTTTTGCCGAAGGAGAAGTTGACCGCTCGGCTACCGGTTCGGGAGTTAGTGCCAGAGCTGCGTTACATTTTGCAAAAAACGAGCTAAAAATAAATGAAAAAATCACCATTGAAAGTATTTTAAACACAACAATGGATGTGGAAGTTATCAATACAACAACCTTTGGACCCCATCAGGCAGTTATCCCTGAAGTAACAGGAACAGCATTTATTACAGGTCAAAGCACTTTTTATTTTGATCCTGAGGATACTTTAAAAAATGGTTTTATCTTTAGATAATTTTTTAACAATTATGAAAATGAACAAGCAGTATTACAAATTTTTATTTTTCGTATTTTCCCTGTCGATTTGTTTTACATCATGTGATAATGCTCAAGATGTAAAAACAGAACTATCAAAAATTAAAGGGGTAGAATTTTCAACCATTGAACCCGATTCAATGTACACCGAATCGTATGATGTACGATTTACCCAACCGTTCGATCATAATAATCCTGATAAAGGAAGTTTTAAACAACGGGTAATCGTTAACCATGTTGGTTACGACCGACCTACGGTGGTTATTTTAGAAGGGTATGACTTACATTCTACTAAAGCAGGAGAACTCAGCAAATTGCTCAATGCAAACCAGGTAACTATTGAACATCGTTTTTACGGTGAATCGCAACCTGATAGCATTCCGTGGGATTTATTAAATGTTAAACAAGCTGCAGCTGATCAGCATAAAATTATTCAATCGCTTAAAAATATTTATCCGGGGAAATGGGTTTCTACAGGAATTAGTAAAGGAGGGCAAACGACCATTTTTCATCGACGTTATTATCCTAATGATGTGGATGTGAGTGTTCCTTATGTAGCTCCGCTTAATTTAGAACGCGAAGATCCCAGAATTACAGAACACCTTGTAACAGTAGGTACCAAAGCATGCCGTAAAAAAATATTAAATTTTCAGCAAGCATTGTTCGAAAACAAAAAGCATATTATGCCTCTGGTTAGAAAACATACGCAAGAAAAAGGATACAAATTCAAGAACTTAGGTATAGAAAGAGCTTATGATATCAATGTGCTGGAATATGCTTTTGCCTTTTGGCAATGGAATGGTAATTGTGAAAATATACCGACAGAAAATGCAACGTACGAAGAAATGTTTAAGCACTGGATTTCAATTGCTTCTTTTTCTTTTCTTGATGTAAAACCCTTAAGCTCCGATCAGCTTTTTTCCTATCAGGCATTAACTGAACTGGGTTTTTATGATTATGATATTACTCCTTTCAAAGAATATCTGGATGATACCGTAAATATAACTTTTGATTTTAAAATCCCGGAAGGTGTTCACTACTCATACAACCCTTCAGTAATGAAAGATATTAATCATTGGGTACAAAATAACGGCAATTATATGTTATATATTATTGGTGAATACGATCCCTGGGGAGCAACAAGTGTTAACCCTTCGGAAAATACAATCGCTGTAAAAATGGTTAATCCGGAAGCAAATCATTCAACACGAATAAAATCATTGCCTGAAGATATGCAACAAAATATTTACAACCTGTTAGAAAGCTGGCTGGATATTGAAATAGAAGCCAACAAAAAGAAAGGGTTAATGAAAAACGAAGTATTCGAAATTCTATAAATTCAAAAATAAAAATTATGATATTAAAAAAAATCATTTTATCCGTTTTAGTATTATTGGCAAGTTTAGAACTAAACACTAAAGCCTGTACTGTTATTGCTGTTGGAAAAGATGCCTCAGCTGATGGTTCGGTCATTATTTCGCATACCGATACAGGCCCTGATTCGAGGATTTTTGTTGTTCCCGGGCAAAAATTTAAACCCGGAGCCAAAGCACCCGTTTATTGGGGAATTCAGGATGCCTCTTTACCCCTAAAAAATGACGGTGAAATTTTAGGATATATCCCGCAAGTCGAAGAAACCTACACCTATTTTCATTCGGCTTATTCACATGTAAACGAGCATCAGCTGGGTATTGCCGAAAGTACAACAGACCAGCGCAAAGAGCTTATTTGTACCCGTGAAAACGGAGAGCAGATTATGACTATTGAACAAGCCATGATTTTTGCTTTACAGCGATACAAAAATGCACGTGAAGCTGTTCAGTTTATTGGTGATTTAATGACCGAATATGGTTTTTTACCATCAAGTGGCCCCGGTTCTGAAACCCTGGTCATTGCCGATACCGAAGAAGCATGGGTTTTTGAAGTCTTTGGCGTTGGTGCCGGATGGACCAAAGCCAGTGGTAAACCCGGAGCTATTTGGGCCGCACAGCGGTTACCTGATGATGAAGCAACCATGATTCCGAACTGGAGCATTATAAAAGAAATAGATGCCGACGATACAGACCATTTTATGGTATCAGATAATTATATGCAGGAAGCTATTGACCGTGGCTTGTATGATCCCAATTCAGGCGAAACTTTTATCTGGCAAAAAACATATGCACCCGAAGTTTCAGTTGAATATGCTACAAGTCGCTTTTGGTTATTCCATCAAACGTTTGTACCTAACTTAAAAGAATGGCCCAATCGTTTTCAGGAAGACAATCCTTACAAAGGAATCCAACCTTATTTTCAGTATGTAGAACCTCTATCGATTTATCCATTCTCGGTTAAACCCGAAGAAAAAATATCCGTTCAGGATGTAATAGCTTTTCAACGTTCCGTTTACGAAGGAACCATCTACGATATGACCAACGATCCAAACTGGTTGGTTCCTGACGGCGAAGGAGGATACAAAAAAAGCCCGTTGGCAACGCC
>JBNJFS010000071.1:0-10491 GCA_051747085.1 Bacteroidota bacterium
GACCATTTCGTAAGCCGAATAAAACTCCTGTGCCGTGGAAATGTCCATAAATACGCCAATGTTATTAAGCTGTGGCGTGGCAAACTTCAAGATCCCTTTTACGGGATAAACTCCTGCGGCGGTAACGCCATGGTAGCCCTGACTGATTAAAACAAGGGTGTCGTTTACTTCCATTCCGAGGTGCCTGGCAATATTGTACGATAATAAAATACCGTTGTCACCTTTTTCTAAAAAACGACCTTTATGCATCCAGTTCTGCAGGTTTGATGTATGTTTGTCTTTATCCGGTTCAAAACCGATCACTGCACCTCCCCGGGTATTAGGACCCGACGACATTAGGGCAAACGATTCGAGGCGCTGCGAAACACTGGTCACCTTATCCACTGTGTTGATTTTATTCAACATTTCTTCTGTTGGTGAAAAAGTATTGTTGATTGATTTGTTTTCCTGGTATTCGGGATGCTGTACCTGCAAATACCCCGATGATAATTTTACCATCATATCAATCATATTACCATAGGTGCCGTCCTGCAAAGAACTCATGATGGTAGAAATAAGCACACCAAAAAAAATGGAAGCCACGGTAATCAGTGTCCTTCGTTTATTTCGCCAAAGATTCCTCCATGCTATTTTAAATTTATTCATAGGCTTAAATTTTTATTATTGCGTTTTAGCGTACTCTTTTCATATTTTGCTGCGAAAAGAAAGACTCATTAATATCGATATTAAAACGTATCTTGTTTATTATTACTATCGTTTTCTGACTTTCCTTATCGGCCGGGATGATTTCAATCCGGGAAGGGATTTTACGGTCGTCCATCATTTTTACCTCCGAAGCGAATTCGCTTTTTACCAAATCCCCGTATTCATCGTGATATTGCGATTTCATCATCATGTATTCATCTTTACTAATCCATCGTATCACCTTTCCCCACACTACGGCAGCATCTTCTTTGGGTGTCATTTCAATTTTCCAGCAATCCCATCCGTCAATGGTTTCCGACCCCGTGATTTTATGCGTATAATCAACAACCATAGATGATTCTTTTAGTATATCGTCATTCGTATAATCCGAACCCATCCATCCATCAGACATCATCGACGGGGGCAGTTTTATCATCCGGTTTATGGTGGGCATCCAGTTCCACATTTCCGTTTCGCGTTTCAAAAAAGTTTGTCCTTTTTCTTTGGCCGGTGATGTGATGAGGGTGAGTGCATAATCCCGGCCCAGTGTCCAGCTTTTAAATTCGATGGTTCTTTCCCAGGCAGGCCGAATAATTTTCATGGTCATTTCGCTATAGCTTGATTTTTCGCCATTCCATTTTTCATCGGCTTTTTTTACAATTCCTGTTGCATCTTGAGCAAATGCCGGTAATGATATCATAAATAATAAGGATCCAATAATTGTGTTTTTCATATTTTGAGGTTTTAAGCGTTTTAATAATTTAAAGCAAATAATAACCAAGTCTTTCATCGATCTTTATTTCTTTGCTTTTATTCTGGTGATCTTTATTAATGAACATTTCTTTTAATTTGGCTTTGATCTTTTTTAATAACTCTTCGGGAAACATTTCCGGCGCAAAGGCATACATCAAAGTAAACCCTTTAAAAATGGAGGAGAACATAACGATGGCTAATTCGGGGTCTTTAAAATTTTGTTGTCTAAAATAGTTGAGTATTAGTTTTTGGTTTTCCTGCGATCGCTGTTTTATATTTTCTTCCATGAGCAGTTTCATTACATCCTGCTGCACTGACAACTGATAAAATAATCGCCATTCTTGCGGGTTAGAGGTTAGTAAATCAAAGAAACGATCAAAAAAACTTTCTGCTTCTTCATTGGTTATTATTTCATCATGATCAGGGTCCAGCATATCCATGGTCCTGTCCATGATATCGTGGAAAATCTGCGAAAGCAAGTCTTCTTTACTTTTAAAATAATTATAAAGTAGTCCTTTGGAAATATCTGCTTTTTTAGCGATTTTACTAATTGTAGTTAAATGAAAACCCTCATTGGCAAAAAGTTCCAATGCAGCATCCCTGATAAGCTTTTTTTTTGATTCTCTTATATCTTCGAATTGTTTAGGAGTTCTTGGTGACATTATCCCTATATTTACAGTTTTTGTTTTAAATACAACCTTTTTGACTGAACGGTTGGTCAAATATAAAATATTTTTATCTTATAAATCAAATTTTTAAGGTATTTTTTCTTAATTTTATTTTCCAACGTAGAAATAATTTATTAATTTACAATAGATTAATTCATCTCATTCATGAGTATATTTAAAAGAGCTATCATTATTTGTTTCATAATTTTGTTTTTTATCGGAATTCCTTTCGGGGATTCGTATGCTATTCGAAATACCTTTAATTTTCCGGATAGTATTTCCGATCAATCCGAACAAAAACAGATAGACTTTATACTTGACTCAGCAGAAAAGTTAATAAGCATAGATTATAATCAATCCAGCCAGCTGATTCGTATTGCCCGCCATTCTGCCGACAGCCTAAATGATGATTTACATCTGGGGAAAGCACTTTTTTTGCAGGGAAAATTAAATTATGCCAACGGTTATTTTTATGAAGCCGAAGAAATCTTTCAACAACTTTTAGATCAATATACTGATGTACTGGATAATAATACCATTGCTGAAATTAAACATAATTTAGGATTAACCTATATGCGGTTTAATAATTATAACAAAGCAATTAATTTAATTCAGGAAGCACTTTTTTTTTATGAGGAAAAAGGAGATAAGTTTAATATTGCTACTGCGATAAAGGATATGGGTATTATCTATTATTATCTGGGGAATGAAGATTCGGCATTAGAACAATATCAGAAAGCTTTGTTACTATATAAAGAGATAGGGGATGATCAGGGTATTGCCTTGTGTCTGAATAATATTGGCATGGTTTTCGGACTTAAAGGCAACTACCCTCTTGCCATAGAATATTTGGAAAAATCGTTGGAAATAAAATATGTATTAAATAACCAACCAGGGATTGCCAATAGTCTGGGAAATATTGGTCAGATATATGCTTCGGCAGGTGATTATGATAAAGCACTTGATTATTATAGCCAAATGCTTAAAAAGTGGCTTGATATGGAGAATGTAAATGGCATTTCCGAAGCGTATAATTATTTAGGAGAGGTATATCTTCGGATGGGAGAAATTAACAAAGCTATTGATGTATTACACAAAGGGAACCGAATTGCTTCTGAGAATAAGCTTAAACAACGTTTAATTGATAATTATGAACTCCTGTCGGAAGCATATGAAAAAGAGAATAACTATGATAATGCCTTATTTTATTTTAAAAAATATAATATCAGTAAAGACTCATTATATGAGAGTTTAACCAATCAGCGAATATCTGAATACATTAGCCGCTATGAGAAATTACGAGCCGAAAATGAAATCATCGATCAGGAACGCAAGATATTAAAACAACGATATCAAATTATTTTTATCATCATTATACTGATTGCTTTAATCGTATTTTTGTTTTTATTATACCGGCAAAACCGCACCATACGGAAGAAAAGCAAAAAGATTCAGAATATTAATAAAGCCCTTGATCTAAGGGTTAAAGAAAAAACCTCAGCATTGCGAATCGCTCGTTTTTCTATTGATTTGGCTTTTGATGCCATAATCTGGATGCAAAAAAACGGGAAAATATTTTATGTTAACCAGTCGGCATGCAATATGTTATTGTACAAAAAGGAGGAGCTGGAGAGCATGTATATATTCGATATCGTTCCTGAATTTACCCATGATGTATGGAGTAGTTACTGGAATCAGCTTAAAAAGAAACAATCGTTAATTATTCAGTTGTATTACCAGACAAATAAAGGCAACAAAATACCGGTTGAGGCTGCATTTAATTTCCGGGAATTTGAGGGAGAAGAATATAATTTTACGTTTAGCAGGAATATTGTTGACCGAAAAATTGCCGAAGAAAAACTAAAAAAGGCGAAAGAAAGAGCTGAACGATCCGATCAGCAAAAATCGGCATTTTTAGCCAATATGTCGCATGAAATCCGAACACCCATGAATGCCATTAATGGTTTTTTAGACTTGCTGTCTGATTCGGACCTAACCTCAAAGGAAAGAGAAGAAATTACCAGCTTAGCCCGCTCCAGCAGTAAAGACCTTCTAAATATAATTAATGATATTATTGATATTTCCAAAATTGAAGCAGATGAGCTTGTCATCGAAAAGGCATTATATTATGTTCATGAAATTCTTCAGGAAGTGTATGATTTTTATGTAAAAGATCTGAATTATCTACACAAAGAAAAAGTAAAACTGAAGCTACAAATAGAAGACTCCCATTCTAAAAATAACATTGCCTTGTATACCGACAAATCACGCTTTAAACAGGTGATGAATAATTTAATCAGTAATGCCATAAAATTTACCGACGAAGGAGAGGTTATTTTTGGATATCGACCAATAACTTCCGGAGGAAGAGAACTTTTGAAATTTTTTGTAAAAGATACGGGAATTGGTATCCCCGAAGAAAGCCAGGAGTATATTTTTAACCGGTTTAGTAAGCTCGACGAAAAACGGAAAAATGCATATAAAGGAACAGGATTAGGTTTAGCTATTTCCAGGAAGCTGGTTCAAATGCTGGGAGGAAAAATTGGTGTTCAATCCCGGGAAGGGAAAGGTTCAGAATTTTATTTTACATTACCTTACAAAAAACTGGACAGTAAAGAAACCAAGCTTTTACATTCTCCGGAGAAGAAGATGAAGGTTGACTGGAAAGATAAAGTAATTTTAGTGGTTGAAGATACACCTTCCAATTATTTACTTCTAGAAAATTATCTAAAACCAACAAAAATTCAGATTTTCTGGGCTAAATCAGGGAAAGAAGCCATTGATATTTTTAAAGAAACAGAACATTTCGATTTGGTATTAATGGATATTCAGTTACCCGGGATTAATGGTTATGAAGTAACAAAACTGATAAAGGCCTATAACCAAAATGTTCCTGTAATTGCACAAACAGCGTATGCTTTATCAGGAGAAAAAGAACACAGCCTGACAGAAGGTTGCGACGATTATATTGCCAAACCCTTTAAAAAGGAGACGTTAATCGAAGTGTTAAGCAGACATTTATAAAAGGCTAATTGTCACCTGTTTATTTATATCCTGTTAAAGCATCTTTTCGAAGTTTATATTTTTCTTTATCAGATAGTTTTTGGTTTGACGGGAAAACTGGATTTTCCCACGCACCATACATTGAATTGGGTAAAAGAATAAATTTTTTTCCAAATAGCTCTTTATTTTCTTCTACCGCGTTAAATCCGAAGTTCTGTGAGCGGTCTTCAAAAATTTCAGAAAAATCGCCCAGGTTGTCGCCGATTAAAAGAATGATTTCATAATCATTAGCGACGATTTGCCGGCGTAATTTTTTACTACTGGTATTCGATTTTAAAAGTAAATGCAGACTATCGGCAAAAGCGAAATTTTCTTTTTGTAAGTTTTTTAGGGTTACCCCAAACTCATCTACATGACGATTCGAGATATAAAAAACCTCTACATCTTTCGATTTGGCAAAATGCGAAAACTCAACAGCTCCCGGTAATGCTTCAGCCGAGACCGTTGCTGTCCAGTCCATCCATCGGTTGGAGGTATAACCCTTTCCGGTATGCACACAACTTGCCTCAAAAGGACTGTTATCAAGCATGGTTTCATCAATATCAACAATTACCGCTCTTTTATTTGCTGTGGATTGTTCTGATAACGCTTGCTCAATCCGGTATTTTGCCCAATTAAAACTTTGGTAATAGATTGCTTTCATTTCGGCCGACTTCTGAAACCATAGTACCGACATGATTAAATGATCCTGTGTGTCTTGAGGCTCTTTATGAGTGTTGCATGATATGGAAAAGACAGAAAGAAAGAAGACAACGACGAATATTTTTTTCATAACGCAACATTTTTTATTTTTAAAAGATAAAGGTAGTGATTTTATTTTTTTGGATAAAATAGTTTATTTGCTTGTAACTTTTTATATCCTTAAACGTCTTACCAACGAAAAAGAGAAAAAGTGGAATGACTGTAGAGCAATACAATAAGAGTATAGACATGTATTCTGATGCTATATATCGGTTTATCTTAAAAAACATTAACCAAACCGATGAAGCAAAAGATATCGTACAGGATACTTTTGAGAAATTGTGGATAAGAGCAGCCAATGTGTCGTTTGAAAAGGTAAAGTCGTATTTGTTTTCTACAGCATACCACACCATGATTGATAAAATCAGAAAAAATAAGCGAATCTCATCGGTAGACGAATATGGGAGTTTAGACCCGTTGCATAATGAGCATTATACCGATTTAAGTGAAATTTTAAATGAGGCCTTAAAGAATTTGCCCGATGTACAACGTTCGGTAATCCTGCTAAGAGATTATGAAGGATATTCTTACCGGGAAATTGCAGACATTACAGAATTATCCGAGTCGCAGGTTAAAGTTTATATTTATCGGGGAAGATTGGCCCTGAAAAAATATATTGGAAGCATGGAAGTTTTAATATAAGGGATGAATCGATGACTGAGATTAACAGACATAATTACGAAATCTATTGCATGGATTACCTGGATGGCAATTTATCTCCATCCCAGGAAGAGCTGTTATGGTTATTTTTAAAGGAAAACCCCGACTTAAAACAAGAACTGGAAGAATTTGAATCTATTCATATTCCATCCCATGAACAAGAGTTCCCCGGAAAACAGCAATTAAAAAAATCAATTTTATTAGATGAAAACCAAAGCTCAATATTTGATGAACTTTGTATCAGCTATATAGAAGGTGATTTAAGTTTGAAGGGAAAAGCTGCATTGAACGAATACCTAAACAGTAATCCGCAGAAAGCCCAAGCGCTCAAAATATATAAGCAAACAAAATTTCAAGCAGATTCGTTTATTTTATTTCCGGAAAAAGAAAAATTGAAAAAAACCGGGATGATTTTTGCGATGAAAAGATTTTATCCTTACATCGCTGTTGCAGCTTCTATATTATTACTTATTGCTGTATATCTTTTTGTTCCACAAAAAAGCAATGAATCTTATTCAACCCGGGTTGCTGTTTTTGAAACCCTGCCAGCCCGGGAAAATTTAATACAACTGGAATTAGAAGGACCGCAGGCATTACCTAATTTGTCGACTCCTTTGGCAGAAGCCAAAAAATATCCAACCCCTGCCGAAGAGAAAAAACACCAACCAATACCGGCTGAAGGTGTTAGAGACAGCGAAAGTTTAAGGATAACTGCGATTGACCCTCTTCCACTAAAACCGATTGAGCAAGAAAGAAACCCCTTACATCTTGCCAGCGTCGAATCAGGAATTACAAATAAAACGTTGGACTATTTTCAGGCTCAATACAGTCAGGAGCCCGGCTATAAAAATCTAACCTCGTTTTTAGCCGAATCGGTAAGTGAAAGATGGGTTAAAACCCCCGAAAATGGAAATAAAAAGTTTGAACTGTTTGATTTGGCACGCTGGAGTGTTCAGGGTGTTAATTGGTTAACCGGCAGTAATATGACGTTAGAAAAACAATACAACCAAAAAGGAGAAGCAGAAAAAATTAACTTCAACTCAAAGCTCATCGCCTTTTCGACGCCTATTAATGAAAAATAAAATTTTGCTGTAACAAATGGGAGTACTTGTCCGTCCTAACAGTGAAAATAATCAATAAGAAAAACAATTAAAAATTTAATATGATGAAAAAAAGTGTATTACTATTAGCGATTTTAATATTTACATTAGGTCTTACCGCACAAGAAAGCAATACCGATGTAGATACGATGAAAAAAGAGCTGAATGAAAAGAAAGCAGATACGACCAGGATTCTGCTGAAAAGGAAAACCGTAAAAATAATCGAAAATGAAGATGATGGAGAAACCCGGATTTATGTACAAAAACATGACAGGGGTGACTGGGAATTTTTAGGAAATGGTGACAAACGGTATAATTATAATCGATTCAAAGGTTCCTGGTCTGGTTTTTCTCTGGGGTTAAGCAATTTTGTCGATAAGGATTTCTCCATTAGCCGATCGGGTGATAATGAATTTATGGACCTGAATACCGGCAAATCATGGAATTTAAATTTAAATATTGCCCAATATAGTGTGAATTTGGCCGGCAATAAATTTGGTTTGGTAACAGGATTAGGTCTTGAGTTCAATTTCTATCGTTTTGACAGAGATAATTCTATTCAGAAAGATCTGGACGGGGTAATTATTAATCAGGAGTTGCCGAATACATGGAATATTGAAAAATCTAAACTTTCGACTACCTATGCTACCGTACCGATACTTCTCGAAGTACACACATCTGCCAGTCAGCATAAAGGGATGGTTTTTGCAGCCGGTATAATTGGCGGAGCTAAATTAGGTTCTAACACAAAAATCGTTTATAAAGAAGATGGCGATAAGAAGAAAGACAAAGTCAGGAATGATTACAATCTTAATCCATTCAGATACGGAGTTACCGCTCGTTTTGGTGTGGGAGACTGGTTGGTTTATGGAACATATTATTTAACGCCATTGTTTGAGAAAAATAAAGGGCCTGAACTGTATCCAATTTCGGTAGGTTTAGCCTTATCCTTTGAATAATTAAAAAATAAATTTTTATAAAGTAAGCTAACATAAAATGTTGGCTTACTTTTTTTTATGATTAGTTAGCTATAAATTAATTTAATTGGCAACTAATAATATACTTAATAAAAGTTGATTTAGTTTTTTTAAATAAAAAAAGATTTAAATTTTAGTTCAATCTTTTCAGAAAAATTATTTTTCTTTTATGAACCTTTATTGTATCTTTCCATAGCATGATTAAACTTTTTACTTAATTCTATGAAAGGAAAAACACTTTTTATCTTTTTTTTAATTTTTATTGCATCCTTTTCATTGAAAGCACAAAACAGCTCCCTGGATAGTTTTTTAATCGTTCATGAGAATAAGCATGATACGGTAAAAATGCAGTTACTTATCAATGACTACTTCCCTAAATACAGACGGGGCATTGTTCCTGATGGGAAAGAGTGCCTGGAAAAGGCATTGGAAATTGCTAAAAAATATGACGATTTATGGATGAAGGGAATTGTATTGTTAAAATTTGGAGATTATAATAAAACTACTGGAAATTATGAAAAGGCTATTGAATATTATACTCAGGCGCTGAATATTTTCGAAAAACACAAAAAAGAAAAAACTTCTGTCAAGAAGGCAGAACATAATCTGGCTAGCATACACAATAATCTTGGAGCAACCTATCAAAGTATGGGGAAGTATGAGGAGGCTATGTCGAACCTCATTAATGCATTAGGTTTTTATGAAACAATGAATGACTCATCAGGATTAGCTAAAACCTATACGAATTTGGGGTTGTTATATTTTGATCATGGAGAATTTGATAAAAGCCTTGAATTTTATAATAAATCGCTAACCTTAAAACGATTATTAAATGATCAAAGGGGGATTGCTTTACTGTATAACAATATTGCGATAGTAAATTATTATACGGAAAATTACGACAGTGTAAGGTATTATTTTCAGCAATCATATGAAATATATGTGGATATAGGAGATAGAAGAAATCAGGTGATGGCATTGTCTAATTTGGCTGAAATATATGCTATTTTAGGGCAGAAAAATAAGGCGCTTAAGACTTATTTTGAGGTTTTAAAAATTGAAGAAGAATTAGAGGAGAAAGCCCAAATGGCTAAAACCTATTTTATTATTGCTGAATTATATTTTTCCCGTAGTAATTTGAAGAAGGCTAAAAGTTATCTTTATCAATCGCTTAATAGGGCTAAAGAAGCAAGTTC
Source organism: Bacteroidota bacterium (assembly GCA_051747085.1). GTDB lineage: Bacteria > Bacteroidota > Bacteroidia > Bacteroidales > UBA12077 > UBA12077. The sequence goes on from JBNJFS010000071.1 coordinate 9,843, forward strand.
ATTAATTGATATTAGGAATGCATATTCCTTGTTAACAGAGATCTATAAAGAAGAAAAAGATTATAAAACCGCACTAAAATATAATGAACTTTATTGTACAATTAATGATAGTATTTTCAATGCGGAAAAATCGAGACAAATTAAAGAAATTGAAGCACAGTATGAAACCCGGAAAAAAGAACAACGAATTAAAAATTTGGAAAACGAAAAAATAATTAGTGATTTACGAATCAAAAGACAACAATTTTTTATCTTTTCTTTTGTCTTTGGGTTATTGATTATTTTAACATTCCTGTTGGTTTTATTCAATCGAAACAAAAAGATTCGTTTAGCAAAGGATAAGCTAACCTATCAAAAGAAACAAATTACTGATAGTATCGAATATGCAAGTAAGATTCAAACAGCTGTTTTACCTCCCGATGATTATATTAGCCAATTAATACCCGAACATTTTATTTTTTATAAACCCCGCGATATTGTCAGTGGAGATTTTTACTGGGTTACCGAAAAAAACAATAAAATTGTTGTGGCAGTAGTTGATTGTACCGGACATGGAGTGCCCGGAGCCTTTATGAGCATGTTGGGAACAGCATTTTTAAACGAAATTGTTAATTCGGATATTGATCAGAAAGCAAATAGCATTTTAAAT
>JBNJFS010000072.1:0-10341 GCA_051747085.1 Bacteroidota bacterium
GGTTGAATATGTGGTATTTGACGATGAAGGACATGGGTTTAGAAAAAAGGAAAATGAAATTGAAGCTTATGGAAAGATTCTTGAATTTTTGGATCGTTACCTGAAAGAAGAAGAGATGTAAGGATATAATACATATTTTGAGGATGGTGGCATGGTTTCTTTTAATCATGCCACTCTTTATTGATGAACAATAGCGGTAATTTTGATAAAAAGATTTTATAATTCAATAATTAATAGTAAATTCGATTTCCGTTTTTAATCGTATTGAAAAAAGAGTAAGGATTGTTGAATTGTGAAGTGGTATAAGTATTTTGCCCATCCCTTAGTTGTAGGATTTATTTTTAGTTGCATTGCAATTTTTTCTTTTGCAAAGCTCTATCCGTTTTATACGTTTGAGGTTAGTGATGAATACCAGCTAAAACATAACGGAGAGGAATATTTTTGTGATATAAACAATGATGGGAATAGTGAAAAAGTATGTTATCATCAGTACGATAAGTTTTATAATCCCTCGATATATCTATATCATTCGAATGGCTCGTTGCAATCGGTGTGGAATATTTTTGATTCCCCCGCAAAAAACAGCCGGTTATTCTTTGGCGATTATAATCAAAACGGAATAAAAGAGATTTATCTATTTACACAAAATGTCGACTCCCTTTTTCTTTATGTTATCGATCCGCAAGATAATAAAGCCTTTCGGATAAACCGAAAATTTATTATGAAGCTGGCGAACAAAGGAGTTGATTATCAGCTGTTTCCTGTTGGGTTGTTCAATTATAATTCAGACGCTGATAAAGAGTTCTATTTTGCCCTGACAACCGATCACTCATCATCTCCCGGGAAAGTATTTGCCTACGACTTAGCGAATGATAATTTATTTAAATCGGAAAGTATTCCTGCAAATATAGTCAATTATCTGGTTGTTAATGATTTAAATGGCGACGGAAAAGGCGAAATATTAATTTCTACGAAGACCACAAAAGATAATCGTAACGGAACATCACCTCAACTGCTGGTGCTTAATCATCAACTTGATTATTTTGTTCGTCCCGTTAAAATGAGCACAACCCCCTCCAGGTTATTTGTAGATGTTATAGAATCCGCTGATGATAAATTTATTGTTGCTTTAAATAGCGGAATAGCGGATGATAATATTTTTAACACATTGCTTTTATTTGATATAAACGGGAACCGTATTGCAGAAAAAAAACTGGATATAAAAACCAACCTGATTGCTTTAGATAACGATCTTTCGGAAGAATATTTTACTTTATTTTCAGGGAAAAAGCTATTGAAAATAAACCATGAATTAGAAATATCCGGGAAAAAACGGTTGCCGGGAAAAGGTTCGTTACACTATTTAACTGCAAAGGATGTAAACAATGACTCTGTAAAAGAAATTTGTTTTACCGGAGATAGTTTGTTGTACATTTTTTCATCCGAATTTAAAAAACTGGTTAAAATTAATATTTCGACCCACGGGGAATTAAATCTTACGGTAAAACAATTAAAAGATGATACAGATAAAATTGTCTATCAGGCCAATGGGAATTTATATTTAATCTCTATTTTTAAGTCCATTACTCCTTTGTTCAGGTATTTGATTTATTTGGCCATTTTTATATTTATCACCTTTGTTGTTTATCTGATTCATAAATACCTGAACAGGTTTTACTTAGCTAAAAGCAACAATTCCGGAGATCAGCATAAAACAGGGTACATTATAAAGCCTGAAAAATCGTATAATGAAATTAACCGCGTTGCCGAAGTTGAGGAAGATTATCACCAACCCCTTGCTGATAGCGTAAAAGAAAATTATAAAAAGAGCTCCGGTTTTAAAAATGTGGTAGAGCAAATAACGAATAAGTATGGATTTACAATAGAAACATCATTTTACCCTTCCGGGAGATGGGAAGAAATAAATGAGCAAATAACAGAAACTGTTTCACAATTGTTGAAGTATATTTTTAGCTCGCTGGCTGGTACTGATAAGTCTTTGGTTATCCAATTACGAATTGTTCAACATAAAGATTATTTAAATCTTTTGATTGAATTTCCCGATGCGGATTACCTGGCATTTTTCAAAGAAAATGATGTTGAAGTCCTTAAAATATTGAAAAGCTTACAAGGGAAAACTTCTTACGATTATTCAAATGATATAGGCACAATAGCCTCTATGGATATCCCGTTAAAAGCTTATTCAAAAACAAAATCATTTAGTAATAAAAAAATTAAAATCGTTATTGCTGAAGATCATGATGTTTCTCTTTTTGGTTTGGTAACTCTCTTTAAAAATAAGCCGGATATTGAGATTGTGGGTACGGCTAAAAATGGAATGGAGGTTTTAAAAATTCTCGAATCTAAAGAGGCTGATATTGTAATCACCGATATTTCGATGCCGGGGATGGATGGTATTGAGCTTGCTGAGCAATTAAAGATTGACTATCCCGACATTAAGGTCATTGTTTTTACCATGTATTTGGAAAACTGGTTTATTGAGCAGCTGCTTAAACATGGAGCCAAAGGCTTCGTAGCCAAAAATTCTAAAATAAACGAATTGATAAATGCTGTTTATCATGTTCGCGAGGGAAAGAATTATTACTGCCCTCAATTTAAGTCAAAATATGGATTTAATTCTGCCGATAAAAAAGAAATAACGCCGGAAAATCAGCTCGATTCGCTCAATAGCTACGAAAAAAAAATCATGGGCTTCTTTGCTGAAAATCTAACCCAGATAAAAATATCGGAGCGGTTAAATATTAATATCAAAACCCTTGAAACGTTTATTGCCAATATTATGTTAAAGCTAAATGCAGGTGATAAAAGTGAAATTATTCAGATAGCTAAAAAGCAAAAATATATTTCCGGTTAATTTTTCACTTTTTCCTTGTTTTCGACTATTTTTGCTTTATAAATCGGGATTGATTATTTTAACATGAAAAATCATTTAAAGCAGGTTGACCAGTTAATCAAAAAAAAAGAATATAACGAAGCGTTGGAGCAGTTAAATAAATTAAACAGACAGTATCCGGATAATGTTGAGATATTGGTTAAACGAGCCGGTTTGTTGTATAAGCTTCAAAAGTATACCGATGCATTAAACGATTACAACCAATCGGTCAACAAAGGAGTTGAAAATACAGAAGAAGTGAAAGCGAAAATTGAGATTATCACAAATATTATAAAATATCAGGGAGCAGATATTTATGCATCAACAAACTTGCATAACGATCCCTGGCTAGATGAATAGAATTATGCAGTTAAATTATTTCTCAGAACACCCCGACAATGATTATCTGGGTAGAGTTTTCTTATTTATGAAAAGAAATTTTTATCTCTACCTGCCCGATTTAATCGTAATAACGTACCTAATTTTACCTCCATATTCATGGGAAGAAGCTGTATATTTAATTTTGATTCTTTTAGTATTGTCCCTACGGGATATCTTTTTGCTAAAATACAGCCGTTATCATTTGGGTGAGTTTGTTGCTATTAACAACGATGTATACCTTAAGATTTTGAAAAAGGGGAGGGTGCATAAACAATTTAAGGAGTATATATCCAATATCGATATTGAGATTAATTATCATTTTGGATTTCCTGTTTTATATATTCTTCGTCAGGATGAGATCCTGTTTAAACAATATGCTACGGGGATATGGTCGGGGAAAAGGATGAAAGAATTTAAAGAATCATTTTATGATTTTAAGAAGGAACAAGCGATGTGGAAAATGTTTAAAGGCCCGTCTGATAACTAATTTTTTTAAAGTAATAACATTTTTCAAAGTATTCCCCGGTGAAAAATAACTCGGTATTTATAAACTCATTAAGTCAGGTAGACAAGTCGTGGCTTGATTTTCTTACCCCTGAAAACCTGAGACTTATTGAATCTATTGAAGGTGAAATTATTCAAAATGGAACAGAGTATACCCCCTCATCCCATCGTGTTTTTCATTTTTTAACCCTTCCGCTTAATAAGGTAAAAGTTGTTATTCTCGGACAGGATCCTTATCCGCAAAAAGGGGTGGCTACCGGCAGAGCTTTTGAGGTGGGAACACTAAAATCGTGGCACGATACTTTTAATAATATTTCGTTAAAAAATATTATTCGTTCAATCTATTATGCTTATCATAACCAATTCCTGAAGTATAGTGAGATTAAAGAGAAAATAGACCATTCATTTTTTATTCAGCCGCCAGACAAGCTGTTTAAACAGTGGGAAAAACAAGGCGTTTTATTGTTAAACACATCTTTTACCTGCGAGACAGGCAAGCCCAATAGCCATGAAAGCCTCTGGTATCCTTTTACACACGAGCTGTTGAAATATATCCATCAAAAAAATGACAGGATTATCTGGTTTATCTGGGGAAATAATGCCAAAAGCATAACCAGCAAAATTAAAATAAACCATAAGATTGAATCGATGCATCCCATGATGTGCTACAATAAACCAGGCAGGGATGATGATTTTTTATTCGGAAAAGTAAATCCATTTGTTGAGACCAAAAATATGATTAACTGGTTAGGGTAACTGATTTTCCTTAATGTACTTATCAATAAATTGATTGTAAAGCAGCATGAGTTTTTTCAACGTTTTTTGGGATGTATTGAAAGATATGTTTTCAATATTTTTTATGGGTAATACTTTGAGCGATGTGCCTGACAAAAATGCAGCTTCGTAGTTTTCAATTTCTGATAACCGGATATTTTGTTCAACTAATTTAATGTTATGTTGTTCGCAAATACGAAAAATATTTTTTCGGGTAATGCCTTGTAAAACATCAGCCGAAAAAGGGGTATATATTGTGTTTCCTTTAATAAAAAAAATATTCGATCGGCTGCCTTCGGTAATAAATCCTTTGTTATCTAACAGAATTACTTCAAAAACTTTTGCTTCGGCAATAACATCGTTTGCTTTCTTTCGGGCTTTTATATTAAGTACTTTTGCATTGGGGTTGGTACGTATAGCTTTACATAAACCTACCGGAACACCGGCGATATATTCCTGTGCCGATGGAAAGTAGTAGGGGGTGAAGTAGATCAATAAATCCTCTTCTTTTATACTGCCATTGTTCTTAAAATGAATTACTAATTTTATTTTTCCTGTGGCAACCCGGTTTTTATCGATTAAGGTATTGATATCATGCTGTAGTTCGCTCTTTGTTTCAGTAATGGTTAAATTTAATATTCCGGCAGAAGTAAAGAGCCTGTCTAAATGGTCGGTGATAAAAAGCGGTACCCCTTGCTCAATCCGTATGATTTCGTATACCGACAAACCTGTATCGGTAACCGATTCATTGAACGCTGTGCAAGATTTAATCTCTTTATTATGAAAAAAATATTGATGTAAACATTCCATAGGTTTCAAAGATAAAATTAATACCCCAACAAATTCAGCGTTTTAAACGAATTTATGGTTTCTGGGCGAATAAAATTTAAAATTATTCTGAATTAAACCTTTCGGATACCTTAAAATCCAATATTTGTTTAATCATGCTATTTTGAAGATTTATAAATATTATTACATTTGTTAACATTTCAACTAAACCTGATATAATTAACCGAAACGAAACACTATGCAACAATTAAACAATTTCTTTCAGAACCTTCATGGCTTTCTTGGCGGGCATGAATGGTTTGTTTTCTTTTTAGTGGGTACCGGATTATTTTTCACCATTTATTTAAAATTCCCTCAGCTAAGATATTTTAAACATGCCATAAAAATTGTAAAAGGGAAATTCGACCGGAAAGGGGATGAAGGAGATACTTCTCACTTCCAGGCATTAACCACAGCTCTTTCGGGAACCGTAGGAACCGGCAATATCGCCGGGGTAGCTTTAGCTATTCACCTTGGAGGACCGGCTGCATTATTCTGGATGTTGGTTACCGCCTTTTTTGGGATGTGTACCAAGTTTGTCGAAGTATCTATTTCGCACAAATACCGTGAATTCGATGAAAAAGGGATGGTTGCCGGTGGACCGATGTACTACATGAAAAAGCGGTTAAATATCAACCTTAAAAACGGCAAAGTTGTTAAAACCGGAAAATGGCTGGGTGGCTTTTTTGCTGCTGCAACCATTCTTTCTTCTTTTGGGTCGGGTAGTTTACCTCAGATTAATAGTATTTCCAATTCTGTTTTTGCCACTTTTGGGGTAAAGCATATAATTACCGGTGCGGTAATGTCTGTACTTCTGGCACTTGTTATTATTGGTGGCATTAAGCGTATTGCTAAAGTAACCGAAAGGTTGGTTCCCGGAATGGCTCTTATATATTTAATTGGTGCTTTTGCCGTTATTTTTTACAATTACGAAAATATTATACCTTCGTTTGTTGCTATTTTTAAAGATATCTTTTCAGGTACTGCAGCCATGGGAGGTTTTTTGGGTGCCGGATTTGCGTATACTTTTAATCAGGGCGTTAACCGCGGGCTTTTTTCAAACGAAGCCGGTCAGGGTTCTGCTCCTATTGCGCACTCTGCTGCCAGAGCTCACGAGCCGGTTTCCGAAGGACTTGTTGCTATTTTAGAACCTTTTATCGATACCATCATTATTTGTACCATTACCGGTTTGGTATTGTTGTCTTCAGGTGTTTGGAATGATAAAGTACCTAACCAATTTCAGGATACAGATATTGAAATTTTAGCCAATACATATACTGAAAACAATCCCGAAGAGGTAAAAATGCTTCGTAACCACCTGAATGGAGGGGATAAAGTGGATGCATTTAATGGGGAGTTATCGATTGTTAATGGTAAAATTACCAATGATAATATTACGCTTCTGCATGCCCGTTCGATTGCTGAAAATATCATTGTTTATGAAAAAGAAAATGAGCTGACGAAAACCGTTTTTAACGGCGATATCCCTGTTGTAAATGGCCGGATTCAGGAGCAGGAAATACCGGTTATTCTCGAAGGAGAATCACTTATTCATAGTGCTCCGCTGACAGCCGTGGCATTTACCCGAAGCTTTTTCGGAAACTGGGGGCAATATATTGTGGCCATTGGGTTAATGCTATTTGCTTTTTCTACAGCTATTTCGTGGTCCTATTATGGCGACCGGTCAGTAACATTCCTGTTTGGCTCAAGATATGTGGTTATTTACCGCTTGTTTTTTGTGGTAGCCTTTTTTATTGCGTCGTTTACCGATACGACCATTATCTGGAGCTTATCGTTATTAACGGTAGTGTTTATGGCTATCCCGAATTTAACAGGCTTGTTATTGCTTCATAAGGAAATAAAATCGACCATCAAACAATATTGGGTTGATTTTAAAACGGATCATCCTGAAGAAAAGATTCCTGAAAAAATTAAAGAATAGATTTTATGATTCAGAATAATCTAAAACACCCGAACTTTTATCGGGTGTTTTTTTATGGTTTAAAACCAAAAATCATAATATCATCCAGTTGTTCGTGTTTATTATTTACCCAGTTTTTATAATTTTTTTCAAGGATATCTTTTTGTTCTTCCAGCGGTTTATCATGAATTTTAAGGAGTAAGTGCTTGAATCTTCGTGAGCGGTATTTCTTTCCCTTATCACCACCAAACTGGTCAATAAAGCCATCGGAAAACAAGTAAAAGATATCGTCTTCACGGTATTCTATTTCATGGTTCTGAAAAGGGATCTCAATGGGAGTAATTCCAATGGGATTTCGTGTAGCTTTTATTTCTGTCAATTTATCGTCACGGATATAATATAGCGGAGTATTGGCTCCCGAATATTGCAATATTTTATTTTCGGTATCAATAATACACAGGGCAATATCCATTCCATTATTAAGTAAATACCCTTCGTCGGTTTTGTTTAAAGTGTTTTTTAATTCATACCTTAAAAGTTCTAAAGCCTGGTTGGCTTTTTTTACTTCCTTCCTTCGGACAATCTCGTTTAACAGCGATATCCCTAATACACTCATGAAAGCTCCGGGAACTCCATGTCCGGTACAATCAGCTGCTGCAATTATATTTTTTTTGTTAATTTTTTTTACCCAGTAAAAATCACCACTTACAATATCTTTGGGTAGAAAAAAAATAAAGAAATCGGATAATAATCTTTTTATTGATATTTGATTAGGTAATAAAGCCGATTGTAAGTTTTTCGCATACTGTATACTATCCGTAATTTGTTTTTTTTGAAAAAGGAGTTTCTCATGTTGGGTAGATGATATATTTTTTTCCTCGCGATAACTTTTTACCAGGATTGCAACAACAAAGTATATCAGAAGAAATGAAAATAAAAAGGTAATCGTTACATCGTAAAATTTGATATTTTCACTTTCATACCTCGTAATCAGTTCAGGAAATCTTCGTTCTAAGGTAAAAAGAACAATAAGATTAATGATAAAAAATGAAATCACAATTATACGATTCCTCCCTTCGGTAATAATTACCGCCAGAATTAACCCTAATAGATAAACAAACACTACCGGACCTTCCGAACCGGCATTATAAAACCAAACAAATGAAAGAATAATGAGTGAATAAATAATAAAAGGGGTGACGAGGGATTTAAAAATACTTTTTTTACGCGATAAATAGTAAAAGAGAAATAGCACAACACTGGATATTAGTGTAAACAGGGTAAGTTGTTTATTTAAATCTAACGCAATGTTGGTTATGGTAGCAAAACTGGCAGCTAAAGCAGAAAAAAGACATACTGAATTAAAAAAGCGGTGTTCAAGACTATATTGATCCCGACGCCCAAATAAAAGGTCAATATAATTATAATGGGAATTTTTATCCGTAGTGATTTTGTCCTTCGTCATTCGTATGATATCCTTGTTCTTACTATGTTTTTTCTTGAGTATTAAAAGATAAATTTCACAAGCTAAATTAATTTTTTTTGATTAATAATCAAATGACTATATGATGAATAAAGTTTGCCGGAATGTAAATGAATGAATAATCGTGTTGAATAATTCTTTGCATGAATGATGAATTCATCGGGTTGACTGAATTTTTAAAATGGAGTAAAGCCTTAGTCCGTTAGTTTATCCTATAAACCATTGATTGAATCCAACGGACAGGAATATCCGTTGGACCCAAAAATTCCTGTAAGGGCGAAAGATTGGGAACTCAGGGTGTAACCCGGAGTTCAGGCAACCACCCAAACCCGCAGCAAGCAGATTTACCTGCCGGATGGCAGGAGTGTTGTCTACTTGTAATAAACCAGCATGCTGCGGAAAATTATACCTGCTTAGCTTCTGTATTAAAATGGTTTAAAAATATCACCAACAACAAAAAATACCATTGCTATAGCCATTAATGATATGTATATAATAAGAAATATACCAACAATTTTCCAGAAGTTGTTTTGCATTTTAAATGCAGTTTCAAGTGCATCATTATCATTCAGCTTATATACTTTATTTATCCCATTAGCATATAAGAATAAGAACCTGTTTATGATAAAAAAGATTACAGCACCCACAAGATATAAAAAACCGGCTCCTAAACCTATGTTTGATCCACTATAGGTATTCCCTGAATTCAACATCATCACAAATGCAGCGATAACCATAATCCCACACATAATAAATCCAACAATGCTAACAAATTTCATCCAGGGAGCTGCTTTTTTTAAATAATCATTTGATTTTTCTGATAATGATATATCAAAAGTTTTGGCTTCTTCTGTGTTTTTACTTTCGTTTTCCATGTTGATTGTTTTTTATAATGAAAATTCTTTGTGAATAGTTAATTTTTTTGATGATTTGAGTGCTTAATTTCAAATTTAGCTATTTTTTTTAATTGCTGCTAAATATTTTGTGTTTTTTTTCAGTTGACAATCAGTCAATTGAAACCAAAGTAAGTGGGGATTGCTTGCAATAAATTCCCCTTGATGCGGAAAAAACGAAAGTGAAAAAGATTTGCATTAAAAACCATTTAAACGGGCAGGATCGATTCAAGTCGTTATGAATGTTCGTTTTACCTTACCAGCTTACCCATTTTCAACATTCAACATGGTAGGTGTGCGGGAACATATCTACCGGCTGCACTTTGGTAACTTTATACTTTTCTGTGACCCGCCTAGCCGCTTGGAGCGGCTTGGCGGATAAATCAACAGGAATGTTGTTCTAAATCCGTTCCAGCAAAACAATATTTTCAACATGATACGTGTGCGGGAACATATCCACCGGTTGTACTCTGGAAACTTTATATTTTTCATCCAGCAGGCTAATATCCCGGGCTTGTGTTGCCGGATTACAACTCACATACACAATCTTTTTTGGATTAACTTGTAATATAGTTGCTACCACATCTTTGTGCATTCCTGCCCGTGGCGGGTCGGTTATAATAACATCCGGAGTGCCATGTTGAGCAACAAATTCAGGAGTTAG
>JBNJFS010000073.1:0-10278 GCA_051747085.1 Bacteroidota bacterium
AAATTTGAAAAAGGAGTCAATATATTTTATGTAATTTCCTATATTATCATGGGATGGTTGCTACTATTATTTATAGGGCCGTTATATCATAATATGCACCCCATGGGATTTAGACTTATTTTTATTGGTGGAGGATGTTATACCCTGGGAGTGTTGTTTTTTAAATTAGAAAAAATTAAATATAGTCATTTAATCTGGCATTTATTGGTTATTGCAGGAAGTGTCTCCCATTGGATTGCAATATTCGGATATACCCTTAACTGATAATTAAAATCCGTGAAATATGAGAAACGTTTTTTTTTGTTTGCTGTGGATTAAAGTATTGATATTATTTTATTGTTTCTCATTTGCTCAGGAATCAGATCAAGAGTATAACCGCCATAAAATTTATGTAGTAAAATACGATTGGCACACCGGAGTTATTTTTGATAAAAACGAAGCGTTAGAATTTTTTCCTTCTTTACAAGATGATTTTAATGAATTTAATTTTATCGAAATAGGTTGGGGAGATAAAGATTTTTATATGGCTGAAAAAGAGACTTTTTGGATTGCTTTTAAGGCAGGACTATTCCCAACAAAATCGGCCTTGCATATTACTGCATTAATGGATAATCCGGAAAAACATTATGAGAATTATGAGATAGAAATAATTAATCTGAATGATGAAAATTTTAAGAATTTGATTCAATACTTCAATAAAAGCTTTGCCTTAGACGAGAACAGTAATAATATTAAACTAAAAAACGGCTTAAAACAAAATAGTCAGTTTTATCTCTCTATCGAGAAATATTATATTTTTAAAACATGCAATGTATGGATAGCTAAAAGTTTAAAAAGAGCAGGCGTCCCTATTCGCCCATTTTTTGCGCTTACCTCAAAAAATGTGATGAAGCAGTTGAAAAGAATGAATAAAGAAGAGAAAAATAATTAAACCACAATCAAATAAACCATATAGGCTATATAAAAAACAAATAGCAGCATACTTTCCCACCGATCTAACTTTTTTCTTTTACCGGTATACATCGCGATAAATAGGAATAATGTTCCTCCCGTCAAAATAAATAAATCGGTGTTGAATTTTAAATCATAAGCAATGGGATTAATGATTGAGCTTAACCCTAAGATCAATAGAATATTAAAAATATTCGATCCGATAATGTTTCCAACGGCAATATCGTTGTTCTTTTTTGCAGCAGCAACAATCGAAGTGGCCAGTTCCGGTAACGATGTTCCAACAGAAACAATGGTTAGACCGATAATTTTTTCACTAACATGCAAGATTGTGGCTAATTTTATGGCATTTTGAACTACCAGTTTACCGCCCATAACTAATCCTCCCAACCCTAAAATAAAAAAAAGAATTGTTTTAAACATCGGGAACTCTTTTTTTTGCAGCTTTGCAGTTGAACGATCGGTTTTTAATTGCTTATACACATAAAATAAAAACAGCAGAAATAGAAACAATAAAATAATCCCTTCCAAACGATTTAACACTCTGTCTTCAGCAGAGAGAAACAGGGGGTTATTTAACAAAAAAAACAAAACAAATGCTGTGAACAACAAGAAGGGAATTTCTTTCCAGGCAGTATTTGATTGTACCGAAAGCGGAGTAATAATACCGGCTAATCCTAAAATGATAAATACATTAAAATTATTACTTCCTAAAATATTTGCTAAAACAATTTCCTGGTGATTTTGTACCGAAGCAAAAACATTTACAACGAGTTCGGGTGCAGATGTTCCAAAGGCAACAATAGTTAACCCTATGGCTAACTCGGACAGATTAAATCTTTGGGCCAGGGCCGATGCACTATCAACAAATAAATCAGCACCTTTTAAAACGAGAATAAGCCCCAAAATGACGAGTAAAACAATTGATATCACTGTTTAAAAAGAAGTATAAAAGGTTAATTAAAAATTTTGATAAAAATACTGTTAAGAAATACAAAAATAACTAAAACCATCGCAACAAATGATTGCGGATCTCTTAATAGGTATGTGATTGCAATAGTGAAAATTGTAGCTATAAAATTTAAAAGGATTGCAATATTAAAGATACTTATAATTTTAACCTTTATGGAAGCTAAATTATACAACCCCATGAAAATATAAGCAAGTCCGGTTCCTAAAAACCATAACGAATCGGCATTTATGGTTTGATAAAAAAACGGCGTAAATAAAGCATGAACTGCTCCAAGTATTACCAGCAGAAACGATGCAATCTTATAGGTTTTTTCCATAATCACATGCATTAATTTTAATGTAACTAAAACGGTACAATTTATGTATAAAATAATAGATACAAAATAGTTGCGATGAAAAAACTTGTTCCAATAATAATTATTATCATTCTTTTGACTGTTTCCTGCCGAAAAGTGAAAGAAGTGAAAGAATGGTTTCAGGATCCTCCGGTGAGTCCGGTTACCCAAACCATAAAAACAGTAATTCCGGTTGGTTATGCAGCTGAAGTAGCTATTTTAACCTTAAAGGGATATGATGTTCCCAATACTAAAATTTCGAAATCAAAAAAATCAACATTAATTTATATCGATACAAATGTTGATTATCCGTATAAATTCAAAGGAGATAGTTACGGGCAAATGGTGGTTGCAGCTTTACAAACCGGAGAAAATACAGCTCTTATTTCTGTGTTTTTTACCGATATGGATATTGTAACCGGAAGTTATAAACTATTAAATGTTATTGCTTTTCCGGTAATATTTACCGAAGAGAAAATAACAGCCGTTTATGTGGCTATGGATATTAATCTGGGTTCTAATTTGGATATTGGCATTGATTTAACGGAGGAAGAGATAAATGAAAATCTGGAGAAATTAAATAACGAACGAACGGAAATACATGAAATTGCCATTGCTCAGAATGCATGGATTATTGATATTTACCATCAGGGTACCTATGAGAATTTATGGGATGATGAATTTAAAATTTTTGGCGGTCAGCAAGCAGTTGCTGTTGAAAATTACGAAACAGAGTCATCTGTTGGGGCTTTACAAATGGCAATGATTGATACTTATTTTTCTGTTAACTGCCTTAAAAATCCAACCCACGGACATGTATTTCTTCAGGATGTGGAAGTTTCTTCATCAGTAAATAAAAATAGTATTGTATTTGGTCACGTTCTTTATGAATTTCACCCCAATTGCGATGGCGAAATTTTAGTGAATGCAGCCACCGGAAACTTTGTTTTTGCTATAGGTGAAGAGCTGGAGTTGGAATTAAATTAAAAGGCCATACTTTAATCTTAATGGATAAGTTTTAAAGTATGACCTTGAATTATTGTGACTATTCGGTTATGATTTTTACTTCTAAAACAAAATCATCATAAATCATATTATCGCCCAGGTTATCGAAAAATTTGTCCGAGCCATAACGAACATTATATTTTGTCCGGTCTATCGTTATTTTGGTTTTATAACCGTTTACAAGCTTTTCTGCTTTAAATGAAACAGGATGAGTAATTTCTTTAATCGTTAAATCTGCTTTAATTTCAGCAAAACCATTTTTGAAAGGTGTTGATTCTTTAATTTTTAACGTTGCAACAGGATATTTATCCACACTGAAGAAATCATCCGATTTTAAATGCCCAATTAATTGAGCGTTGGTTTTTTCATTTTCAAGATCCTGGTTATCCATACTTTCCATGTCAATTTTAAAGACACCGGATTCAATTTTATTGTTTTTTACTGATAGAGAGGCATCTTTTAACTGAATATAACCCCAATGTTCACCGGTAACCTTTTTACCCGTCCATTTAAGTTCCGACAATTCGGTATTTACCGGTACATCCTGCGCAAAAGCAAAAATGCTGATGAGCATTGTTCCTATTAATAATCCTAAATTTTTCATAGTAAATCCTTTTTTTCTTTCGTTTAACATTTGTTTATATACAGAAACATATTTATAAACAGAAATGTTCAGATAATCTTTCCGGAGGATTTTATAAGCTTCTTTTGGTCAACACGGGATCATTTAAAATATGTAATGAACCTTTATAAAAAAACAGGGCACTAACCGTCATAAAAGTATGGCTAATATCAAAATGATTAAACCACGGACCAATTCCCCACTGGTTCATAAAAAATAATGCTCCGATAGCGGAAAACCCAACGGCCATTAAAAATAGCTTGCTGCCTCTGGTTTTCGTTTTTACATATACAAACAGATTAAAGCTGGCAACAATGACTAATAATCCGTATGCCGAATGGATTTCAACAAAAAAGAAATTAAGGGTAAGAAATGTAAGCATTACAAATGTTGTAAGCTCAATAATATTCAGCCAGGCAAAAAATCTTCCTACACCTTCTTTTAATAAAGGCCTGGCATATTCAATAGCGGCTCTTTCTACCAACATTATGGAAAACATGCTGGTAAGCCATCCGGGCAGTTTCCACGGATTGGCTACGGTTTTTAATAAATCTTTTCCGAAAATTTTGCCTATAAAATTCATCATATTTTCGGGCAAATGCCATTGTGTGTCGAAAAGATACAAAAAGCCATGGCCTACAATACCTCCAATGGCTGTAGCAATACCCATACTCAGAAAATAATAACGCAAATACAAATGTACTTTATTGTGGACGGGAATTTTGTTTAATTTGTAAAAGGCATAAAAGCAAACGAATGAAACGAATAAATCGGTAAGCGTGGTTACCGGCTCATCAATTCGTATATTTTGTATAAAAATCGAAGGTTGTTCAAATCGTGCCATACGCAAAACTAAATTAGTGTAGTATTTTTACATATTCAAATGTTAGGATTAAAAACAGTTAATTCATTATATTTGCCATTCACTAAAATAAGAAAAGTTTTGAAAAAACAGGTTGTAATTATAATTCTATTTTTTGTATTTACTTCTTCCCACGGGCAGGTTAAAGATTTTGAACCTGTCGCTCAGTTCGGAATTAAGCAGGGAGTTAATTACTCAAGTGTACTTTTTTCCCCTGGAGTTAAGCAAGGAATAAAACTTGGTTACACGGGTGGTTTTGTGTTTAAATACAGCAATCAAAAAAACTTAGCCTTGCAGGTTGAACTTAATTTTTCTCAAAAAGGGTGGTTGGAAGATTTAGATA
The DNA here is from genome assembly GCA_051747085.1 of Bacteroidota bacterium. Taxonomy (GTDB): domain Bacteria; phylum Bacteroidota; class Bacteroidia; order Bacteroidales; family UBA12077; genus UBA12077. The sequence continues at coordinate 5,091 of JBNJFS010000073.1, forward strand.
CCATTCCTAATTCGTATCAAAGAAATCTCAATTATATTGAATTACCTTTTTTAACCCATATTTATTTTGGTAAACGAAACGTGAAAGTATACGTTAATATAGGGCCTTCGGTAGGGTATCTTATCAGCGATAAAATCAAATCAGAAATTACGGATGACCTATATGACAGGGCGTATTATGATCTGGAAATTAATAATAAATTTGATTTCAATGTTCTTGCCGGGTTGGGATTAATCCTTAATACCAAAATAGGAGACTTTCAGGCAGGATTCCGCTATGCCCTGACTTTAACCGACATTTTTGAATATACCTCCGAAAGTATTTTTGAAAACTCACAAAATCAGGTAATCAGTTTTTCTTTGGCCTATTATTTCTTAGATAACCGATAAAATAAATATTCGGCCTGTTTAAAGGATTGGTTAACTTAACTATTTTTTTTCTGAATATTTTTGGAGATGCTGCGTTTTATACTTTTCTCTGCTATTATTATTAGTCATTCTTAAACTACTTTAACATTTTTTAACACAAAAAACATGTATCATTGCGCTATTAAACAGAAAATAGAAGTATAATTATTTATTTTTTTTAAAGAAGTATTTTTGTGTATCTTTTCAAAAATTAAGAAACTATGAATGACACAGTTGATGTAAAAGAGTTAAATGAACGAATAGAGAAGGAAAGCTCTTTTGTTGATATGCTAAAAATGGAAATGGGGAAGGTAATTGTTGGACAGAAACATCTTGTCGATTCCCTTTTAATTGGTTTGCTTTCTGATGGACATATTTTACTGGAAGGTGTTCCGGGGCTGGCCAAAACATTAGCCATAAGAACCCTGTCGAGTATTGTGGATGCTGATTATAGCCGGATACAATTTACTCCTGACTTATTGCCTGCCGACCTGATTGGTACTATGATTTACAGCCAGAAGAAAGAAGAATTTCAGGTAAAAAAAGGACCTATTTTTACCAATTTTGTTTTGGCTGATGAGATAAACCGTTCGCCGGCAAAAGTTCAAAGTGCGTTGTTGGAAGCCATGCAGGAACGACAGGTTACTATTGGTGATGAAACGCATATCCTCCCCAAACCCTTTTTAGTAATGGCAACACAAAACCCTATCGAACAGGAGGGTACTTATCCATTACCTGAAGCACAAGTTGACCGGTTTATGCTTAAAGTGGTGGTTGATTATCCAAAACTGGAAGAAGAAAAATTAATTGTTCGTGAAAACATTGCCAAAGAGTTTCCTGTAGCTAAGGCCATTTTAAAACCACAAAATATAATCGATGCCCGAAATGTGGTGAAAGATGTTTACATCGACGAGAAAATTGAACAATATATTTTGGATATCGTTTTTGCTACCCGGTATCCTGAAAAATATAACCTGGAGAAATTTTCTGCTTTAATAAATTACGGTGGCTCGCCACGTGCAAGTATTTATTTAGCCATGGCAGCAAAAGCGTATGCCTTTATTAAGCGAAGAGGTTATGTTATTCCTGAAGATGTTCGTGCCATTTGCCATGATGTATTAAGACACCGGATAGGATTGTCTTACGAGGCCGAAGCAGAGAACATTACTTCCGAAGATATCATTACGGAGATATTAAATACCGTGGAAGTTCCTTAATTTATTTGATATTTTATGAAAAAAATAATTGTACTTCTGTTTATTGTTATTTCGAGTGTATGTGTTTTTGGACAAAATTATGTAGGTGCTCATAAGTTGACCATCAAAAAGGAGATGAAACAAAATTATCGCGACTACTATTTTTCTAAAGAAGTTTTGGGTAAAAGTAGTTTCATTAAATACGAAGATACAGATGGCTATCGTACGTTGTTATTTGTTCTTGGTGATGACGGATACTGTAAATATCAGATTTTAATGTGTGATTACGGTTTATTAAGGTCAACCATTGATTCGTTAAATAAGAATTTTGAGTATCAGAAAGATTTAACCTGGTACGATTATATTTCCGGGAAAGATAATTATGTTATCCGGTTAAAAAAAGATGAATGGTATTTTTCCGTTGTAACAAAGAAGCTCGAAAAAAATTGATTTTTTACTAAAAATTAATGGTTGTGGAAGCTTCAGAACTCATAAAAAAAGTAAGAAAAATAGAAATAAAAACCCGGGGATTATCTAAAAATATTTTTGCCGGGGAATATCATAGTGCTTTCAAAGGTCGCGGAATGACCTTTAGTGAAGTACGTGAATATCAGTATGGCGATGATATCCGAAATATTGACTGGAATGTTACCGCCCGCTTTAATCATCCATTTATCAAGATATATGAAGAAGAGCGTGAATTAACGGTGATGCTGCTTGTGGATGTTAGTAATTCGAGGGTTTTTGGAACACAAACCCAATTAAAAAAGAACCTGATTACCGAAATTGCAGCCGTTCTTTCTTTTTCAGCCATTCAAAATAACGATAAAATCGGAGTGCTTTTATTTAGCGATAAGGTAGAGAAATTTATTCCGCCTAAAAAGGGACGCACACATATTTTGCGTATTATTCGCGAGCTTATTGAATTTACACCCGAGAATAAAGGGACAAATATATCCGAAGCCTTACGATATTTAACCAATGCGATAAAAAAACGCAGCACAGCATTTGTAATTTCCGATTTTATCGATGATGATAATGAAACAGGAATTCCCCGTTTTGATGAAGCAATACGGATTGCGAACAGAAAACACGATGTAATCGGATTAAGAATCTATGATGAACGGGAGAAAGTACTACCCCCGGTAGGTTTAATCCGTATGCGTGATGCGGAAACAGGAAATTATGCATGGGTCGATACATCCAGCCCAAAACTCCGAAATCAATATACCAACTGGTATAAAACGATGGAAAGTAAAGTGAGCAATATATTATTAAAAGCAGGGGTCGATTATGTATCGATTGCTACAGGGCAGGATTATGTGAAGCCTTTAATCAATTTATTTAAAAAACGATAAACGTCGTATCAAAGATTTATGAGGAAAATGAGGTTAAAATATATACTTTCATTATTAGTGGCAGCATTTGTATTCGCTGAAGCTTCGGCCCAACAAGTAGAGGTACAGGCAACGCTTGATACAAACGAAGCGCTTATTGGCGACCAGGTAGGATTGGAATTATCTGTTTTTCAGTCCATAGATGATACGGTATTGCTTCCATTATTTGAGAATAAACTTACCGATAATATTGAGGTTATTGAGCAGTTTACACCGGATACTTTAAAACTGGAAAACAACCATATACAAATAAATCAAAAAGTACTTATTACGGCATTCGATTCCGGGCATTATGCCATTCCATCCATCCCGTTTTTATATCGTGAGGATACCTTAAAAACAAATGCTCTTTTATTTAAAGTAAACACGGTACCGGTTGATACAACAAAAGCCATAAAAGATATCAAAGGGCCCTATGAAGCACCGGTTAGTTTAGCTGAGATTTTACCATGGGTTTTTGGAGGATTGGGCTTAATCCTGTTGATTTTGTTATTGATATATATCGTTCGTAAAATTATTCGTAAAGAACCGCTTATTCGAAAGGTTAAGCCTTTGGAACCTGCACATGTTATCGCTTATCGCGATTTGGACAAGTTAAAGGAGCAGAAACTTTGGCAAAATGACCGGGTAAAAGAATATTATACTGAATTAACCGATATACTAAGAAAATACTTATGGAACAGGTATGCCATAAGAACCTTAGAACGTACATCGGATGAGATTTTACAATCGCTTAAAAGTTCACCGTTTTATGACGAACAACCATTCGGACTGCTTAAGGATATATTTTATGTGTCAGACCTGGTAAAGTTTGCGAAATTTAAACCCGTGGCAGATGAACATCAAAAGTGTTACGATGATGCCCTCCGGTTTGTGGATGAAACGAAATTAGAAATTATTGAAGATAGTGAAGAAAATAATCATGAAAAGGATGATACGGCTGATAAGCCAAAACCATCTGAACAAAAAGTGAAACAGGAGTAAAATTTTTTAGGGTGAAAAAATTATGAATAATATAACATTTGCAAATCCAGATTTACTCTATTTATTGTTGCTAATTATACCTATCATTGTTTGGTATGTATTTAAGCATCATAATATTAATGCAAGTATCCAGGTTTCTACATTAAAAGGAATTGGTGACAAGCATATAACGTATAAACATATTTTGCGTCATGCATTATTTGCTTTTAGGATTATCGCTCTTGCATTACTCATTATTGCAATAGCCAGGCCTCAATCTACGTTAAGTTGGAAAAACGAAAAAACAGAAGGAATTGATATTGTTTTAGCCCTGGATGTTTCCAGTAGTATGCTGGCCCGCGATTTTGAACCCGACCGTCTTGAGGCTTCGAAAGATTTAGCTATTCAGTTTATCAACGGACGAAGAAATGACCGAATGGGTTTAGTGGTTTTTAGTGGCGAAAGTTTTACGCAATGTCCTTTAACTACAGACCATAATGTTTTAATTAATCTGTTTCGAGATATCAATAGTGGAATCATTGAAGATGGAACAGCCATAGGAATGGGACTTGCAACATCCGTTAACCGGTTAAAAGACAGTAACAGCCCGAGTAAAGTTATTATTCTGTTAACAGACGGAGTTAATAATGCAGGAACGATTGCACCCATAACAGCGGCCGAGCTGGCACAAACATTTGGTATTAAAGTATATACAATTGGTGTTGGAAGCATGGGACAGGCTCCTTACCCTGTAAATACACCGTATGGTATACAACTAAGGAATATGCCCGTAGAAATTGACGAGGAGCTCTTAGAGGATATTGCCCAATCTACCGGAGGTAAATATTTCAGGGCAACAGACAATGCTAAACTCAAACAGATATACGAGGAAATTGATCAGATGGAGAAGATAGAAATTGAAGTAAAAGAGTTTAGTAAGAAAAAAGAAGAATTTTTAATTTTTGTGTTGATAGCTGCTGCTTTATTACTGGCAGAAGTAACGTTACGTCACACCTTATTACGGCAAATACCGTAATAGGAGCGATGAAAATTAATAAAAAATGAAAGAAAAATAAACCTTAAAGGTATGTTTAGATTTGGGAATCCGGAATATTTGTATTTACTGTTAACAATACCTGTTTTGGTGTTACTCTTTGGCGTAGCTCAATACTACAAAAAACGAGCAATCCATAAGTTTGGCGAAATGAGTGTATTAGAGCAACTT
>JBNJFS010000074.1:0-9941 GCA_051747085.1 Bacteroidota bacterium
AGCTCAGAAATTTAAGGTTTATGAAGATCCTCGTATCGACCAGGTAGAAGAAGCCCTTCCAGCTGCAAATTGCGGAGGTTGTGGTTATCCCGGTTGTAGAGGGTTTGCCGAAGCATTGGTAAAAGCCGATGATATTTCTGACCTGTATTGTCCAGTAGGTGGAAATGAGACCATGGCTGCCGTTGCTAAAATATTAGGTAAAGAAGTGGAAGCTAAAGAGCCGTTAGTAGCTGTTGTCCGGTGTTCAGGATCTCCCGAACATCGAAAACGTGTTAATGAATATGACGGTGCTTCTTCTTGCGTTATTTCTTCGGCTTTGTATGCCGGCGAAACCAATTGTCAATATGGTTGCCTGGGATTAGGCGATTGTGTTGAGGTTTGTGATTTTGACGCCATATATATGGACGAAGAAACAGGATTGCCCGTAGTTGTTGATGATAATTGCACGGCTTGCGGAGCTTGTGTTAAAGCCTGTCCAAACGACATTATCGAACTAAGGAAGAAAAATAAAAAAGACCGCAAAATTTTTGTTTCCTGCGTTAATCAGGATAAAGGCGGTATTGCAAGAAAAGCATGTAAAGTTGCTTGTATTGGATGTGGTAAATGTGTCAAAGTATGTCCTTTTGATGCCATTACCATGGAAAACTTCCTTGCTTATATCGATCCTAATAAATGTAAGCTATGCAGAAAATGTGTAACCGAATGTCCTACAGGAGCAATTCTGGAGATAAACTTTCCACCGCGAAAGGTGAAAGAAGAAAAAAAGGATGCTGCAAAAGAGCAAAATGCAGAAGTATCTGATAAAAAAGAAAACGATTCATCAACTCAAAATAAATAAGGAGGGATAAAGTGTTAAAAACATTTACAAAAGGCGGTGTTCATCCTGCAGAGAGTAAATACTCAGCAGAAAGCGCTATTGAAAAACTGCCGCTTCCAAAAACAGTATCGATACCCGTTGCACAGCATATTGGAGCACCCTCTAAGCCTGTGGTCAAAAAGGGCGACAAGGTTAAAGTTGGGGATATTATTGCCGAAAGTGCAGGGTTTGTTTCTGCCAATATTCACTCTTCTGTATCAGGAACAGTTACCAAGATTGATAATGTTCTTGATTCTACCGGATATAAAAAACCTTGTGTTATTATTGATGTAGAAGGTGACGAATGGAGCGAAAATATTGACCAGTCAACTGATTTGAAAAAAGAAATCAGTTTAACAGATAAAGAGATTATTCAGAAAATAAACCAATCAGGAATTGTTGGCCTGGGAGGAGCAACATTCCCCTCTCATGTTAAACTTTCTGTTCCGGAGGGTAAAAAAATTGATGTATTAATTATTAATGGGGTTGAATGTGAACCTTACCTTACTTCCGACCACCGGTTAATGCTTGAAAAAGCCGAAGAGATGCTTGTGGGGATCCAGGTTTTAATGAAAGCATTAAGTGTTAACCGCGCAATTATTGGAATAGAAAACAATAAACCCGATGCGATTGAATATCTTTCCGGATTGATAAAAAATTATCCCGGAATTGAGGTGCAGGAATTAAAAGTTAAATATCCGCAAGGAGGCGAAAAACAGTTAATCAAAGCACTGATCAATCGAGAGGTACCATCAGGAGGCTTACCCCTTGATGTTGGTGCGGTGGTTCATAATGTGGGTACTGCTTATGCTGTTTATGAAGCAATACAAAAAAATAAACCCTTATTCGAACGGGTAGTTACCGTTACCGGTAAATCAGTTAAAAAACCTTCGAATTTTATGGTGCGTATCGGAACACCTGTGAATGATCTGATTGAAGCTGCCGGAGGTTTGCCTGAGGATACCGGAAAAGTAATTAACGGTGGACCGATGATGGGTAAAGCACTAAATGATTTGGATGTACCCGTTGCTAAAGGAACATCGGGAATATTAATACTCCCTGAAGAAATGGCTCCACGTAAACCGGAAAATAATTGTATCCGTTGCGCCAAATGTGTTTCTGTATGTCCGCAAGGCCTTGAACCATACTTATTGAATAAGTTAACACAACTAGAGAAAAATGATATACTGGAAAATAATGGAGTAATGGATTGTATCGAATGCGGATCATGTGCATATACATGCCCTGCAGGATTGCCATTGCTTGATTATATCCGTTTAGGAAAGTCCAGAGTAAGTCGAATCCTTAGATCAAGAAAACAATAATGAATAAATTATTAACCGTATCACCATCACCTCATGTTTATGAGGATACAACCGTAAGACGGCTGATGTTTGATGTAATTATTGCCCTTTTACCCGCTTTAGCATTTTCGATTTACTTTTTTGGGATGGGGGCAATTTATGTAACATTAACAGCCGTAGTTTCCTGCGTAGCTTTTGAATGGTTAATTCAAAAGTATCTTCTCAAACAAGAACCTTCTATATCAGATGGTTCTGCGATTTTAACCGGCCTTTTATTAGCCTTTAATGTACCAACAAACCTGCCGGTATGGATTATAATTATCGGTAGTTTAGCTGCTATCGGAATTGGAAAAATGTCCTTTGGTGGATTGGGAAATAATCCTTTTAACCCGGCCTTAGTAGGACGTGTATTTCTTTTAATCTCATTTCCTGTACAAATGACCAGCTGGCCTGTACCCAATGGCTTTAATACCGGATATACCGATGCCGTAACAGGTGCAACACCCCTGGGAGTTATGAAAGAGGCTATTGATAAAGGAGAAGCTGTACCTGAAATCATGAATCAAATACCAAGCCATATGGAAATGTTTTATGGACATATGGGAGGCTCTATGGGAGAAATTGCTGCTTTAGCATTACTTATTGGTTTTGCCTATTTATTGATTCGAAAAGTAATTACCTGGCATATCCCGGTTTCAATTATTGCTACCATTACCGTATTTACCGGAATATTATGGTTTATTAACCCGGAAGCTAACGCCGACCCGTTATTTCATTTGTTAACCGGAGGAGTTTTATTGGGGGCTATTTATATGGCTACCGATTATGTTACTTCACCCATGTCGGTTAAAGGGATGTGGATTTATGGAATAGGTATTGGTGTAATTACAGTTTTAATACGGGTGTTCGGAGCATATCCCGAAGGTGTTTCATTTGCTATTCTGATTATGAATGCCTTTGTTCCTTTAATAAACGCTTATATTAAACCGAAACGTTTTGGAGAGGAGGTGAAACATGGCTAAGAAAGAATCTACATTTATTAATATGGTGCTTACCTTGTTTATGGTAACATTGGTAGCATCAGCAGCACTTGGTTATATTTATGAAATAACCAAAGGCCCTATAGCAGCCAGTAAACTGGCAAAACAAAATAATGCCATCAAACAGGTTGTACCCGATTTTGATAATAAACCCGGGGAAGAATCATATAAAATGGGTGTTGATGGAGATACACTGGAATTTTTTCCTGCCAAACAAAATGGCGAATTGGTAGGAACTGCCGTAAGTACTTTTACGAATAAAGGATTTAGTGGCAACTTTAAGATAATGGTGGGTTTTTTACCCGATGGAACCATTCATAATATTTCAGTGCTTGAACATAAGGAAACTCCGGGATTAGGAGATAAAATGCAAAAAAACAAATCAGAATGGAGTGTTCAGTTCAATGGCAAAAATCCTGCTGATTTTGAATTGAAAGTTACAAAAGATGGTGGTGATGTAGATGCAATTACTGCTTCTACGATTACTTCCAGAGCATTTTGTGATGCTGTTGAACGTGCTTATAACGCATATATGGAAGGAGGTAAAAAATGAATCAATGGAAAAATTTTAGTAAAGGATTTTTTAAGGATAATCCGGTTTTTGTTTTATTCCTTGGATTATGTCCAACGTTAGGTGTTACTACTTCGGCATTTAACGGATTAGGAATGGGACTGGCTACAACTTTTGTGTTGGTTATGTCTAATTTGGTTGTTTCAATTATTAAAAGCCAGATTCCTGATAAAGTACGTATTCCCTCATTCATCGTTATTATTGCTTCGTTTGTAACTATTGTTGAATTAGTAATGCAGGCTTATTTGCCTTCTTTATTTGAACAATTAGGCCTCTTTATTCCGTTAATTGTTGTGAACTGCTTAGTGCTTGGTCGTTCTGAAGCCTTTGCCTCTAAAAATAGTGTTGGTTCTGCCTTTATTGATGGATTAGGAATGGGGCTCGGTTTTGCTATGGCACTTACCATGCTGGGCGGAGTTCGAGAGATATTAGGCAGCGGTTCGATATTTGGATTTAAATTTATTGAAGGCGACGGTATGCTTGTATTTGTCTTAGCACCCGGAGCATTTATAGCCTTAGGCTACCTTATTGTCCTAATCAATAAAATAAATCAAAAAACGGCTTAAATAAATTACTATGGAATATATTATTATCATTATATCGGCAATATTTGTAAATAATATTGTATTAGCTCAGTTTCTTGGTATTTGTCCATTTATTGGAGTTTCAAGTAAAGTAGAAACCTCAGTAGGAATGACAGGAGCTGTAACTTTTGTAATGGTTATTGCAACCATTGTAACCTATTTATTACAAAATTATGTTTTGGTTCCGCTCGGAATTACGTTTATGCAAACCATTACATTTATTCTGGTTATTGCATCTTTGGTTCAGTTAGTTGAAATTATGCTTAAAAAGGTAAGTCCTTCTTTATACCAGGCACTTGGGATATTTCTTCCGCTTATTACAACAAACTGTGCTGTTTTAGGTGTAGCCATTCTGGCTGTTCAGAAAGATTACAATTTGCTCGAAAGTGTTGTATTTGCTATTGCCAATGCCATAGGTTTTGGATTAGCCTTAATTACTTTTGCCGGATTGCGTGAACATATGGATATGGTTAATATCCCTAAAGCCATGAAAGGTGTTCCTATTGCTTTTGTTGTAGCTGGTTTATTGGCACTGGCATTTATGGGATTTGCCGGGCTTGTATAAAAAATATTTTTTGATAGCTAATAAGAGCAACTCATTCGGGTTGCTCTTATTTATTTTTGGTTGGTTTTTTTATTCCATGATTTTTTTTAAATTGCTATCGTTAATTCATTCCTTATATGAAAATTAAAAGTGGATTATTTGTAATACTTTATACCGTATTATGGGCTAATGTTACATTTAGCGCAGAAAAAAATAACATTTTAATATTAAATTCCTATCATAAGGGATTACAATGGACCGATGAAATTGTTGAAGGGATAACTACTGGGTTAGGTAGATATACCAATAATTCAGAAATTTTCATCGAATATCTCGATTCCAAAAGATTTTACGATTCGCTTTATTACCAACACTTAACAGAATTGTATCTTAAGAAATACAAGAATATTGATGTGAATGTTATTCTTGTAACAGATGATGATGCTTTTGAATTTATTTTAAATTACCGTGATAGTTTATTTGGGAATGTTCCGGTGGTTTTTTCTGGTATTAACTGTTCGCATAATTATCCGAAGGGATATACCGGAGTATTTGAAAAGGTGGATTTTATAAATAATATTTTGCTAATTAAAAAGTTGCATCCCGATTATTCGAAGATTTATTTTTTAACGGATTTCACCCATACCGGAGAAATTATTTATGAACGTGCGAAAAGGGAATTAGAACCTTATATCCATGATATTAGATATGAATTTGTACGGGATTATTCTTTCGATGAACTTTACCATAAAATTTCCCGGCTGGATGAAAAAGCGATTCTTTTTCTTACTGCTTTTAATAAAGATAAAAACGGCGTTTATTGCTCTTATGATGACATTATAAAGAATATCTCTGAAATTTCATCCGTTCCTATTTACGGTGTTTGGACTTTTTATTTAAATAACGGAGTTGTCGGGGGAAAAATGAATAGTGGAAAAAAGCAGGGGGTAATAGCTGGTAATATGGCTAAAAGGATTCTTGACGGAGAGGATGTAAATAAAGTAAATGTAGAAACAGCCGAAACAGATTATTATTTCGATTATGAGTATCTTTCAAAATTTAATATCAATAAATCTAAATTGCCCAATGAAGTTAAGATTATTAATAACCCTCTGGCCTTTTTAAAAGAAAATAGACAACAAACAATTTATACTGCAATTATTATAATTCTTTTAATAACGGTAATCATTTTACTTTGGGTGAATGTTATTTTTAAACGTAATAAGCTGCGTCAGGAGCGAAAGTATCTTAAAAAAATTGAAGTTAACAATGAGAAACTACTTTTAGCCAAAGAAAAAGCTGAAGAAGCCAACCGGTTAAAATCTGCATTTTTGGCCAATATATCTCACGAAATCAGAACACCCATGAATGGGATTATAGGATTTTCTAAATTATTAGTAGACAATCCCCATCTTGACCGGGAAACACTAAATCAATACCTAAACATTATTAATAAAAGTGGTTATATATTATTAAATTTAATTAATGATATTATTGATCTTTCTAAGATTGAGGCTAAATATTTAAAGATAAATTACCGCGCCTGCCGGATTAATAATATTATGGAGGAGTTATTGAGTTTTTATAACGAGGAAAAGAAAACCCTTGAAAAATCACATATTAAAATAATTCTTGAAAAAGGTGTTGAACATAATGACTTTACCATATATTCCGATCCTAACCGGATTAACCAGGTTTTATTTAACCTGTTAAGTAATGCCTTAAAATTTACTTACAAAGGTCAAATAATATTTGGTTATAAAATAGTTTCAGATGAGGTTTTGTTTTATGTTCAGGATACAGGTATAGGCCTAATGCAGCAGGAATGTGAAATTATTTTCGAAAGATTTAGGCAGGTTGATGACAAAATAACCCGAAAATACGGAGGTTCCGGATTGGGCCTTTCTATCTCGAAAGGTATTGTAGAAAATATGAATGGTAAAATATGGGTGGAATCACAGAAAGAGAATAAAGATGAGAATAAAGCGGGGGGATCTACTTTTTATTTCTCAATCCCTTTAAAGATTGTTGAAACCCCTAAAATCAATACCAAAAAGAAAGACAGCAATTTTGTATGGCCCGGGAAAACAATACTTATTGTTGAAGATGCCCACATCTCTTACGAATTACTGACAAAATTTTTAAAAGATTCGCAAGTAAATTTTATCCACGCAGAAAATGGAGAAGAAGCAATTGAGCTCTGTAAGAACAAGCATTCTATTGATTTGGTTTTAATGGATATTCAACTACCTATGATGGATGGACTGGAAACGACGAAGCAGATTAAACAGCTTAATCCGGATTTACCTGTAATAGCCCAAACGGCCAATGCCATGAATGATGATCGAACAAATATAATTGATGCAGGCTGCGATGATTATATTGCAAAGCCTATCAATAGATACGATCTCCTTGAGAAAATTAATAACTTTTTATAATTAAATGAATGGATATTAAATCCTGATTTAAATCATTGTTGCAAAACATCTCCCTTTTATCATTATACCTGAGAAAAGTCACTATTTATAATTCATAGTTATCCAATATTTGCCCAAGTTTTTCAGGGTTAATTTTATTTACTATGAATGCAATAAAAAGTATAAAGAAATCAGATTTTTTGAGAAACAGGCGTTACGAAGCTTTTATTTTTTTGATCTTGTTTTTTGGTTTTTTCGGGTACCTCGGCTCTGTAATGGGAGTTACCAATTTACTAAATACCATTATGAACACTGCCTGGGATTTACTCATGAATACGGTGTTTTTTATCATGGGGATAACCGTATTATCGGGTGCACTGGGTAAACTAATGATTGAGTTTGGTGTGGTCCGCTTGTTGGAAATATTTCTGGCTCCGTTAATGCGCCCGATATTTAAATTACCCGGAGTTGCTTCTCTGGCAGGCCTTATGACTTTTTTCTCCGATAACCCGGCAATCATCAGCTTATCGAATGATAAAAACTTTAGCCGCTATTTTAAGAAACACGAGTTGATATCATTGACCAATTTCGGGACTGCCTTTGGTATGGGGTTGATTGTTTTAACTTTTATGTCCAGTTTTGGCTTTTTTGGACCGGCAATGATTGGTTTTTTGGGAGCCATTGTGGGAGCTGTTGTTTCTACCCGCTTAATGCAAGCCATGATTAAAGGAAAACTGGATGAAGATTTGCCTTTTGAAAATCAAAAAGAAGACTCATCATCTATCTCTTTTAAGTCAAAAGGAGGGGTGTTTCTTCGTTTTTTAAATTCTATACTTGATGGTGGAAAATCAGGCGTTGATTTAGGCTTACAAATTATCCCCGGCGTTTTAATCATAAGTACTGTAGTAATGATTATTACCTTTGGCCCTGATGATGCCACTTTAGGATACCAGGGATTAGCTTATGAAGGGGTCCCAATTTTACCTGAAATTGCCAGCTGGTTTGGTTGGTTATTCAATGGTTTATTTGGGTTTAAAAATCCCGAACTGGTTGCATTTCCCATAACATCGCTGGGGGCTGTCGGTGCAGCTCTTTCACTGGTAAAGGCTTTTATCGGACAGGGTATCATTACCGGCAACGAAATAGCTGTATTTACGGCAATGGGCATGTGCTGGAGTGGTTATTTAAGTACCCATACCGCTATGTTAGATACGCTAAATCACCGTTTCTTAACGTCTAAAGCATTACTTTCACATACTATTGGCGGTATTGTGGCCGGTGCATTTGCACATTACCTCTATTTGTTATTGTCAATTTGGTTTAATTTTTAAAAGATAGGATTCAATGAGTATTTATAGCGCTGCAATTTTTGCAGGGCTTTTTTTTCATTCATTAATTTTCTAATTTTAGCTCTCTTTAAAATCAATGTTTTATGAACGAGAAACACATACAATCCATTTCTTCTGCTTTGGGTATTGCTGAATGGCAGGTAGAAAACACTATTCGTTTGTTTGATGATGGCGCTACTATCCCTTTTATAAGCAGATATAGAAAAGAGGTAACCGGCAGTCTGGATGAGGTGCAGATTACTGCGATTAAAGATATATTGTCTAAGCTGAAAGAAATCGACCAGCGAAGGGAAACCATATTAAAAACCATTGATGAGCAGGGGAGCCTGACTGATGAGTTAAAAGAAAGAATCGAAAAAGCTGATTCATTAACTGAGCTGGAAGATATTTACCTTCCGTATAAACCCAAAAAGAAAACCCGGGCAAGCGTTGCCAAACAAAAAGGTCTTGAACCGCTGGCCAGGATAATCATGAAACAGCAGGAGTTAAGATTAGAAGGCCGGGCCGAACAGTTTCTAAACGATGAGATACCAACCATTGATGATGCTTTACAGGGAGCAAGGGATATTATTGCCGAGTGGATAAATGAAAATGAAAGAGCCCGAAACAGTATTCGTCGATTGTTTCAACACAAAGCAGCTATCCGTTCAAAAGCAGTAAAAGGAAAGGAGCTGGAAGGAATTAAATATAAAGATTATTTTGAGTGGGAAGAGCCCTTAAAAAAATGTCCTTCGCATAGGCTACTGGCCATGAGACGTGGCGAAAATGAAGGATTCTTAAAAGTTTCTATCTCTCCTGATGAAGAAGAAGCCCTGGATATTCTCGAAAAGCAATTTGTTCGAGGGAGTTATGACGTTTCCGGACAGGTGAAAATTGCCGTTAAAGACAGTTATAAGCGATTGCTTGAACCTTCCATTGAAACGGAATTTAAAAATTCATCGAAAGAAAAAGCAGATGAGGCTGCGATTAATGTTTTTGCCGATAATCTGCGTCAGTTATTACTGGCTCCGCCACTGGGACAGAAAAATGTGTTAGCCATCGATCCGGGTTACCGGACCGGTTGTAAAGTGGTTTGTTTGGATGCGCAGGGAAATTTGATACATAACGAAACCATTTATCCGCACCATCCGCAAAATGAAAAAGGGATGGCCATGAAAAAAATCGATTCGATGGCAGAAACCTTTAAAATTGATGCCATAGCCATTGGAAACGGGACTGCAAGCCGCGAAACAGAAGCATTAATTAAGCGAATTCGTTTTTCAAAAGATGTCCGTGT
>JBNJFS010000075.1:0-8018 GCA_051747085.1 Bacteroidota bacterium
TTTGGCTTTAGTTGGTTTTAAAACAGCTTTTAAGAATAAAAAATTAATTTGTTCATCCTCTGCTATTACAACTACTTTATCTTCCCAGTTTCTAATCATTATCTATTAATTTCTTAACAAGCATAATAAAAAAACAAACAACATGCAATTTCACAAGATTATATTTTAATTAATTTGGCCTCGTGCAACATCCATGTTATATTCATTCCATTTTTGTGAATTTCAGTGCATGGATGTTTCAGGTAGCATTTTTTTATGAAAAAGCGGATTAATAGAAAGCTATAATCCGCTACAAATTTAACAAAAAAGTTTCATTTATTGTTTTAAAGCCTCGTACATTTTTTTCCCAATTTCGGCAGGGGATTGTACTACATGTATCCCGCATTTTTGCATTATTTCCATTTTAGCAGCAGCGGTATCGCCTTTACCACCGATAATCGCTCCGGCATGTCCCATTCTACGCCCTTTAGGTGCGGTTTTACCGGCAATAAACCCCACCACAGGTTTCGTACCGTTTTCTTTAATCCATTCGGCAGCTTCGGCTTCCATGTTTCCGCCAATTTCTCCAATAAGAATTATTCCTTCGGTTTCGGGATCGTTCATTAATAATTTTACTGCATCTAAAGTGGTTGTACCGATAATTGGATCGCCGCCAATCCCTATACAGGTTGATTGTCCCAACCCGGTTTTTGTAACCTGGTCAACGGCCTCATACGTTAAAGTTCCTGAACGTGAGATAATTCCGATGGTTCCTTTTTTATGAATAAATCCCGGCATAATACCCACTTTTGCTTCTTCGGGAGTAATTATACCCGGACAGTTTGGGCCAATCATCCGGCAATCTTTATCATTTAAAAATTCTTTAACTGTTACCATATCCGAGGTAGGAATTCCTTCGGTAATAGTAACAATTACTTTTATACCTGCATCGGCGGCTTCCATTATAGCATCGGCAGCAAAGGCCGGCGGTACGAATATCACAGAAACATCAGCTCCTGTTTTCTTAACCCCATCTTCTACTGTATTAAAAACGGGTTTATCCAGGTGTTTTTGTCCGCCCTTACCCGGAGTAACGCCTCCTACTACGTTGGTTCCGTAATCTATCATTTGTTGGGCATGAAAAGTACCTTCGCTACCCGTAAAGCCCTGTATAATTACTTTTGAATCTTTATTAACTAAAACGCTCATATCTTTTATTTATTTATTTATGATGAATCAAAAATACATTAAATTCTATTTTTCACAAAGAAGTTTAGCCTGACGTATTCATAAATATTATATTTTCCAATATTTATTGAATAGTTCAGGTCGACCCATGACGATTATTGTCATGGCGTGACCGAAAGCGTCATCGCCTGACTGGATGAAATCAAAAATATAACTAAAGTAAATCTTTGACTTTCATACGTCAACAGCATTACTCATGAATTTCATGAATCATACGGGTTAAATCTTAAAAGACATTTTTAAGGCATTTGAAAAATTTAAACATAAACCCATCGCTTTCATTTAATGTTCGTATTTTTATGCGAAATTTGAATTGAATCCCATGCTTATACAATTAAAATCATTTGCCAAACAGCTAAATGGCGATTTATATACCGATTTAAAAACCCGATTATTATATGCAACCGATGCATCAGCATACCGTGAAATACCGCTTGCTGTGGCCCGCCCCAAAGATAAAACAGATTTAATTAAACTGGTAAAATTTGCCAACCAACATGAAACATCCATCATACCACGAACGGCAGGTACTTCCCTGGCCGGACAGGTCGTTGGTAACGGAATCGTTGTGGATATCTCCAGGTATTTTACTCAAATTATTGAGCTGAATGCTGAAGAACGATGGGTTCGGGTACAGCCGGGAGTAATTTTAGATGAACTAAATATGTATCTGAGGCCTTATGGTTTATTTTTTGGCCCCGAAACTTCCACCTCAAACCGTTGTATGATAGGTGGTATGGTTGGTAACAACGCCTGTGGTTCGCACTCGATTATTTACGGAACCACACGGCACCATACCTTGTCGACAAAAGTAATCTTAAGCGATGGTAATGAAGTAGAATTTAAACCTTTGAATAAGCCTGAATTTAAAGAAAAACTAAAAGGCAAATCTTTAGAAAATAAAATCTATCAACATATATCCAAGCAGTTATCGAAACCGGAAGTTCAGGAAGAGATTCGAAATGAATATCCCGATGCATCGATTTACCGGCGAAATACGGGCTATGCTGTTGATGTATTGCTTGAATCGGAGATTTTTTCCGACTCAGGGACACCTTTTAATTTTTCCAATTTAATTTGCGGCTCGGAAGGTACGCTGGGTTTTATAACGGAGATAAAGCTCAATTTGGTGGATATTCCGCCCAAAGAAATTGGTTTAGTTGCGGTGCATTTTAAAACCAAAGAAGAAGCTTTTAAGGCAAATTTGGTGGCTTTAAAGCATCATCCCGGAGCGGTAGAGATGATGGATAAAACCATTCTTAACCTTACCAAAGATAATCATGAGCAGCAAAAAAACCGCTTTTTTGTTCAAGGAGAACCCGGTGCCATTCTAATTATCGAATTTGCCCGGCATACACCCGAAGAAGTCGAAGAAAGTTGTTACAAGCTGATAAAAAGCTTAAAAGAGGCTGGTTTAGGTTACCATTATCCTGTCATCACCAATGAAGATACCCAAAAAGTATGGGCTTTGCGAAAAGCAGGGTTAGGTGTATTATCCAATATGGAGGGCGATGCCCGGCCGGTATCGGTGATAGAAGATAGCGCAGTAAATGTAGCAGTTTTACCTGATTACATGGCCGATTTTCAGAAAATCCTGGATAAATATAACCTCGAATGTGTATATCATGCACACATTGGTTCGGGAGAGTTACACCTTCGGCCGCTATTAAATTTAAAAGATGCTAAAGATGTGGAAATGTTCCGTACCATTGGAATGGAAATAGCACATCTTGTAAAAAAATACAAAGGTTCTTTAAGTGGTGAACATGGCGATGGCAGAGTGCGTGGCGAATTTATTCCCATCATTATTGGCGAAAAAAATTATGCGCTTTTGCAGGAGTTAAAATCTGTTTGGGACCCCAATCATATTTTCAATCCCGGAAAGATTGTAAATGTTCCTTCCATGATTTCGGATTTACGTTACCTGCCTGACAGGAAAGAACCAGAAATTAATACTATTTTTGATTTCTCAGCCGTTGGCGGCATTGTACGCGCAGCAGAAAAATGCAACGGAAGCGGCGATTGCCGTAAAACAGAGCTCTCGGGAGGTACGATGTGTCCAAGCTATATGGCTACACGCAATGAATCGGATGTTACCCGGGCCCGGGCAAATATTTTACGTGAATTTCTAACCCATTCGCCCAAAAAGAATCCATTTGACCACCCGGAAATAAAAGAAGTGATGGATTTGTGTCTTTCGTGTAAAGCCTGTAAATCGGAATGCCCGTCGAATGTGGATGTAGCAAAGCTTAAAGCCGAATTTTTGCAGCATTATTACGATGTGCACGGAGTTCCTTTGCGTTCGAGGCTTATTGCGTATATTACCGAGATAAACAAATTAGCTTCCCTCTGGCCCGGTCTTTATAATTCTTTGATGGGCAATCGCACCCTTTCATCCATTCTGTTAAGAATGATTGGGTTTGCTCCCCGGCGAAGCATGCCTTTACTGGCGAATCAAACGTTGAAAAAATGGATGAAATCGTATGTGCAATCCCTTAAACCAGAGGCTGGTTACAAGAGTAAAGTGTTTTTGTTTAATGATGAATTTACCAATTACAACGATACCGATATTGGCATAAAAACCGTTCAATTGTTCAACCGGTTAGGGTACGAAGTAGTTATTCCCCAACATATTGACAGTGGGCGAACCTATTTATCTAAAGGTTTACTTAGAAAAGCAAAAAAGATTGCTATACAGAACGTTAACTACTTAAAAAATATTATCACGGAGGATACTCCATTAGTAGGCATTGAACCTTCGGCTATTCTTACTTTCCGTGATGAATATCCTGATTTGGTGGGTAGTAAATTAAAAGAAACAGCAATAAACCTGGGGAATAATGCTTTAATGGTGGATGAATTTCTTCAGAAAGAAATAGACCAAGGAAATATTACAAAGGAACAGTTTACCCTTGAAAAGAAACACATTAAACTGCACGGGCATTGCCAGCAGAAGGCAGTTGCTTCCACCGATGCTACCCTGTTTTTATTATCATTTCCGGAAAATTATACGGCCGAAGAAATCCCTTCGGGATGTTGCGGTATGGCCGGCTCATTTGGTTTTGAAAAAGAACACTATGAGGTATCAATGAAAATTGGCGAAATGGTACTTTTTCCGGCCGTTCGAAGTGCCGGAAAAGAAACCCTGATAGCTGCGCCCGGCACCAGTTGCCGCCATCAGATAAAAGACGGTACCGGCCGAAAAGCCTTACATCCCTTAGAAATTCTGTATGATGCATTAATTTAACTTTTTCTGATTAAAGTAAATTCTGAATTAGAATCACTCAATAATGATAGTTAAAGTATTATAACTATATCTATTATTTACATTTATTCTGAGTACTGAATTTTAACTTATTACTTTCAAAAAACGCAACCTTTAACTGTCTCATCTCATTATTACATCACTATATTGTATTATCATTGAATCATTGAAACATTGTATCATTGTATCATTGTATCATTGAATCATTGAAACATTGTATCATTGCATCATTCATACCGAAGCACTTCTGCCGGATTTTTATTCGCCGTAACATACGCATTAAACATCACGGTAAGTAATGAAATAGAGACACTTATTATACCCGATAAGATAAAAACCCACAGGCTTAAACTGGTTTTATACGGGAACTTCTCGAGCCAGAAGGTCATTAAATAATAAGCCAAAGGCCAGGCAATAACATTAGCAATCAATACTAAATACAAAAATTCTTTAGAGAACTTTATCAATATATCCCGGATGGTTGCTCCATAAACTTTACGAATACTAATTTGACGCATATTCTGTTTTGCCATGTATGATGCAAGGCCATACATTCCGATGGCACCAATCAAAATAGCCAGAAAGGCAAATACAGAAAATATTTTACTCAATTTTTCTTCTTTGTTATAATGCGCTTCAAATGCATCATCAACAAAAGTATACTCGAAAGGATAACCCGGAGCAAAATCTCTCCAGACTTCTTGAATATAGGCTATAGTTTTCTTCGTATTTTGTGGACGGATTTTTATATTTAACTTGGGTGTCCAGTCAGACCAAATAAATACCAGCGGAACAATCTCTTTGTGTAAGGAATTAAAATGGAAATCTTTCATTACGCCAATAACTGTTCTGGGTGTGCCTCCCCAACCTTTTAACTGGTATCCGATAACCGAATCAGGGGGTATTTGAAATTTTTTCATGGCGGTTTCGTTAATCACCCATTTCTCTCCCTTATCGGTTGGCCTGTTCCAATCATGATTTCGGCCTTCAACAAACTCTATTTCCAGCAAATCTGCATAATCCGGGTCTGTTGGTTGAACACGGTAGGCCTCATAAATATCTTCATCAACATAGGTAGAAGTATGCCTGATATTCCCCGGAATTTGTTGTGAGTAAGCTACTTTTAAGATATCGGAATATTGTAACAATTTCTGTTTTATCGCTTCTTTATTTTTAGTTACATCCTTGGGAGTATGAATAACAACAATCTGCTCAGGGTTAAAACCCAATCGTGTATTTTTCATGTAAACATATTGTTTATTCACAATAATAGCCCCAATAATCAGCATTACGGATATGGTGAACTGCAAAACAATAAGCACTTGCTTTAGGATGCTTTTTTTAATTCCCGACTGAGTTGTTTTAAAAATGGTTAGCGGCGATACTGCGGCCATGTAGGATGACGGGTACATACCGGCTAAAATACCGGTTATTATGGCGATAGAGAATAACCCCAAAGTAACTTGCACTGGAAATTCATTAATATGCATTCCTTTATCAGATAAATAAGTAAAGATGGGCTCGGAAACAAAATATACCACCAACAAGCTTACCAGAAAAGCCAGTAAAGCTAAAATTACAGATTCAACCATAAATTGAACAAATACTTTTCGCCTTCCGGAGCCTACAATTTTGCGAACACTAACTTCTTTAAACCGCGACATTCCGCGAGCAGTAGTAATATTTACATAATTAATCCCGGCAATTATTAAAACAATGATGGCAACAATAATAAAAGCGCCAACTACTTTCTTATTACCGTGCACACAGCCCATTTCATACTGAATATCACTATTCAGATAAATATCAGAGAATTCACGGAGCCAAAACTGAGGCGGGCTATCTTTTGTCCATCCTCCTTTTTTACCAATAAAATAGTTGTTGATTTTATTTTCCAATAAATCGGGATTGATATTCGGGTTTAGCAAAAGGTAAACCAGGTAATTCTGTGGTCCCAGATCGTGTAAAAAAGCTTCATTCCCTCCACCCCTGATATCTTTAAGCGATTGAAAATCAACAATAACATCATACTGAATATGAAAATCATCACGTTCTTCAATAACACCGGTAACCGTAAAAACATGCTCATTATTATATTTTACGGTTCTACCTATAGGGTCTGTGTCTCCAAATATTTTATGAGCATACGATTCGGACAGAACCATTGAATAAGGGTGACTTAATAAATCACTTTCATGACCTGCAAGAACTTTTAGCGAAAAGATGTTAAAAAAATCATTATCGGTAAAAACAAAATTATCTACCGAAAAAAGGTTATTCTGATAATTTATCACATTATTTTCCCACGATATCCCTATTCGGGTGGTATAATCAATCTCAGGAAAATTCTGTTTTACATGAGGCGCTACACCACTGGCCAGTAAGGACCATTCTTTAAGCTCCAGCCGGTAAATATTATCGTAATGTTTATTAAATTTATCAAATGTAAGCTGCTGATAAACAAACATAACAATTAAAATACAAATCGTAAAAGCAATGGTTAACCCGGTAAAATTTATTATCGTAACCCTTCCCGAACGGTATAAATTACGAATACTTGTTTTTAGATAATTTTTCCACATGGTTTTTCGTATTTTTTTTTTTAATGACGCATAATAGTTAATAATGATGCATGCAAAGTGTATTTTCCTTTTCAAATTAAGGAAAGTTTATGTATTTTTAATGATTATAATAACATAAAACAATACATCATGAGAATTTTAGGCAACCTTCTTTGGCTGATACTTGGCGGAATCATTACAGCCATTGAATATTTTATCAGCAGTTTTATTTTAATGATAACCATTATTGGTATTCCTTTCGGATTACAAACGTTAAAAATGGGTTTATTGGCGTTGTGGCCATTTGGCAAAACAACCGTTCAACACGAACGTTCCGGAGGATGTATCTACATGATTTTTAATATTCTATGGATTTTTATCGGCGGTATCTGGATTGCGCTTTCGCATGTTATTTTTGGGATTATTTTATATATCACCATCATCGGGATACCCTTTGGAAACCAGCATTTTAAATTGGCTTCGCTGGCATTAACTCCTTTTGGAAGGGATATTGTAGAGAAAAAATAATTTTAGCTTTTTCATGTAACAATTTCTAATATGCTGATTATCATTAAAATCATGAAAAAATTAAAGAAGTTTTTATTCTTTAAAGTGCTGATTTTATTAATTTTACCATTAATAATCTTATCTTGTAGTTCAGATAATCAAGAAATTCGTACAGGAAATATAATTATTACCGGGAAAATTGAAGAAGCGGAAAATTTTTCCCGGGTCATTTCGCTGAATCATCCCGGTCTTTATAATAACTGTGGTGACTTTAATACTGCAATTATTGATACAAACGGATATTTTAGGTTCGAATATAAAACCATGTTCCCACAGGATGTTCTGTTGCGTTATGAAAATGGTTTCACCAGATTGTTTCTGAAACCACAAGACAGTGTTTTTATAACTCTCAATGCCCGGGAATATCATTCACAATCGAACCCGGATTTTAAAATTTC
>JBNJFS010000075.1:8118-9830 GCA_051747085.1 Bacteroidota bacterium
TAACTATATCAACATTGGATTCTTACAGAATGAACTCAGATGTGGAGTTTTCAGAAGATTTCTTTAGTAAATTGGGAGAAAAGTTTAAAGATTCAATAATCTATATCGATATCTGGGCTACCTGGTGCGGTCCGTGTAAAAGTGAAATTCCACATTTAATAAGTTTACACAACGCGTATAAAAACAAACCTGTTGCATTTGTAAACATTTGCATTTCCTCTAATAAAGAGGACTGGGAACAAGCTGTCGAAGCATTGAATCTGCAAGGTGAAAATTATTTTTTTAACAAAGAACATTCGAGTCTATTAAAAGGAAAATTAAACACCTTTACAGGGATTCCTCACTATTTAATAATCGATAAAACAGGAAAAATTATTGATGAGGATGCACCCAGGCCTTCATCAGATAATAAAATAAAAGAAAGATTGAATAAATTACTGGATAACAGCTGAAAAACAATTATTACCTAAACAAAATGAAGAAAATACTTATCATTTTACTGTTATTTATTGGAAAAGTTGTTTTAGATAAAGTAATATTACATAATAATAAGAAACAGATTTTTTAATCCATAATATCTTCTGTAGCCATGAAAAATGAAACAATCACCCAGGGTCAGCAACCGGAATCGAGCATACAACAAGAAAAATGGTATGCATTCGAATTGGATGAAGTATTCACAAAGCTGGATTCTTCAAAGGAAGGTTTAGAAACAGACGAGGTAAATGAACGACTGAATTTTTATGGCGAAAATACCTTGCCTCCGGCAAAACCGGTAACATTATTACAAATTATTCTGCACCAGCTTATTAATCCGCTTATATTTATTCTTTTAGCAGCAGCGGTTGCTTCCATTGCTATTGGCGAAGCCAAAGATGCTGCCTTCATTTTCTTAGTGATATTGATTAACAGCGGATTAGGCGCTTACCAGGAATACAATGCCGAAAAAAGTGCACAAAGTCTGCAAAAACTATTGAAAATAAGTGCCCGGGTGAAACGAAACAACAAAGATCAGGATGTGGATTCGAAAAACCTTGTTCCGGGCGATATTGTTTTATTGGAATCGGGACTTAAAGTTCCGGCTGATATGCGTTTGATAGAATCTTCGAACCTGGCGGTGGATGAAAGTTTCCTTACCGGCGAATCGGTAGCGGCTAAAAAGAGCACAGGCACCTTAAAAAAAGACACCCGTGTGAGTGAACGAACCAATATGGCTTATGCCGGCGCAACCGTAATGTCAGGTCGCGCTGTAGGTATTGTGGTATCCACAGGAGTTTATACTCAGGTAGGAAAGATTGCCAAAGATGTTACTGAATCGGATTCGGCAAAACCACCACTGGTATTACGAATGGAAAAGTTTACCCGCCAAATCAGTTATGCGGTGGTTGCATTGAGTGTTTTTCTGGCCATTATTCTGCGAATAAACGGGATGGATTTTGCTGCTATCTTCTTTTTTGTCGTGGCATTAGCTGTTTCTGCTATTCCGGAAGGATTGCCGGTGGCCCTCACCGTTGCGCTCTCCATTGCCACCAAACGGATGGCCAAGCGCAATGTGATTGTACGAAAACTCACTGCTGTTGAAAGCCTGGGAAGCTGCACCATTATTGCCAGCGACAAAACAGGAACATTGACTGTAAATCAGCAAACCGCTAAAAAAATCACACTACCCAATGGATCAACATTTAACATTTCAGGCGAAGGATACAATGGCA
>JBNJFS010000076.1:0-9674 GCA_051747085.1 Bacteroidota bacterium
CACGGGAATCATGATCATACAGCGCATCATAAAATGATGATTAAAGATTTCCGGAAAAGGTTCTGGATTTCGTTGGTAATTACCCTGCCTATTCTGGTCCTGTCGCCCATGATACAGAATGTCTTTGGTTATGAAATTACTTTCGATTTTGCAGGATATGTTTTATTCGGACTTTCTACACTGGTTTTCTTTTATGGGGGTTGGCCATTTTTAACCGGACTGGCCAACGAGTTAAAAAAGAAACAACCCGGCATGATGACACTTATTGCTGTAGCGATAACTGTTGCCTGGGGATACAGTTCGGCTACCACGTTTGGAGTTGAAGGAAGTACTTTTTTTTGGGAGCTGGCAACACTGATCGATATTATGTTGTTGGGCCACTGGATAGAAATGAAATCGGTACTAAGTGCATCCGGATCGTTGCAGAAACTTGTTGAGCTAATGCCTACAGATGCCCGGTTAATAAAAGATGGTGATACCAAAGAAGTAAAAATAGATGATCTGGAAAAAGATGATCTGGTTTTGGTTAAACCCGGCGAAAAAATACCGGTTGATGGTATAATTTCGGATGGCGAAAGCAGCGTAAACGAATCAATGGTTACCGGAGAATCCAAGCCGGTTACTAAATCAAAAGAAGATAAAGTAATTGGAGGTACCATTAACGGAAACAGTACCCTAAAAGTGAAAGTGCAGCAGGTAGGCGAAGAAGCTTACTTAAATAAGGTGGTTACCATGGTGCGCGAAGCACAAAGTAAAAAATCAAAAACGCAACATTTAGCCGATCGGATTGCTTTTTGGTTAACGATTACTGCCTTAACGATTGGTTTCGGAACCCTTGCTACATGGTTAATATTGGGAAAACCATTTGTGTTTGCATTAGAGCGAATGGCCAGTGTAATGGTTATTACCTGTCCGCATGCGTTGGGGTTGGCCGTTCCGCTGGTAGTGGCTATTTCTACTTCTGTTTCGGCACAGCATGGGTTGCTTATCCGTAACCGTACCGCTTTTGAAAATTCACGGAAGATTACTGTAATTTTGTTCGATAAAACCGGTACGCTAACAAAGGGAAATTTTGGCGTAACAAGATATGGTACATTGAGTGATAACTATGATGATAAAGATATTTTACGTTTGGCCGGAACGATTGAGTCGCATTCGGAACATCCTTTAGCAACCGGAATAATGGACAAGGTCAAAAATGAGGAGATAGACCTGGGAGAAGTGAAAGATTTTAATGCCATAAAAGGGAAAGGTGTTGAGGCTAAAGTAGATGGAAAAAATGTAAAAGTAGTGAGCCCGGGATATTTGAAAGATAACGATATTGATATTCCAAAAGATTTAAAAGAAGATCAGAAAGAAACCGTTGTATTTGTACTGGTAGATAAAAACCTGATTGGCTTTGTGGCTATGGCTGATGAAATAAGAGAAGAATCATACGAAGCTATTAAAACACTTAAAGAAAATAATCTAAAGGTGTATATGATGACCGGAGATAACGAGAGGGTAGCAAAAAGTGTAAGCGATGAGCTCGGTTTGGATGGCTATTTCGCTGAAATTCTTCCCGATCAAAAAATGGAGAAAATAAAAGAGTTTAAAAATAAAGGGGAATTTGTTGCCATGACTGGCGATGGAATAAATGACGCACCCGCCCTGGCAGAAGCCGATGTGGGTATTGCTGTTGGCTCCGGAACGGATGTAGCTGCTGAGACTGCTGATATTATTTTGGTCAATAGTAATCCGAAAGATATTTCCGGATTAATACTATTCGGTAAAGAAACCTATAAAAAAATGATTCAGAATTTTATTTGGGCCACAGGGTATAATGTTGTTGCCATACCACTGGCAGCAGGTGTTCTGTATAGCTCGGGAGTATTAATTAATCCTGCACTGGGAGCTGTTTTAATGAGTATTAGTACAGTAATTGTTGCCATAAATGCGCAACTTTTAAAACGTAAATTAAATATAAATAATTAAAAACGGGAATATTATGGAAATTATAATTGTAGCAACAAAAACATGTAACCACAGGCCTTTGCTCGAAGAGGAATTAAAAGATGTGGGACTCGAATACAACGTATTATTTTATGAAGATCATCCTGAAATAATCGAAAAGTATAATATAAAAACTTCACCTATTTTAATATGCGATGGTGAACTGGTTTCTGAAGGAATGCCTGAACATGCAAAAATACTGGAGTTATGCGAAAAGGTTAAAAAGAATGGAAAGAATTAGTTCGTTGAAAAACGTTTTAAATAAAATGTATAGGGTTTAGTTATAAGTTAATGAATTATGGGATCATTAATTAGTCTTATCATTATTTTTGTTTTGTCAGTGCTAATTACAAAAATAGCCTCAGAATCTCTGATTCATACAGGGTTGTCAAAAGAAATGGCAAGATTTCAGGCTCGTTCTGCTTTTACAGGGGTGGGTTTTACGACACGCGAATCAGAAAGTATTACTAATCATCCTGTTCGCAGAAAAATTATCATGGCGCTTATGTTAATCGGTAACATAGGAATTATCTCAGCACTGGCTTCATTATTGCTCACATTTGTTAATATTAGTGAGAATAAAACCGCAAATATTTTACGGGTTTCCATTATAGCCGGAAGTTTGATTGGTTTGTGGTTATTATCAAAAAGTAAGTGGTTAGAGCAGCTATTAGCCAAAATTATAAAAATAGCACTTAAAAGGTTTACAAATCTGAATATTAAAGATTATGTGGAAATATTGAATCTTAAGAATGAGTATGAAATTTCAGTAATTAATGTTAATTCTGATGACTGGCTAGCCAATAAAAGGATAAAAGATATAAACCTGAGAAAAGAAGGGATCAATCTCATTGGTATACAAAGGAATGATGGGACTTACATTGGAACCCCTTATGGTGATACCAAAATAGTAAAAGAAGATCAATTGATTCTGTATGGAAGAAGAAAAAGCCTCCGCAACCTTGAAAAAAGAAAGCAAAATATAAGTGGGGATCAAGACCACGAAAAAGCAGTAAAAGAACAATCTCAAGAGAAAGAAAAACAAAAGCACAAAGATACAGAATCGAAAAAGTAGTGGTAGTACTTATTTCATGAAATCGTATCTGCACAAAAAAGTAAAAAGAATTATCCCGGATTTGTCTTTAGGAATAAAGTGAACGAATGATAGAATTGGGGATTATCTTACAAATGATTTTCTGTTTTGGATCTTACCATCCGTACCGTAAATGGTTACATTTACATGCTTATCTTCTGCTATTTCAGAGGCCTTATCGATGGCTTCTTTTTTCGTTGAAAAAGTGAAACTTGCTCGCGCTGATTTTTCTTTTTTAATGATCCACTCATTTTCACGTGGCATAACATACAAATCATTGCCATGCATTTTTTCGTCTGCTTCGGTTTGCTTAAAATCAATCCCCCTGTTAGCAGCCCAATCCTTTGCACGACTTATTGATGTGGGAATAGCAATGCTTTCATCCATATTTTTATCTTCGAGCAATCTGTTTAAAATTTCAATAGCTTTTTGGCGCACCTTTTCAGGTAAGTTTTTCATTGTATTTGGATAATTATTTTTTGTATAAGGCATAATTTTTTATTTTTTTAATGATTGTTTTCAGTATTTAATACTTGATTGTAAAAGAATCATTCCAAATGAAAAGCAGAATAAATGTTGCTTGATAGTCAGGCTTTTAGGATGTTTGTAAAACCTGAGTTGAGGAATTATTACCCAATTTCGCAAAAAAATCCACATTCCTTAAAATTCATGAATGAATATTTTTTAAGTTCAGATAGTTTTAATCGTAGGGTATTCAATATATTATTTTGGAAAAATTAGAATTAATCTTCTTTTGGTATAGCTATTGTCTATTTTGTAAAAAATGGTAAAATCATGAGAATAATTATAATCAGTGATATCAAAGGAGAATGTGAAAGTGTTATACCCTACGGTTTGCATCTGGCCAAAAGTTTGGAGTCGGAGGTAGATATTGTGCATATTATTGACCCAAGATCTTTACATGGAGTACAAAGCGCTTATTCCGATTCTCAAACCGTTTCTCCGGGTAATAAACTTTCGTGTGAAGAAATTATTGAAAGAGAAAAAAAATCTGCTGAAATCGAGCTGGATAAATTGCTAAGCAGCGAAGCTTCCAGGCTTAATTATCCCTTAAAGATAAAGACGAACATTGTAGAAGGCAACATTGAAAAAATAATAGGTCAGCGAATAAAATCAGCGAAGCAATCTATCTTGATAATGAGTTCTGTGCCTGATAATTTTGTTTTCAGTTCAAGAAATGAAATACTTGATATTGTTTACAGATTGGACACATTATCATTACTTGTTTCTCCGGGTTATAAGTATAAGGAATTAAAAAAGGTGGCTTTATTATCCATTCCAAAATTTAAAAAGATCAATAAAATAAAAGAAAGATTTAAATTTTTAAAGCATTTCAATCCTGTTATTAGTATTGTACACTTTCTAAAAAATAAGAACAATGTAAAAAGAAAAATAAAGAATGGAACTTTGGAAAGGACATTAAAAGAGGAATTTAAACCCTTTGAAGTAAATTTAAATACAATTTATCAAAAAAAACCGTGTTTAAATGGTTTTATCAAAGATAATAATCCCCATTTAATTGTAAAAGTAATATACAGGAAAAATATTTTTAAGAAAATGTTCCATAAAAATCGGGATGAATTATTAATATGTTTTACCGGTTTGCCTATATTATTTTTAAAATAAAGATTTTTTAGAATCAAAGATTAATTATTATGGGATCAAAAGATAAACTCAAAGGATACCAAAAGAAACGAGATTTTGATAAAACGGTTGAGCCTAAAGGAAATAGCTTGTCGAATAAACGGAAAAATATTTTTGTAATTCAAAAACACGATGCCAGCAGTTTACATTATGATTTTAGAATAGAAATGGATGGCGTGTTAAAATCCTGGGCGGTGCCTAAAGGACCATCAACCGACCAGACTGAAAAGCGGTTGGCGTTATTGACAGAAGATCATCCGTTAGAATATGCTGATTTTGAGGGTGTAATTCCTGAAGATGAATATGGAGGTGGGACCGTTATTGTTTGGGACTACGGCAAATATGAAAATCTGAGAAAAGACAAAGAGGATGTATCAATGGCCGATAGCTTTAAAGATGGAAAGATCGAAATCTACCTTAAAGGGAAAAAACTAAAAGGTGGGTACGTTTTAATCAACACGGGCGGAGACGATGACAATAAATGGTTGCTCAAAAAGATGGATGATGAGGAAGCCGATGCCCGAAGAAACCCGGTAAGTAGTGAACCGGAATCTGCACTTTCGGGAAAAAAAGTTGAAGAGGTAGAAAAAGAAATGAAAAACGATAGGTCAAAAAAGAAAAAATAATGAGTAAACTTCTTGATGACATTCCTAAGGATTTTAAATCCGAGGTTAAAAAGAAAAATCAACCTGACTGGATTAGTCCGATGCTTGCCACACTAACCGACAAGCGTTTTTCTGATAAAGACTGGATTTATGAGAGAAAACTGGATGGCGAGCGATGCCTGGTTTTTAAAAAGGGAAAAGAGGTAAACCTCATGTCGCGAAACAAAAAGAAGCTTAATAAAATATATCCGGAACTTTTAGAGGCACTTGAGAATCAGAAATATGATTTTATTGTCGATGGCGAAATAGTAGCCTTTGAAAACAACAAAACCAGTTTTTCGAAACTACAACAAAGAATGCATGATAAACAAAAAAAATCTGGAAGCAAAATTAAAGTGTTCTACTATATTTTTGATATACTGCATATTGATGATTATGCGATAAGCAAGATGCCTCTTAAAGAGCGTAAGAAAATATTGCATAAAACCCTTAAATTTAGCGATCCCATAAGATATTCAGCTCACATTACAGAAGATGGTAAAGCATATTTTAAAGAAGCCTGCCAAAAGGGATGGGAGGGAATCATTGCCAAAGATGCCCTGGCCGGTTATGTGCATTCACGATCTAAAAAGTGGTTAAAGTTTAAATGTGAAAACAGACAGGAACTGGTTATCGCTGGATATACCGAGCCTCAGGGCGAGCGAATCGGTTTTGGAGCTTTACTCATTGGATTCTATAAAAATAAAAAACTACAATACGCAGGAAAAGTGGGTACGGGGTTTAGTGATAAAGTGTTGGAAGAATTGCATGACAAGATGAAAAAAAGAGAAATTGATACAAATCCTTTTGAGCAGGAAGATATCAACGTTAAAAATGTACACTGGATTCAACCTGAACTGGTAGGAGAGTTTAAGTTTACGGAATGGACCAATGACAATAGATTACGGCACCCCAGCTTTCAGGGCCTGAGGCACGACAAAGATGCAGAAGATGTAGTTAAAGAAAAGGCTTAAAAACTTAATAAAAATTAAATCATGGCAAATCAGGAAAAAATTAAAATCAATAATAAAGAAATTTCCTTGTCAAAAACAGATAAAATACTCTATCCTGACTCGGATATTACCAAAGCAGATATTATAGAATATTATCGGAAAATATGGGAAAATATTGCTCCCTATGCAACTGACAGGGCACTGGTTATGCAACGTTTTCCCGATGGAATAAAAGAGCAGGGGTTTTTCCAGAAAAAGATTTCGGATTACTTCCCCGGTTGGATAGAGACGATTACAATAAAAGAAAAAGAAAGCAACGGAAAAGCTGAGTATGTAAACTGTAACAAGGAGGAAACGATAGTTTATCTCGCGAATCAGGGCAGTTTGGTATTGCACGGATGGTTAAGTAAAAAATCAAATGTAAATAAACCCGACAAAATGGTTTTCGACCTCGACCCTTCCGATAATGATTTTGAGAAAGTAAAACAAGGAGCCCTTTTGCTTAAGGAATTACTGGACCAGGGTAATATTCACTCTTATCCCCTGATAACAGGTTCGAAAGGTATTCATGTAATCATACCCTTAAAAGAAAAAGATGATTTTGACGATATTAGGAATGTGGCAAAACAAATTGCCGAAATAGTAACCAAAAGAGATGATAAGAATTTTACTACCGAAACATCCAAAAATAAAAGAGGCCATAAAGTTTTTGTCGACTACCTCAGAAATTCATATGGACAAACAAGCATCCTGCCCTATTCTTTAAGAGCTATTGACAATGCACCTGTTGCAGTTCCTTTAGACTGGGATGAAATTAAAGATAAGGAGCTTGACCCACAAAAGTATAACATCAGCAACATATTTCACAGGATTAGCCAAAAACAAGATCCCTGGAAAGATATGAATAAAAATGCTGTAGACTTAACGGAAATAAAAGATAAACTAACGGATTAATAGGGGGCATATAAAGCCGAACTGATTTTTTTGAAAATGTAGAAATACGTTCTTAGGGGTTATTAAAATTAAAAAGGGGTAGTTTGTTTCGTTAACTACCCCTTTGTTGTTTTTATTCGTTTTAATTAAATGGCTATACCCCATATAGCAGCTATTAATAAAAAAATCATTAATACCCAGAAAAAGCCACCTAAAGCAACAGCTTCGGGTTCTTCTCTTTCAATTTCTGATTCAACTCTTGTTCTTCGGGGTGGAGTGGCTGCGGCTATAAGTAGTGCAAATAACAGAATTACAAACAATACCGGAAACCACGAAACGCCTTGATAGTATGGTCCTACGGGGGTAATCCATGCATTTGCTGCTATCCCTGCTAAAATTAAAATTAACAGAAATGACCATAAGCTGCCCCATGGACCAGAGAATCTGAATACATAATAAAAGATAGCTCCAATAATAAGAGCTCCAATTGCAACAAATAAAATAGCTAAAAATTCCATAATAATCGTTTTTTTAATTTATAATTAAATGCTTATAATAATTCGTCTTTGTTTGTTTAACTATTAATGAAAAATTATGCCACATATTGAAGTTAAACATATCTAACCCTCTGACTCCTATGGCAAGTAATGAGTCGTTTGATAATAAAAAAAACAGGATTGCTGATCGCAGCAAATAATTGTGGAGTTTTTCCACATTTAAAGGAATAACTTCACAGTTATTTAAAAATCAATTTGTTTCGCTGAGAGATAGATACTGATTAAAAATAAACTTCAACCATCCACATACCATATCATAAGCACATTACCGATGTGTTGTTAAAATTAAATACTATAATCAAATGAACAAAAAACGGTTTTGGCATTGAATTAGAATGCTTAATAAATAAAAAAAGGAGGATTTTAATGTTATCGTCAGATGAAGTAAAAAAACAAAAAATTATAGATCAGTTAACCTGGAATGATAGTTTGAATGAAAAAAGTATTCAGGTTAAGGTTTCAGGAAATACAGCTCTATTAGAAGGGATAGTACCCAATTATGCTACTAAAATATCGGCAGCAACCAATGCTAATATGATAGCTGGAATTAATCATGTGGAAAACAATCTTAAGGTTGAACTTCCTGTTAAATCCAACTTGCCTGATGATGAGGAGATAACCGAAAATATATTTAATATTTTAAGGTGGCAAAGTAATGTATCTACAGAAAATTTAAAAGTAGAATCTAATGAAGGGATTGTAACATTATCAGGTACAGTCGAGACTTTGTGGGGAAAAAATCAGGCTGAAGATATTGTTAATGGTATACATGGAGTACTGGGTGTTGTAAATAAAATAAAGGTAAATATGTCAAGAACCGGAAAAGATATTGAAATAGAAGAAGATATTAAGAAAGCATTTGAGCGAAGTCCTATTATTGATGAAAATAAAATTAGTGTTGATGTAAATAAAGGTACCGTTCATTTAACAGGAGCTGTAGCAAATTTCCCCATTAAAAAGGAAGCTATTGATATAGCAACTTATACGAAAGGAGTAGATAATGTAATTGGAGATATAACCATTGAATAAATAATCTAAAAATAAGGAGTAATTATGAAAAAAATAGTCAAAGTAATTGAAGTGATTGCATCATCTGAAAAAAGTTTTTCTGATGCAGCTCAAAATGCAGTTAAGGAAGCATCTAAATCCGTGAAGAATATTCGTTCTATCTATATTAAGGAGATGAATGCGAATGTTGAAAATAATTTAATTGTTTCGTATGCAGTAAATGCAAAAATATCATTCGAATTAGAATAGTTTTAATTTACTGCAGTTTAGTTATTGTTTTCAAACTGCAAAAACAATTGTAAACCAAAGTAATTTTACTGTTGATAAGAAATGTAAAATGCTTTGGTTTTTTTATTCTTTTTCACTGTTGTCCGATAAAAATATTGAATCCATTCTGAAACCTTGATTTTATTTACCATTTACCAATTTTCTATTTCAGGGGCTTTGCCCCGGACCCCACATACTTTCTTGTCTTGAAACAAGAAAGTATGCAAAGAAATTCAAGGCTACGCCCGCCTCACTCGAAAAACTACGCGATGTGAGCTAAAAAATCTAACCTGACGTATTCATAAATATTATATTTCCAAATATTTATGAATAGTACAGGTTAACCCTGACTGAGGAAAATTAAAGGTTTATAATCATTAAACCTTTAATTTTTCCTACGTCAGCAGCATTATTCATAAAGTTTATGAATAATGCAGGCTAAACTTGCACTTCCCTCCGGTCCGTGGTTGCCTTCGGCGAGCTCGCACAAAACGCTCGGTTCGAACAGCAGATTTTTTTTAACGCTCACTGTGCTTGTTTTTCGGCTCGCCGGACAATGCCA
>JBNJFS010000077.1:0-9627 GCA_051747085.1 Bacteroidota bacterium
TTATCAAACTGTTGATCGGTTATAATATGCTGCACTTCAGCATTCAAAAAATAGGATCGCATATTTGCGAAGTCTATATTTCCGCCATAATAAAACCATGATTCGTAACCCAGTTTATTAAAGTTTTTAAACAAAAAAGGTAAGGATTCGGTTTTACTGGATGTTTTTATAATGGACGTAGTAGGTTGTGAAGGATAACCACTTAAGGCAGCAACAATCCCTTTATCACTTCTGTCGCCGTTGGCATAAAAATTTGTAAATAATAATCCATCGCTGGCTAATTCATTAAAATTAGGTGTCGAATCCCACTCTCCTCCTAAAGCTCCAATTACCTTGGAAGAAAAACTCTCCAAGATGAATATGACAACATTTGGATATTTTTTATTTAATACATTGGTTGTATTTTTGCGGTAATCTGTTAAATTTCCAACAATTTTTTGAGCCTCTTTATCGGGCATAAAATAATATGTTTTTTCCGTATTTTTCCGGTAAAGCAATGAATGCATTACATTCCAGACCACATTTACTGCAGCATGGTTGGCAAATTTATGCTGACTAAAATAAACCATCCCGGTATTTACCGGAGCAATTCCGAAACTGGCACGAATAGGAACAATCATGGTACCTGAAAGAAGGATAAGTAGCATTAACGTAACCAGATTCCCTTTTTTAATAGCTAAAATCTTAGGTTTAAGAAATTTATTATAAAAATAATTTCCTGAAAAAATAAGTGCCGTTACAACAAACAGCAACAAAAGAACAAGCCACCATTCGGTTGATGCCATGGCTTCTTTGGGTTGAGTAATATACAACAATGGCGTGGCATCCATTCGATATCCCCAGTTTTTATATAATTCTAAATCAACTACTATTAGTATGGAGCAAATAGCAAAAACAATTAAAGTAAATGGTTTAAAAATTTTATGAATGATCTTTCCTCTAAACAAAAAAGTCAAACTCAACATTAAACCTGTTATGGCCATAATATATCCAACAGATGAAATATCTAATCGAATTCCATAGATAAATGTTAATAACCATTCACTAAAACTTAAGTCAAAGGAAAAAGGATATTGATAAAAAAGAAAAAAAAGCCGGGCAGCTAAAAATAACACTAACCAGTAAAAAGCATAGGTTACAAAAAATATTAATCGCTGTTTCATTTTATTTATCTATTAACTTTATACAAAAGTAAAATTATTGTTAAATTAGTTTCATTATTTTAATAAAATTTAAATTTAAATCATCATGAAAAATCTATTTAAACTGATTGCCCTTTTTAGTATTTCATTATTTGTTGTTTATTCATGTACGCAAAAAGAACAGTCCTCTCGTCCTGAATATGTTATTGTAATTCATGGAGGAGCAGGGAATGCTTCCAACAAAAATATAAATGAAGAACAACAACAAGTTTATAAAGAAAAACTGGGAGAAGCGTTAGCTATTGGAGAAAAAATTCTTGCCCAAGGCGGAACCAGTATTGAAGCTATCGAAAAAACCATCAATTACCTTGAAAATTGTCCTTTATTTAATGCAGGGAAGGGAGCTGTTTTTACACATGATGGAACCAATGAGATGGATGCTTCCATTATGGACGGAAGCAATTTAAATGCCGGAGCAGTTGCCGGTGTAGGTGATATTAAAAACCCGATTTCGGCAGCCATAAAGGTAATGAATGAATCGGAACATGTGATGCTTTCTGGAAAAGGAGCCTCTGATTTTGTTAAGGAACATGGGATAGAAATTGTGGACTCGTCCTATTTCCATACCCAGGATCGTTGGGAAAGTTTACAAAGAATTCTAAAAGCAGAAAAACACGGTACGGTTGGGTGTGTAGCTTTAGATAAACATGGTAATCTGGCCGCCGGAACATCTACAGGAGGAATGACCAATAAAAAATACGGAAGAATTGGTGATTCCCCTATTATTGGATCAGGAAATTATGCCAACAATAATACTTGTGCTGTATCTGCCACAGGGCATGGAGAGTTTTTCATCCGTTACGCAGTAGCTCACGATATTTCCGCATTAATGGAATATAAAAATTTAAGCTTAAAAGAAGCTGCCAATATAGTTATTCATGAAAAACTGGTTGAAGCCGGTGGTGACGGAGGGATTATTGCAGTGGATAATAAAGGTAATATTGCCATGCCGTTTAATACAAATATGATGTTCAGAGCATACAGTAAATCAACTGGGGATAAAGAGATAGCCATATTTAAATAATTTTACTATTTTTACGTTTAATAAAAGAGAAAGCTTGACTTTCTCTTTTTTAATTAACTATATATAAATCCCAAAAAAAATGAAAAAAACACTTTTAATTTTATTAATGCTTGGTTCTTTTTTAGGGTTAAAAGCTCAAAATCAAGACATAAACAACGAAAATGCAAAAAAGGAAGTAGAGCACGACTGGTTTAATCAATCGCCCAAAGACGATCAGGTTTATGGTGCAGAAATTGATAAAGCGTATCAACTGATAAAAGATAAAAACACTAAACCTGTTATTGTAGCTGTTATTGATGGTGGAGTGGATATCAATCATGAAGATCTGAAAGAAAATATGTGGATCAACGAAGACGAAATCCCGGATAACGGTATTGATGATGACAATAATGGATATATTGATGATATCTACGGGTGGAATTTCTTAGGAAATGCTGAAGGTGAAAATATTGCCCACGAAAATCTGGAAATTACGCGGATCTATAAAAAATACCATAAGAAATTTAGCGATGTAAGAAAAAGCCAGTTAAATGATCAAGAAAAAGAACATTATGCCCTTTATAAAGATGCAGCAAAAAGATACCAAAAGAGTTTAAAAAATGCCCAACGGCAAAAAGAGGGTTTTCTTAAATATAAAAACAAGTACCACAACTCTTACCAAACCATTGCCGATGTTTTACAAACAGATTCTATCGAAATAAACGATTTGGATAGCTTAAGAGAAGCTGATAAATCGTATAAGAAAGAAATTAAGACCATTTATAATTTTGTAAAGTTTGGTATCAGCGATAATTTTTTCGAAGAAATAGAAGCTCAGGTCGATGTCGTTTTAGATTATCATCTGAATACAGATTATAATCCGAGGGAAATTATCGGTGACGATGTAACAGACATGAACGAATATTACGGTAATAACAATGTTTACGGTCCTGAAGCTTTTCATGGCACTTTTGTTTCAGGAATTATTGCCGCAAAAAGAGATAATGAGTTGGGTATTGACGGCATAGCAGAAAATGCAAAAATTATGGCCTTAAAAGTAGTACCTGATGGCGATGAAAGAGATAAAGATGTGGCAAAGGCAATACGTTATGCTGTGGACAACGGAGCGCGTATCATCAATATGAGTTTTGGGAAAGATTTATCACCCTATAAATATTTGGTAGATGAAGCGGTTTTATATGCACAGGAAAACGACGTGCTCTTAGTACATGCTGCAGGAAACGATGCCAGTAATATTGATAAGGTAAAACAATATCCCACCAAAATAATTGATAATAATACGTTAGCAGACTCCTGGATCACCGTTGGAGCAAACACAAAAACATGCAATTTAAATTTTGCCTCAAGCTTTACGAATTATGGAGACGAAATGGTTGATATTTTTGCACCTGGTTCAAGAGTTAAATCGTTGGCACCCGAAAACAATTATCAAATTGCTGACGGAACCAGTTTTTCGGCACCGGTAGTTTCAGGAGTAGCTGCCCTGCTCCTATCCTGTTATCCGGAGTTATCGGCTGTTGAGGTAAAAGAAATCATTCAAAAATCAGCCCTAATTTACCCCGACTTAAAAGTTTACAAACCCAAACAAGGATTTCGACTGATAAAATGGAAGACTAAATTTAAGAAGTTATCCTATACCGGAGGTATTGTTAGCGCTTATGAGGCTTTAAAGATGGCTGAAGAATATAAAAACAATGACTAAAAGACAACAAATCATTGACACTACGATACAATTAATTTCAGAAATGGGGCTGTATGCAACCTCTATGGGATTAATTATTAAAGAATCAGGTGTAGCAGCAGGTACAATTTACCACTATTTTAAAAGCAAAGATGATTTAATAAAAACAATATATTCAGAATTAAGAGAAGAAATGGGTAAAGCATTTATTCATGATATGGATAATGCTTTGCCGTTTAAAGATAAATTTTTTCTCCTATGGAAAAATCTATTTTATTTTTTTAAAGAAAACCCTCAAAAGTTTGCGTTTATTGAGCATTATGCTTCATCTCCATTAGAAAAGAATGAAGTTAGAGCCATCAACCAAAGACATTATCAACCGGCCATTGAGTTTATTCAAGAAGGAATTGAAAGGGGTTATTTAAGAAAATTACCGGTGCAATTTATTATTCAACTCATTTTTGCTCATGTTTCCGTTGTTGTTCGAATGGTAATTATCGAGGAGGCTGATATCTCATCAATAACTTTACATCAGCTTATACAATCAAGTTGGGATAGCGTAAGGATAAATTAAAAAGAGATGACAAAAAACTTTTGTCATCTCTTTTACTGATATAATAAGTTAACCTACTAATCTAAGGGTTCATAATCCTTTTTTGTCACACCACAAATTGGGCATTTCCAATCGTCAGGGATATCTTCAAAAGATGTTCCCGGTTGGATACCTCCTTTTGGGTCACCTTCTTTAGGGTCGTAAATATGACCACAAACTTTGCATTTATACTTTTTCATAATTCTATATTTTTTACATTAAGAAACTTAACAAAATACCGGCACCTACAGCGGATCCAATTACTCCTGAAACATTGGGAGCCATAGCATGCATTAACAAGTGATTGGTTGGATCGGCTATTAAGCCTTCGTGTTGTACAACCCGGGCACTGTCGGGAACAGCAGAAACACCTGAGGCTCCAATAAGCGGATTAATTTTATTATCTCCTTTGAGGAACACATTCATTAACTTAGCAAATAATAATCCACCACAGGTTGCTATCATAAAGGATAATGCACCTAATCCAAAAATCATTAACGATTGGGGAGTTAAAAATACATCAGCCTGAGTTGAAGCACCAACGGTTAAGCCTAATAGAATGGTTACAATATCGATTAATGAATTTCTTGCGGTTTCGGCCAATCGCCGGGTAACGGTTGATTCCTTTAACAGGTTTCCAAAGAATAACATCCCTAACAGAGGCAATGAACTTGGTGAAATATAAGCTGTTAAAAGCAAACCAACGATCGGGAACATAATTTTTTCAAACTTAGAAACCGAACGTGGGGGTTTCATTCTAATTTTACGTTCCTTTTTAGACGTTAACAATCGCATAAATGGTGGTTGTATGATAGGGACAAGCGCCATATAAGAGTAAGCTGCTATAGCAATAGGTCCAATAAGATGTGGAGCCAGTTTTGAGGATAAGAAAATTGCTGTTGGTCCGTCAGCTCCACCAATGATTCCAATTGCTCCTGATTCTGCAGGGGTAAAGCCCAATACCAAAGCACCTAAAAATGTTAAGAAGATACCTATCTGAGCAGCAGCTCCAAGAATCATCAATCGTGGGTTAGAAATCAACGATGAAAAATCAGTCATTGCGCCAATTCCCAGGAAAATAAGTGGTGGATAAATCCCCTGGCGAACACCGAAGTATAGGTAGTTCATCACACTTCCTTCTTCGTAGATTCCTAACTGCAAGTTAAAGCCTTCGGCCTGAAAGAAAGGAATATTGCCGATAATTATTCCAAATCCAATAGGGATAAGCAATAAGGGCTCATAATTATATCTAATCGCGAGGAAAATAAAAAATATACCTACAACAATCATTAGTAGATGACCAGGGGTAGCATTATAAACTCCGGTATATTCATAGAAATTTAATAATCCGGCCACTGCGCCCGAATAATTTTTAAACTCATCTCCATCAATGATTAAATGCTCCTCTGCAATAGTTGCTTCTTTAGGGTTTATTTGTTGATTATTAAACTCTAAATAGATACAATTATCAATAACAGTCCATTCACCGGCAAATTTTGTTTTTATTGAATCGAATACAAAAGTCTGATCTTCATTAAAACGTATCGATTTATATCGTTCAACAGTTCTGTCATTCGTGGCACTAATCTTGTATCCGTCGGATTTATTTACCCATTTACCTTTTGTAAGAATTTTATTTAAATCATCGGCATTTGCAGAGAAAACTCCGGAGAAAATCAAAACAAATGTGCCAATGACTAACCAAAACTTTTTCATAGTATTTTTTAATTATTTACGCTGATTAAGAATTTATTCAATTTCGGCTAACACATCATTTTGCAGAACAGCATCTCCTTCTTTAACTTTGATACTAGTTATTTTTCCGTCCTTTTCCGATTGAATATTATTTTCCATTTTCATGGCTTCCATAATCATAATGGTATCGCCTTTTTTCACTTCATCACCTTCATTTTTAAGGATTTTGAATATATTCCCGGGCAACGGAGCTTTAAGCGAATAGGCCCTACTGCTCACTGATTTCTTAATCTTACTATCCTTCCGTTCAACCGGAACATTCGAGCGAACAAGTTTAGGTGTTTTGGTTGTTTTCATCTCTTTTTGATGAACCTCAACTTCATATTGAGTACCATTAACTTCAATGATTGCGATATTATCTTCGTAATCTTTTATTTCAACCTCGTAGTCGTTACCACGAATTGTAAATTTAAATTGTTTCATTGTTTAATTTTTATTTTCTTGGCCAAACTCTTAATCCATAAATTTTTGAACTCCAGGGAGAGTACGTTTTTCTTACCCGCTTAATCGTAATTACATTACTTTCTTCGTCATGTAATTCGCTAAAATAAAAATGCAAAGCCATAGCAATGGCTGCACCTGTATCTCCCGGAAGGTGTAAATCTGAATTAGAAATATCTGCTTGTTTTGATTGTTCTCTTAGTTTTTTTCTGGTTTTATAATAAATAATTTTGGGTGCTTGTGTAAAAACAACAACCAGTAAAATCAAAGCAGCAAAAACAATCATCCAACCAACAATAGCTATGGTTGCGCCCTGTCCGGGGATGGCAGAAAAATCAATTCCTATATTTCCTATTATTGATAACATGTAAATTCTTTTTTATAATGGAATATTTGAATGTTTTTTGGGAGGATTTATATCCTTCTTCGTTTGTAACATTTCTAATGCACGAATAATCCTGAACCTGGAATTACGGGGTTCAATCACATCATCAATATAGCCAAGGCTTGCTGCCTGATATGGATTAGCAAATTTTTCTCTATACTCGTCCTCTTTTTCAGCAATGGCTTTTGCTTTTTCATCAGGATCTTCAATTTCAGCAATTTCACGTCCATAAAGCACTTCAACAGCTCCTCGCGACCCCATTACGGCAATTTCTGCTGATGGCCATGCATAATTAATGTCACCTCGTAATTGTTTCGAGCTCATTACATCATGGGCTCCTCCGTATGATTTACGCAATGTAATTGTAATTTTGGGTACGGTAGCTTCTCCATAGGCAAACATCAGTTTTGCACCATGAATAATAATACCACCATACTCCTGACTACTACCGGGTAAAAATCCGGGAACATCAACCAGTGTTAAAATCGGGATATTAAAAGCATCACAGAAACGAACAAAACGAGCAGCTTTTCGCGATGCATCAATATCTAAAACTCCGGCTAAAAAGTTTGGCTGGTTTGCAACAATGCCTACCGACATTCCATCAAACTTACCAAATCCAACAACTATATTTTTTGCATAATGTCGGTGGATTTCTAAAAATTCATTATTATCAACTAATGAATATATGATATCGGTTACATCATAAGGTTGATTTGGATTTTCAGGGATGATATCATTTAAAGCATCGTCAAGCCTGTCGATTGGATCGTTACACTCAATAATAGGTGGTTCTTCTAAATTATTCTGAGGCAGGAAACTAAGCAGTTTTCTGATTAAAAGGAGGCCTTCTTCTTCATCTTCAATTAAGAAATGAGAAACACCCGACTTGGAAGAATGTACTTGTGCACCACCTAAATCCTCCGTAGTAATATCTTCACCGGTAACCGTTTTTACTACTTTAGGACCTGTTACAAACATGTAACTGGTATCTTCGGTCATCATAATAAAATCGGTTAATGCAGGAGAATAAACGGCA
Source organism: Bacteroidota bacterium (assembly GCA_051747085.1). Classification (GTDB taxonomy): domain Bacteria; phylum Bacteroidota; class Bacteroidia; order Bacteroidales; family UBA12077; genus UBA12077. The sequence continues at coordinate 8,120 of JBNJFS010000077.1, forward strand.
CCACCGGCACATGGACCAAATATAGCTGATATCTGGGGGATTACACCCGACGCCATAATGTTACGCTGGAAAATTTCGGCATATCCGGCAAGACTGTTCACACCCTCCTGGATACGAGCTCCACCACTGTCATTTATTCCAATGACAGGAGCTCCTACTTTCATGGCCATATCCATTACTTTGCAAATTTTCTTTGCAAAAGTTTCCGATAAAGAACCGCCAAAAACGGTGAAATCCTGAGCATAAAGATAAACCACACGTCCGTCAATTGTTCCGGTACCGGTAACTACACCATCACCTAAAATCTTTTTCTTTTCTAACCCAAAATCAGTACACCTGTGGGTTACAAACATATCAAACTCTTCAAAACTCCCTTCGTCGAGTAAAATTTCAATTCGTTCGCGAGCAGTTAGTTTACCTTTGTTGTGTTGTGATTCGATTTTTTTCTCACCACCACCAAGCTTGGCTTGAGCTCTTAAATCAATTAATTGTTTTATCTTATCCTGTTTATTCATTGGGCTGAAAGCAATTATTTATAAATATGTATATTAAATTTATGATTTACTTTTATCCTCGCATAATTCGGTAAGTACACCAAAGGTAGATTTGGGATGCAAAAATGCAATATCTAATCCTTCAGCACCCTTTCGGGGTTGTTTATCGATAAGCCTTACCCCATTTTCTTCGGCTTTTTTCAGTTTCTCCTCAATATCTTCAACGGCAAAAGCAATATGATGAATGCCCTCACCCTTTTTTTCAATATATTTACCGATTGGGCCTTCCGGGTCGGTTGATTCAAGCAACTCTATCTTGGTATCGCCCACCTTAAAAAAAGCGGTTTTAACTTTCTGGTCTTTAACCTCTTCAACGTTGTAGCATGTAAGACCTAAAACTTGCTCGTAATACTTAACAGTCTCATCAAGATTTTTTACAGCAATTCCGATGTGTTCAATATGTGAAGGTTTCATAAGTAATATTTTTTATGCAAAAGTACCTTAATTCAGGAAATATGACTAATATTTTTTAACCAAAATGCTCTCTAAAACATTGTTTTTTAACATATAGTTTCTTCAACATATATTTTAACGCATAAAATTATTAATCGTTTGGCTATCATTTTTTTATCATGTTGATATTGGTAAGGTCTGTGTTGTTTGCTATTTATTGAGATTTGGTGGTTAACAAACTTGTATATATTTTTGTAGTTTGGAATAATCAAGACTTATAAGCGAGCGATTAAGATGAAGAATTATTTATATCATGTAAAATTATTTTTTCTGCGTATTTTAATACTCATTGCTCTGTTTAGTTTATCACGAATTTTGTTTTATCTTTTCAATATCGATTATTTCGGGACCCTTAATGCATCAGAATCATTAAAAATATTTTTCCCGGGTATCCGTTTTGATATTTCTGCTCTTTATTATTTCAACCTGCCTTTTATTGTTCTTAGCTTACTACCCGGAGATTTCAAAAACAGGAAAACATATCAGAAGACCTTAAAAATT
>JBNJFS010000078.1:0-9500 GCA_051747085.1 Bacteroidota bacterium
ATAATTCCAGCTTAATGATTGGATATTTTCTTCACGTTCTACGGTAAGCAGGATATTGTTTATAATATCTGACTGCGTGGACATGTTGCCACAATTATTTATGGCAACCAGTTTATAATAGGTTATTTCAGTATCTGGATTTGAATTTTCGTGGGTCGTTATAACCTCAAAATCGGTTGTATTTATGGTTTCTAATGTATCGTAACTCCCTGTGGGTGATGATGAATACAATAGTATATAGGTAGATAATTCTGAGTTGGGTGCTATCTCGAATTTTAAATGAGTATTCTCTCCTTCAACTGTGGCATAAATAGCATTTATGTAATCCGGGCTTTGTGACATTTCGGTAAATGGACTTACCGGGTTCGAAAATCCCATGGAATCGGTTTCTTCCCACTCTACACCTATTTTAAACGTGTAATTTGTGTTTTCTTTAATATCTTCAACCGTAAAGGAATTTTCTGAGGCTTCGGCTGTAAATTCTTTTAGATTGCCTTCTTCATTTACATATATAGTAAATTTTTTGGGGTTCCATTCATTGGTAGTTAAATAATCATCTTGTAAATCAGTCCAAGCAAGATGAATTTCATTAGCACATGAATCGTAATCATAGGTTAAATGATATGTTGAAACAATAGCTGTTCCTATAGAGGTACCAGATCGATCAATTTGGACAATATAAGATCTGGGTTTTACATGTGCTTGCGCATTAGTGTCAATGTAAGATGTAATAGTAGAATCTTCAATTTTTGCTATTGTAACCAGCCCACTAATTTCTATTGTATCTCTTTTTATTAATAAATTTTCAGTCCCGTCATATTCCCAACTTAACCTTACATGTCCCTGCTCATTAATCACCGAAACATTTTTCATGGTAGGAACAGTTTGGCCATAGCCGAACAATATAGTTATGGCAGCAAAGAATAAAATAAATAATATGTGTTTCAGATAATTCACTATTTTTTAACGAAATTTAAACATATTTATTCATATTTCCCGGCAATGGTTGTTACAAAATTTTCTTCTACTAAATATTGGTTGGCCAGCTGCAAAATTTCTTCCGGTGTAATTGTTTTAATAGCTTTTATCCCCCGGTTGAAAAAATCGGGGGTGAGATCAAAATCAATAATAGAACGGTAACTCTCTGATAGTGCAAAAGGTCCGTCGAATGACCGTAAAAAATCTCCCATCATATAATTTTTTACCAGGGTTAATTCTTCGTTACTTATTTTTTCTTCTTTTAAACGGTTTATCTCTTTAATTATTTCATTTACTGTTTCCTTAGCATAGTTGGCGCCTACCTCTGATACAATAAGTAAAAGACCTTCGTGTTTGAGTGATAGTAATAACGAGCCTATTCCATAGGTATATCCTTTCTCCTCACGGATATTTTTCATTAACCGCGAACCAAAATAACCGCCAAGGATGGTGTTTAAAATAGTTAATTTTATAAAATCGGGATGGGTTTGTGTGGGCATTCTTATCCCCATTCGAACAGCTGATTGTTTGGCATTTTCTTTTTCAATGATTTTTTCTTTGATAATTTCATCTCGAGAAACCTGTTGTGGATATTCTATTTTCCGGGTTGTTCCCCAGTCCTTATTCCCAAAATGCTGATGTATTGTTTCAATAACAGCATCATCGATTTTACCGGTAACAATGATTTTTCCATGTTGCGGGGTGTAATGTTTTTTGTGAAAATCAAACAATGCTTCCCGGGTTAGTGAGTCATAGTCTTCCAGTTGTACATTTTTTCCGTAGGGATGATTTGTTCCAAAGATTTGTTCGTTAAATGTCCTGCGCGCTAAGTTGGAAACTTTTTCCATTTCGATGATAAACTGTTGTTTCTTTTTATTCATGAAATTGGTTAACTCGTGTTGAGGGAATGATGGATTCTTAACGATGTCCTCAAGAATGGTAATCGTTTGGGGCAGATATTTTTTTAGCGTAAAGAGCGAAAGACTGGCAAAATCTTTGGTAGGCTGAGGCTGAATAAAAGCACCGTAATAGTCTAATTTTTCGGCTATTTGTTGCGACGAAAAGGTTGAAGTGCCTTCCATTAACATTTCGATGGTAGCACTTGCAATGGGCGGTGATGGTTGGAACCAGCTGCCTGCTTCGAATATAATATCGATTTTTACTATTTCCTGTGTTCCGGCATCAATAAAATGTGCAATAACATTGTTTTCCAACTTTACTTTTGTTGGATTGATAATATTTATTTCTTGAATATCTTGATAAGCAGGCTGAATTTTACGGTTTAATATCATGGCTTTATGAATTTTCTTTCGATAAGTAATGTAGTGTAGATGAGTTGTTTGGATGAAAAAGGTTTTTTGCTACCCTTTGAATATCTTGCCTGGTAACGGCTCTGAATTTTTTAACATCATGGTTTATCCTTTCCGCATCGCCTAACAGTTCCTGGTAGGCCAAATCCATAGCTTTATTGAGTGCGCTGATATGGGCAAACTGAAAAACGGACTCATACTTATTTTTTACTTTTTCAATTTCTGAATCATCGATAGTATTCTTTATTAGCTTCTTTAATTCATGCTCAATGGCTTGTTCGCCTTCATCAATGCTAACGCCTTTCATCAGTTTTCCGGCAACCATAAAAAGACCTTCATCCATATCGCCTGTGATATAAGCGTTGATATCGCTAAAAAGCTGCTTTTCTTTTATCAGTTTTTGATATAACCTTGCTGATTTTCCGTTGGAAAGAATATCCGAAATCAAATCTGCCACATAATAATCAGGATGATTTTTAGCGCTCATATGATATGCCTTATAAATAGCATCGAAAGGAACATCCCTTTCAACCCGCATAAAACGGGGTTCTCTTTGTTGAGGCTCTTTAGGGATTTCGGGTTTGGAAATTTCACGCTTTTCGATAGTCCCAAACCACTTTTTAGCCAGCGTTTTTATTTCATCGGTGGTTACATTTCCTGCAACAGAAAGGATGGCATTATTAGGTGCGTAGTGATGCATAAAAAAATCTTTGACATCCTGTAAATCAGCATTTTTAATATGAGAAATATCTTTACCTATGGTAGGCCACTGGTATGGATGAACCTTATATGCCAAAGGCCTTAACAATAAAGAGGCATCACCGTAAGGTTGATTTAAGTATCGCTGATTATACTCTTCAATGACTACATTTTTTTGTATACTTAATTTTTTCTCCGAGAAGTCAAGGCTAAACATACGGTCTGATTCCAGCCAGAAAGCAGTTTCGATATTTTCTTTGGGAAGGGTTATATAATAATTGGTAATATCATTATTGGTAAATGCATTATTTTCGCCACCTGCCATTTGCAATGCAGTATCAAAAGAGCGAATGTTTAAACTGCCTTCGAACATTAAATGCTCAAATAAGTGGGCAAACCCGGTTTTGTTTGGCATCTCATCCCGCGAACCTACATTGTACAATAGATTGAAAGCAACTATCGGAGTGGATGTATCCTGATGAACAATAACCTTCAGTCCATTTTCAAGGGTGAATTTTTCAAATGTTATCATATGATATTGTTTTAAGAATTGCAAACTTAGAAAATTAACACGTATTTATTAAGATGGTTTGAATAAAGTTGGAATTTTTAAGGGATATTGAAAAAAAATCGTTTTTTTTACAACTTTATGTAAAATCAGAAGAAATAATGGACTAAAATACTAAAATGGCCATACAATCATCTTTTATTAGACGGTTTTTAATTTGGAGAGTAAAAAGAATTGATGACAGGAAGTTTATGATTTTCCTGAGTATTTTGGTTGGTATCGTTGCTGGTTTTGCAGCAGTTATTATTAAAAATTCGGTTCACTTTATACAAGGTCTTCTTACCAGAAGCTTTGTTTTTCAATATCAAAATTATTTATATTTTGTTTATCCTGCGGTAGGTATCTTGCTGGTTATTTTATTTACGCGTTACATCTTAAAACGAAAAGTAGGCCATGGTATTCCTACAACGCTTTATGCCATTTCTAAAGATAACGGTAAAATCAGACCCCACAATATGTTTTCTTCCATTATAACAAGTGCTGTTACGGTAGGATTTGGAGGTTCGGTAGGATTAGAGGGGCCAACCGTAGCAACCGGGGCAGCCTGGGGATCCAATATCGGGCGTTTTTTCAGACTAAATTACCGACAAATTCTTTTGTTGCTGGCCTGTGCCGGAGCAGGATCCATGTCGGCCATTTTTAAAGCACCCATTACGGCCATTGTTTTTGTGCTGGAAGTAATAATGCTCGATTTAACCTTGTCATCACTGCTCCCTTTGCTTTTTGCTTCGGTTTCGGCAGCCATTACTTCATACTTGTTTCTGGGAATGGATGTTTTGTATCCTATTACCGTAGTTCAGAAATTTACAATTGATAATTTATTGTATTATATCTTACTGGGAGTATTCGCAGGATTGGTTTCTGTTTATTTTACCCGGATGTATAAGTTTATTCAAAATCGATTTGATCATTTAAGCAACAGCTTTTATAGATGGGGAATCGGGGCATTAGTGTTAGGTTTACTCATCTTTCTTTTTCCTTCGCTCTACGGTGAAGGGTATGAGGCAATTAATGGATGTTTACATGGTGATAACAGTCATCTCTTTAATAATAGTATCTTTTATGATTTAAAAGATAATGTATTCTTTGTATTTATCTTTTTTCTACTGGTAATTTTTATGAAAGCTATTGCCACCTCAGTAACTTTTGGCGCCGGAGGTGTAGGAGGGATTTTTGCTCCTACGCTATTTATTGGAGCCAACACCGGACTAATGTTTGCTAAGTTTATCAATTATTTTGGAATTAGAGAGTTACCCTTAAGCAATTTTGCATTAATTGGAATGGGAGGATTAATCGCCGGCGTTTTGCATGCACCACTAACAGCGATATTTCTCATTGCTGAAACTACCGGTGGGTACGAGCTGTTTTTACCATTAATGATTGCTGCTAGTATATCTTTTGCCACCACACGAATTTTTGAAAAATATTCGGTATATACCTACCAGTTGGCCCGAAGAGGTGAATTGTTTACGCATGATAAAGATAAGGTTGTACTTTCATTGCTTAAAGTAACCCAGTTAATTGAAAGAGATTTTTTGACCATCAACGAAGAAGCAACACTGGGTGATTTGGTTAAAGTTATTTCCCAATCGAAACGTAATATTGTTCCGGTAATTGACGAAGAAAATAAGTTGCATGGGATTGTTTTTATTAATGATATCAGAGAAATTATGTTTAAGAGGGAATTATACGATGAAGTGTACGTAAAAGAATTAATGTTTATGCCTTCGCCAACCGTTTCGCCCGAAGAGTCGATGGAAGATGTGGCCCGCAAATTCCAAACAACCAATCATTATAATTTACCTGTAATTAAAGAGGGTAAATATGTTGGGTTTGTAAGCCGTGCAAATGTATTTTCTGCCTACCGGGATTTATTAAGTAAATTTTCTGAAGACTAAAATAATCTGATTTTAAATATTAAGATCGGAACAATTGATTAATTTTGCAACAATTTTAATTAATCCATTTAGCTGTGTTATTCAGATTTAAGAGAGGACAACGGTTTTCAAGACGGGTACTTATATGGCGGAATAAACATATCAGTGAACGTAAACTGGTATTAATCCTTAGTTTTGTTATTGGTATTTTAAGCGGCCTGGCAGCTGTGTTGCTTAAATCAACCGTTCATTATACCCATCATTTTTTATCGACACGTTTTTTTCAAAGCGGGTTTAATTATTTATACCTTTTTTTGCCCTTGGCAGGTATTGCTTTAACCGTATTGTATATAAAGTTTTTTGTTAAAGATAATATCAGCCATGGAGTATCCAGAATTTTATATGCCCTTTCAAAAAATAACGGACGCATAAAATCACATAATAACTACTCGTCAATAGTTGCCAGTACCCTTACTATCGGATTTGGCGGGTCGGTTGGAGCAGAGGCACCTGTGGTATTAACCGGGGCATCTATAGGCTCGAATCTGGGTCATTATTTCCGGTTAAATTTTAAATCGGTTGCGCTGTTACTCGCTTGTGGTACCGCAGGAGCTATCGGAGGGATTTTTAAAGCTCCAGTTGCAGGGTTGGTTTTTGCCATTGAAGTGTTGATGCTCGACCTGACATTAAGTTCTATTGTTCCTTTATTAATTTCATCGGTAACCGGAGCAACAGTAGCTTATCTGTTAATGGGGAAAGGGGTGGTTCTGACGATACTCAATACGCAACCCTTTGCGTTAAATAATATTCCATTTTATATCTTGTTGGGATTATTATGCGGGTTAATATCCTTTTACTTTACTAAAACAGCCATGCGTGTTGAATCGTATGGGCATAAAATTAAATCAAATACCCATAGGATTTTAATCGGAGGGTTTACACTTGCTGTAATGATTTTTTTATTTCCATCATTGTACGGCGAAGGAACGTCAACCCTTCAGTCATTGCTAAACGGAACCATTGAAGGAATTCCCGAAAGTCGTATTTTTTCTTTTTTTTCGCGAACAGAATGGCTTATACTTATCTATTTGGGTGTGCTTTTGTTATTAAAGGTAATTGCCATGGCGGTCACCAATGGGAGCGGTGGTATAGGTGGCATTTTCGGCCCCACTCTTTTTGTGGGCGGTGTAACCGGATATTGGTTGGCAAGATTAATTAATTCGTTTAATTATATTGAATTACCCATGGGTAATTTTTCACTGGTCGGAATGGCCGGACTTATGGCCGGTGTGATGCATGCTCCGTTAACTGCTATTTTTCTTATTGCCGAAATAACCGGCGGATACAGCTTGTTTATTCCTCTGATGATTACTTCCACCATTGCTTATATTACTATTCTGTCATTCACAAAGCATTCGATGTACACTCAACGGCTTGCCGAAAGAGGCGAACTCCTGACTCATCATAAAGATGAGGTGGTTTTAACCTTAATGAAACTGGATAGTGTTATTGAAAAAGATTTTGTTACGGTAAATGTTGACCAGTCGTTAGGTGAGTTGGTAAAAGCTGTTTCTCAATCCAAGCGGAATATTTTTCCGGTATTGAACGAAAAGCAAGAGCTTGTGGGAATTGTCTTACTCGATAATATTCGCCAGGTTATGTTCGACAGGGAGCGTTATGACGATACATTTGTTTCGGATGTGATGATTTCGCCACCCGAAATTGTGGATGTTACCGATAATATGGAGGTGGTAATGAAAAAATTTAATACCAGCGGAGCCTGGAACCTTCCGGTGATGAAAGACGGAAAGTATGTAGGTTTTGTTTCCAAGTCCAAAATTTTTAATACCTATCGCGATTTACTCGTTCAGGTTTCTGAATATTAGCTAAATATAGATACTGTTTCTTTCCTCAAAAAAAATACTTATTTTTATTGATAAGTATTTAAAAATTCCGGAATGGGAAAGAAAAAGAAGCAATCTCTATTACTGAAATTTTTAATCTGGCGCGAACAACATATTAGTCAGCGGACCTATTTTTTAATACTTAGTGCTTTAGTAGGATTAGGAGGAGGATTAGCGGCTCTGTCGCTTAAAACAGCCGTTTTTTATCTGCATGAGAAACTGCTTGAAAATAAAGGCTTTGATGAATATAACCTGTTAGTTTTTATCTATCCTGTTATCGGGATTACTTTAACTTTCTTTTTTACCCGTTTTGTATTGCGTGATAAGGTTAAACATAGTATAGCTTCTATATTATATGCAATATCGAAAAGAAACAGTCTTGTTAAAGCGCATAAAATTTTTTCTTCCATTATTGGAGGAATATTAACTGCCGGATTTGGTGGATCTATAGGGCTTGAGTCGCCCATTATTTCTTCAGGGTCAGCCATTGGGTCCAATACCGGGCGATGGTTAAAATTAAGTTATAAAGAGGTTACGTTGCTTTTGGCTTGTGGTGCTGCAGGAGCTATTTCTGCTATTTTTCATACTCCAATTGCAGCTATTGTCTTCGCTATCGAGGTTCTTTTAATTGATTTAACCCGTTTTTCATTAATTCCGTTGTTGATTTCTTCTGTTAGCGGAGCAATTGTAACGAATGTGTTTTTTAAAGACGAAATTTTATTCGAGTTTGTTTTAAAAGACCATTATCATGTAAATCATACCGGGTTTTATATTATTCTTGGTATTTTGTCTGGTTTAGCTTCTGTTTATTTCACCAGGGTGTTTTTTAAAGTTGATAAAATAGCCGCAAAAATATCCGATTTGCGGAAATTATTGTTTGGAGGGATAATTTTGGGTGTACTCTTATATTTATTTCCGCCGCTTTATGGTGAAGGTTACGAGATTATTAAAGCAATTTTCGCTCAGAATTATGAATCGGTTATGGAAACAAATTTTCCTTTGCATCTGGAACACTCGATATGGTTTTTTTATTCGTTTTTTATTTCTTTATTATTATTAAAAGTTTTTGCTACATCCATTACCATAATTAGCGGTGGCATTGGGGGTATTATTGCACCTTCATTATTCACCGGAGCTATCACCGGAATATTATTGGCTCATACTTTAAATGTGTTTGGATTAAATATTTCGGAAAGTAATTTTGCCTTGGTTGGTATGGCGGGTGTTTTAAGTGGTGTTTTACATGCTCCGCTTACTGCCATCTTTTTAATTGCCGAAACAACAAAAGGATATGAACTGATTGTACCCTTAATGCTTGTATCAACCATTGCTTTTGTTACGGTAAAAATTTTTGAGCCAAATTCCATCTTTACCGTGTTGCTGGCTAAATCAGGAGAATTAATCACGCATCATAAGGACAAAGCGGTGCTTACCTTTATGAAACTGAAATCGGTGATTGAAAAGGACTTTACAACCATTGATGTGGATGCAACCCTTGGAGATTTGGTGAAAGTCGTTTCGCAATCGAATCGGAATATTTTTCCTGTAGTGGATGAGGAAGGTATCTTAAACGGATTAATTTTAATGGATAATATTCGCGAAATTATGTTCGACCGTGAGATGTATGATACCCCGGTGACCAATTTAATGATATTACCCCCTGAATATATTTCTTATAAAGATTCGATGAAAAAAGTGATTGAGAAATTTGAGACTACCGAAGCATGGAATCTGCCGGTTATTGATAATGCAAAATACGTGGGTATGGTATCCAAGTCGAAACTGTTTTCGGCTTACCGGAATCTTTTGTTGGAGATATCAGACGAATAAATAGGATGACAACTATAACTTTAGGAATTGTTTTGCGTATTTATTCAATATATCAGGGTTTTACTTTTCATTCCTCCTTTTAATATTTTGCCGCTATGGAAAATTGTACGTTAATAAATGATTTTAAATATAAAGATTTCCTTCTTGCATTGATTAATGGTGATCGCAGGCAAAGTTATCAATTGGTAGATCAATATCTGAAAGAAGATATCTCTGTAAAAAAATTGTACGAGGAGTATATTAAAGAAACATTGTACCGGGTAGGAGAACTTTGGGAACATAATAAAATTTCGGTAGCCACAGAACATCTGGCTACAGCCATTACGGAGTCGAT
>JBNJFS010000079.1:0-9460 GCA_051747085.1 Bacteroidota bacterium
TTTTTCATAGAATTGATAAAAGGATCATTTGCTCGTTTGAAGCTTAGGGTAAAACCTACCTGGTCACCTTCAATCCAGATATCATCTACCATTCCCATTGCAACAACATCCTGGGCTGTTTCGGGATGCTTCACATTTCGTAAGGCTTGTAAAATTTGCTTTTTACTATATGACATGATTCGCTTATTTTTATTTAATTTAAATTAACGGTGTAAAGATAAATATAATTTATATTCTGACCATAAAACATATAGGTTTTATAAAACACAACGCATTAACAGCTAACAAATTCTTATACTACAAGCAACCGGTTTATTTTACCGGGGGTATTTCTTTGGAGGGATCCCAGAAAATTTTATCAAAATCAACGATTCGATCCTCCTTTACCATAATTCCTTCATTCTCCAAAAGCTGCTTCATTGTATTTGTGTTTCCAAAATGATCCTTTCCTGTAAGTAATCCGTTTCGGTTAACCACGCGATGTGCGGGAACATACTTTTTTTCTGAGGGAGCACTATTCATTGCCCATCCCACTACCCTGGCCGATTTCACAGAACCCAGATATGAAGCAATAGCACCGTAGCTGGTAACTCTTCCAAAAGGGATTTTTCGAGCTACACTATACACTTTCTCAAAAAAACGTTCATTTTTATTGTTCCGGTTCTTCAAGATCTTCTGTATTATTTAATTTGAATTTTAAGTAATGTATTGGTAGCCCTTTCTCAAGAAATTTTTTCTCATAAAAAGTCTTTATCGCTAAAACAGAGTCGTCAACATTAGAATTATACAAGTTATCCGTATCTACTATAAGTTCAAGATTATTAACCTTAATTATTTCTTTGGTATACAAATAAAGCGCTTTGTTATCTGTTTTGAGATGTATATATCCATTAGGACTCAGTATATATTTATAAAATTTCAGAAATTTTGTTGAAGTAAGTCGCTTATAGTATTTTTTGGGCTGTGGGTCGGGAAATGTAATCCAAATCTCTTCAATTTCACTGGGTGCAAAAAAAGAAGCTATAAAATCGACTCTTGTTCTCAGGAACCCAACATTATCAAGGTTCTCCTGTTGTGCTGTTTTTGCACCACACCACATGCGGGCGCCTTTTATATCTATTCCCAGAAAATTTATCTTCGGATTTTGTTGTGCTAAACCAACGGTATATTCACCTTTCCCGCATCCCAATTCTAATACAATCGGGTAATCGTTTTTGAAAAATGAGTGATTCCATTTTCCTTTTAAAGGATGATCTTTTTGAAATACTTCATTATAGGAAGGTTGTACAACATGCCCGAAAGTATCCATTTCGGCAAACCTTTGTAACTTTCTTTTTGCCACAATATGTTAATTTTTTCTCTCTAACGGATATTAACTTTTTCAATCCGAATTCCTACATCTGATATATATTGAAGCGTTTCGTTACGCATACCATGAATATATTTAAAAGTATAAATACCCGAAACAGGAAATCGAATATTTCTTTTATAAATAAACTGATTATCATACAAATCACCCCAACCGCTACCTGTCCATTTCCCTTTATCGTCGGCTAAGTAACACTCGAAAGTATCAGTAAGCGTCACCCCATTTGGTGCTTTTGTATGAATAAACACATACAAATTTTGCATGGAATACTTTGAGGAATTTCTAACATTAAAATAAATATTATGGGGACTTATCGTATCCTCAACGGGCACTTCAAATATAATAGTATCCGTTAACTCCCATTTAAGATCCGGAATTTCTTTATTTTTTTCATAAACTCTATTGGAATCACATGAAAAAAACATGAAAACACTAACAAGTAAAATGAGACTATTTCTTTTGTCTTTTATCATTTTTTGGACGTTTTTTTCTATTTCCTGTTTTTTTATCTTTTCTTTTTCGTCGTTTTCCCTTTTTTTCATCAAAACGTGTGAGGCTTTCCTGTCCTACAACATTCTTATAATCCAGTCCTCGTTCTTCTATTAAAGTTATGTCAATCAGAGCATCTACTTTTTGTCCTTTTTGATTTAACTCAATAATTTCTTTAACCCGATCAACAGGAACAGGAGTAATATTCACCACATTGTCCCGATCAAATGAATACCACATAATTCTTCTGAAAATATCTGTCTTGTTATGATATGCCGGGCCTTTTTCTGTTTCCAGAACAATATCTAGTGAAGGGAAGTCTTTTTGAGCATCTATATAACAATCCAGTTCATAATTTAAACAACATTTTAGTTTTCCACACTGTCCGGCTAATTTCTGAGGATTTAAAGAAAGCTCCTGATATCGGGCTGCATTTGTTGTTACCGAAACAAAATTGGTAATCCAGGTCGAGCAACAAAGCTCCCGGCCACAGGGTCCAACACCACCTATCCGGCCGGCTTCCTGACGAGCACCAATCTGACGCATCTCGATCCTTATTTTAAAAGTCTCGGCCAACACTTTAATCAATTCTCTAAAGTCAACCCGCTCATCAGCAATATAATAAAAAATAGCTTTTGTTCTATCGCCCTGGTACTCTACATCCCCAATCTTCATATTAAGCTTTAGGTCTGCAGCAATTTCTCTGGCTTTAAGCATCGTTTTATGCTCCAACATAACCGCCTCGAACCACTTCTCCAAATCAGCCGCTTTTGCTTTTCGGTATATTTTTTTAAGTTCCTGCTCTGTTGGTGAAACCCCCTGTTTTTTCATCTGGAGGTAAACCAGTTCTCCGGTTAAGGAAACAACTCCAATATCATGACCTGGTGATGCCTCTACCGCCACTATATCCCCTTTTTTTAATCGTATTCCATTCGTATTTACATAAAACTCTTTGCGCGTATTTTTAAAGTGTACTTCAACAATATCAATTTTTTGTTTTACCTGCGGAACGGACTTTAGCCAGTCAAATGTCTCTAACTTACTGCAATTTTCGGGTTGAATACATCCACATTGAGAAATATTTGTAATCGGGGTATTATCTTCTTTATCTTTATTATTCATAACAATCTCTCCTTTTTTCTCTCTTCCATTTATTCTTATCAATTAATCAAAAAAATCAATTAATTTAAGAGTCTTTCAGTTTACAAAAGTAATTAATTTTACTTTTTAATCAATTTTACAATTTTTAATGCCACATCCAGAAAAACAATTTTATTATACGCATTCATACTAATATCACCATAAGCCTTGTTAAACGTTTCATATAGCCTACCCACATTTCCCTGATGAATAAACTGAGAAAAGTTTTCAGAAAAATCGTACTCTTCCTGCGCAAGATATACAATCTCTTTACGATTAATATTTAACATAAAATTTTCACGTAATAATCGTATTGAATAGGCTAAAAATCCTTTTTGTTTTTCTCTTCCAATCCGTGCAATATCATCCACCCAATCTATAATTTCAACAACTTTCCATTGGTATGCCAGGCGCATGAGGTTTTTAAACCGTTCAAAATGCTCATTATCCTCATCCCGGGTATAGGTTAAATTCAAAGCTTCAAAAAAATTTCCATTGGCCAAATGAACAATATCATCAGCCTTTTTTGGGGTTACTTCTGCCCGGTCGCAAATAGCCCTGCGTAAACTATCATTATCAATTTTAGGGATTTTTATTAATTGTGTGCGGGACAAAATGGTTGGGATAATTTGTTCTGAGTTTTCGGACACCAAAAAGAATAATGTTTTTTCCGGGGGTTCTTCAATAAACTTCAACAATTTATTGGCTGCATAAATATTCATCTTTTCAGGCAACCAAATAATCATAACCTTGTATTCTGATTCGAACGTTTTTAGATTTAACTTTCTTAAAATTTCAGTACTCTCGTTTTTACTGATAAAACCCTGTTTGTTCTCTATCTCAATGATTTCGAACCATCTGTGTTGATTAAAATAAGGATTTTCAATAATTGCTGAACGCCATTGGTTAATATAATCATCACTAACAGGGTCTTTTTTTACAGCCTGAGAAGTAGCTACCGGAAAAACAAAATGCAGATCAGGATGAATGAGCTTTTTAAATTTCTGACACGATGAACAAGTGCCACAAGAGTCATTCTCCTGCTTATTATTACATGAAATATATTGTGCATAAGCAATCGCTAAAGCCAGGTTGCCAGATCCTTCAGGTCCCAAAAACAACTGGGCATGACTAATACGATTTTCTTTAACCGTATAAACTAATTGCTCCTTAATTTTCTGCTGTCCAACAACTTCTTTAAACTGCATATAAACGGTTCATTAATAGATAAAATAAATTATTATCAACAAAAATAACAATAAACAATTTATATCTGTTAAATAAAGAAAATATCTGAAAAATTAATATTTAAATAATTATTCCAGTTTTTATATCTTTATCCCTTCAAATACCTAAAAAAGCACAAACCATGTATTCTATTGACAATTATAATTTTTCAGGGAAAAAAGTTCTCATGCGTGTAGATTTTAATGTCCCTTTAAACGAAAATCTTGAGATCACCGATGATACCCGAATTATTACAGCTATCCCTACCATTCAAAAAATATTAGCCGAAGGAGGTGCAATCATTCTGTTAACTCATCTCGGAAGACCCAAAGGTGTGTATAATAAAAAAATGTCTTTAAGGATTATACTTCCTCATTTAAAAAAAGTGCTTGACCGTGAGGTAAAATTTGCACCAGATTGTGTTGGCGAAGAAGCTGAGAAGCTTGCCGTCAATCTTAAACCCGGTGAGGTATTATTACTTGAAAATTTACGTTTCCATAAAGAAGAAACCGAAGCGGATGAAGAATTTGCTAAACAACTGGCCAGTCTAGGAGACGCTTATGTAAACAATGCTTTTGGGACAGCACACAGAGCTCATGCATCAACTTATACCATTGCAAAAAATTTTCCTAAAGACAGTATGTTTGGATACCTGGTAGAAAATGAAATTCAGAATATTGATAAAATCTTATACCAACCAATCCATCCATTTACGGCCATTTTGGGAGGGTCAAAGGTTTCAACTAAAATTCATATCATCGAAGCGTTAATTGAGAAAGTAGATAACCTGATTATTGCCGGAGGAATTGGCTTTACCTTTGCTAAAGCCATGGGTGGAAATATTGGAAACTCATTAGTTGAAGATAATTTCCTTGATTTTGCCCGTCAAATCATTAAAGAAGCTGAAAAAAACAACGTAAAACTTTATCTGCCTACGGATTGCATTGTAGCCGACGAATTTAAAAACGATGCCCACGTAAAACATTGCGATATCATGGAGATTCCTGATGGATGGATAGGGCTGGATATTGGAATAAAGTCGGCCAATAAATTTGCTGAGGTGATTGAGAATTCCCAAAAAATTCTTTGGAATGGTCCTATCGGCGTGTTTGAAATGCCTAGTTTTTCAATGGGTACTCTTAAAGTAGCAATGTCTGTTGCCCGCGCTACAGACAAAGGTGCTTATTCATTAATTGGAGGGGGTGATTCGATTGCTGCCGTTAACAAATACAGTTTAGCACACAAAATTAGTTATATTTCAACGGCAGGCGGAGCTCTACTTGAATATATCGAGGGGAAAGAATTACCAAGCATTAAGGCGATAAAACAAAATCTAACCATCGACCGGTATCATTTCGAAGGGAAAAAAGTCTTAATGCGCGTTGATTTTAACGTTCCCCTTAATGAAAACAAAGAAATAACTGATACAACCAGGATTATAACTGCACTGCCCACGGTTCGTAAGATTTTAGCCGATGGTGGTTCCATCATCTTTTTAACACATCTGGGAAGACCAAAAGGGAAATATGATGAAAACTTATCGTTAAAACATATTCTACCTTTTTTAAATAAATCGCTTGATAGAGAGATAAAATTTGTACCTGACTGCATGGGTGATGAAGCGAAAATAGCTGCTAAAGAGCTAAAACCGGGAGAGTGTCTGCTGCTTGAAAATCTGCGTTTTTATAAAGAAGAAACGGAGGCAGATGAGAATTTCGCTCGTCAACTGGCTGAAATGGGCGATGCATACGTTTTTAATGCTTTTGGTACTGCACACCGTGCCCATGCATCAACTTATACTATTGCAAAATTTTTCCCAAACGACAAGATGTTGGGCTACCTGGTAGAAAATGAAATAAACAATATCGATAAAGTGGTAAAACAAGCCAGACGTCCGTTTACGGCCATTATTGGAGGTTCTAAGGTGTCTACCAAGATCCATATTATCCTGGCTTTGCTTGAAAAAGTTGATAATCTGATTGTTGGCGGAGGCATTGTGTATACATTTATTAAAGCACTGGGCGGAGAAACCGGAAATTCGCTGGTAGAAAATGACCACCTTGAAACAGCCCAAAAAATTATGGCCAAAGCCAAAGAAAATGGAGTAAACCTTTATCTGCCTACAGATTGTATTATAGCTGATGATTTTAAAAACGATGCAAACATTGAACATTGCGAGGTTGATAAAATAAAAAATGGATGGATGGGATTAGATATTGGCATAAAATCGGCCAACCAGTTTACCCAGGTCATAGAAAATTCATCAACCATCTTATGGAACGGTCCAATTGGTGTTTTTGAAATGTCTAATTTTTCGATGGGGACATTAAAAATTGCTATGGCTGTGGCACGGGCAACCGATAAAGGAGCATTTTCATTAATTGGCGGAGGTGATTCAATTTCGGCGGTTAATAAATATAGTTTAGCCTATAAAATAAGTTATATTTCTACAGCCGGCGGAGCATTGCTCGAATATATTGAGGGTAAACAGCTGCCCGCTTTAAAAGCAATTACAGAAGACTTGTAAATGGGGTTGCGAAAGAAACAATTTTAATTTATATTGTGTTTCCTTTCTAATAGTTAAATTAAATCTACCTGTCGGTAGGCAAGTTCAAAAAAAGGAGGTTAAGATGCTTGATAAATACAATATTCCATCCATACAGGATGCAGACTTAGACGGAAAAGTGGTTTTGGTGAGAGTTGATCATAATGTGGTAAAAAAAGGGGAGATCCATGACCCTTACCGTATCGATGCAACCATAGGAACCCTCTACCATATCAATGCTAAAGGCGGAAAGATAATTTTAATGACCCACGTAGGCCGTCCGAGAGATAAAAAAACAGGCGAGATAAAGATTAGCAAAGACACTTCTGTTGAACCTATTGTTGAATATTTAAGAAATAAACTGCACGTAAATATGAAAGTGCCGGATTTTTATCCGCACGAAAACAAAGGATATCTCGGCATAGAAACCTCTGTCAATCATTATATCCGGGAATTACAAGAAGGGAAAATTGATGGTATTTACTTACCAAACACCCGTTGGTTTCAAGGCGAAGAAGCTGAAGGCTCCGAGCAGGAACGCTTTGCCAACCAATTAGCAGGATTAGCCGATATTTTTGTAAACGATGCTTTTGGCTCCTGGCAACCCCATGCATCAACAGTTGGTGTTAACAAATACTTACCTTCATACGCAGGATTCTTAATGCAAAAAGAAATCGAGAACCTGGAACGGATATACAGTCCTCAAACCCCTTTTATTGCGGTAGTAGCAGGTTCTAAATTTGACACCAAAATTGATTCATTATACGCTTTGATAAAAAAGTCAGATTACCTGGTATTGGGGGGTGTTATTTACAATGCCTATTTAT
Organism: Bacteroidota bacterium; assembly: GCA_051747085.1. GTDB lineage: Bacteria > Bacteroidota > Bacteroidia > Bacteroidales > UBA12077 > UBA12077. The sequence goes on from JBNJFS010000079.1 coordinate 7,598, forward strand.
CAGCAAAATACGGGTTGGATATCAAAGGGATATCTGAAGAAGATATGAAACATGCCAAAGAGTTTGTTGAGTTTAGTAAACAGTATCCGGGAAAGTTGGTTGAATTACCCTTTATTGTTGAATCGGATACATTAGAAGGACGACAAAAAGGAAAATTCCGCGTACATAATATTCATGAATTAAAACCGGGCACAAAATTGAACTATATCCTGGATATTTCCAAAGAGTCATTTCAGGAGGAGAAAATCACAAAAATATTTTCTGCCGCCAGAACCATTTTCGTTAATGCAGTGATGGGCTTTACCCCTCACTTTAATGAAGGAACTATTGCATTGGACGAACTTATCGACGAAAACTACGAAGCCGTTAAACTTTATGGAGGGGGTGATACTATGCAGGAATTAAAAAGATTACTCCCCGGATTATATATTGTTGCGCTTGATAGTCCTAAATATTACATCTTTACAGGGGGTGGCGCTGTTTTAAAAGCCATTCAGGAAGGAACAACTTTAGGAATAGAACCGGTAAAAGCTTTAACCAAATAAATTTTTTTTGCATTTTTGTATTCAAATTCTTAAAGAAGTCAACCTATCATTGACTTCTTTTTTTCCTTATTTTAAACACGATAAAACCAATTAAATATGAAAGCATTTAAAGCATACGATATTCGAGGGATTTACAACGAAGATTTTAATAAAGATGATGTTTACAAAATAGGATACTTTCTTCCGGAGCTTTTACAGGCAGATAATGTTTTAGTGGGCCGCGATGTACGGAATTCTTCCGATGAGATTTTTGAGTACTTAGCACAGGGAATTATAGATAGCGGAGCGAATGTTTACAATATTGGTATTTCGACCACTCCAATGGTTTATTATATTACGGCAAAACATAAATTTGCAGCATCTGTTCAAATAACGGCTTCGCATAATCCGAGCGAGTACAACGGAATGAAAATCTCTAAATTTAATGCCTTACCTGTTGGTTATGATACCGGACTTAAACAACTGGAAGAGATGATTCAAAAACGGGAAGCTACGATAGCTCATAAAAAAGGAAAAATTATTGATTACAAAGTTAAGGATGAATATGTTGAATTCCTGAAGACCTATGTTCAGGATTACTCTAATTTGAAGATGGCCGTAGACTGCTCCAATGGAATGGCCGGATTTTTAATCAAAAAAGTACTGGGCAAAGATCCCATTTACTTATACGATGCATTGGATGGTAGTTTCCCAAACCATGAACCCAATCCGCTAATTGAAGAAAATGTTGCCGACCTTAAAAAAACGGTTGTAGATGAACAATGCGATATTGGTATAATCTTCGACGGGGATGCCGATCGGGTTATGTTTGTTGATGAAAAAGGACAATTTATTTCTCCCGATTTAATTATTGGTTTGATGGGCCATTATTTTCTTGAAAAAGAAAAAGGGAAAGTACTGGAGGATATTCGTACTTCGAAAGCGGTAAAAGAATATGTGGAAGAGCTGGGTGGAGAAATGCATACCTGGCGTGTTGGAAGGGCTTATGCTGCAATAAAGCTAAGAGAAATCAACGGGATTTATGGCGGCGAACTGGCAGGCCATTACTATTTTAGAGATTTCTTTTATTCCGATTCAGGAATAATGGCTGCATTAATCGTATTAAACATCTTATCAAGATTCAAAAATGAAGGCAAAACGATGGCTGAGCTTATTGGCAAAATAAAAAAGTATGAAAACTCAGGAGAATTAAACTTTAAAATAGAACAAAAAACAGAGGCCATGGAGGCGCTTAAAGATTATTTTGTTGCCGAAGAAGAGCCTATGGAAATTCTGGATTTTGATGGCTACCGGTTGGAGTTTAAAGAGTGGTGGTTTA
>JBNJFS010000080.1:0-9387 GCA_051747085.1 Bacteroidota bacterium
TTTATTAAAGATGACGAAAACATAAGCAGCTTCGATACCGAGTCGAACAAAATGTTTAGCGAAATCAATAACATCATGACCGGTACCATTCAGGGAAATCTTTTTCATGACAGTGAACGATTTGCCGTTGAATATTTTGAAAATAATCAACAGTACTTACTAAAATTAGTGCCCAAAATGCCGGAAATGAAAGATATGCTGCAATCCATTCATCTATATATCGATAAATCGGATCTGTCGGTAGCTAAAATAAAAATGACAGAAAGTTCAGATGATTATACAAGCATTACTTTTATTAATAGAAAGTTGAATACAACTATTGACAATGATAAGTTCGACATCCATAAATAAAATAAAAATAATCATCCCTTTTTTTATTTTTTCTCTGCTTTTGGGTTGTTCAAATCCCTATAAAAATATAACCAAAACAGAATTCCCTGTTCAAAATACTAATGAAATACCCTATTCGCTGCCCCATTCCCGGAAGACATTGATATACAAAACAAATATCAATTTTTACCAGCGAAATATCAGCGGGCTGCTGATTATTAAAAAAACAGATGAACAATCTTATCGAATTGCTTTAACCACACAATTTGGATTAAACATATTCGATTTTGCCCTGAACAATGGGGATTTTGAAATAGTTTATTGCATTGATTATTTAAACAAAAAATCGATAATATCTACATTTGAAGATGATTTTAAGCTGCTGCTGATGCAAAACACATTTAACCGGATTTATACATTACAAAATGTAGAAGAAAAATATAAAGCATGGGTTTTTAAAGCAGAAAAAAGGCAATATTATTACTTTATGAACAAAGAAAACAATCAAGTTGAGAAGATTGAGCAGTGGAAACGAAATGCTAAAAAAATATCCGTAAATTTGGATGCGTATAATAATAATTTACCGTCAACCATTTCTCTAAAGCATCACAACATAAAACTTAGCTTAAAACTCAAACAAATTCAATAAATATATGCTTTTAAAAGATTTTTATACCATAAAAGAAATTGACCCTTCGGATAAGGAAAATATAAAAGTTATTATCGAACTAAATAAGGATCACGAGATTTATAAAGGACATTTTCCCGGCAATCCTGTTGTGCCGGGCGTCTGTCTTACCCAGCTAATCAAAGAAGTGGTAGAAAATATTGAAGCAAGAGATGTAAGGCTTGTATATGCTGATAATATTAAATTCATGGCCGTTGTAAATCCTGAGATTAACAATATCCTGGAAATAGACCTCAAAATAAAACACGATGATGAACAAAACATCATTCGGGTAAATAGTGTTACTCATTTTAAGGATAAAGTTTTTTATAAATTTAAGGGGAATTTTAAAGCAGAATAATTTTGTGGTAAAGGATGGAAGATTTAGTGGAAAAATACAGGGAGCTTTTTAAAGAAAAGAAATGTTGTGTCCTTATTCCTACCTACAATAATGACCAAACACTGAAAAAGGTAGTCAATGATGTTTTAGTGTATACCGAACAGGTGATTGTGGTAAACGACGGTTCGACCGATAAGACGGATGAGATACTGCAACAATTTAACCGGGTTGATGTAATAAGCTACCCCAAAAACAAAGGGAAAGGATACGCCCTTCGGAAAGGAATCCGCCATGCTTACGAAAAGGGTTTTAAATATGCAATAACCATTGATTCTGACGGGCAGCATTTCGCGAGCGACCTGCCTGGGTTTGTCGAAAAAATTGACGACCATCCCAATGCAATAATTATTGGGAACCGAAATATGGAACAGGATGGAATCCCTGGAAAAAGCAGCTTTGGCAACCGGTTTTCAAATTTCTGGTTTTGGTTCGAAACCGGCTTAAGACTACCCGACACCCAGTCGGGATTCAGGCTGTATCCTTTAGAGCCCCTAAGCAAAATGAAGTTTTTTACCCGCAAATATGAATTTGAAGTTGAAGTCATTGTCCGGGCAGCCTGGAAAGGTGTTGAAGTAACAACCATTCCCATTCAGGTTTATTATGCACCCAAAGAAGCAAGGGTATCTCATTTCAGGCCCTTTCGCGATTTTTCGCGGGTAAGCGTTTTAAATACGATTTTAGTAATTTATGCTTTGCTGATTGTAAAACCTTTTCAGTTTATAAAAAAACTGAATAAAAAAAATATCCGTGAATTTTACAAAAAACAAATCCTGCAAAACAATGAACCCAGTATCAGAATTACATTTGCCGTGATGTTAGGTGCTTTTATGGGTGTTGCACCGGTTTGGGGATACCAGATGATGATTGCATTTGCCCTGGCTCACGTTTTAAAATTAAACAAAGTAATTGTACTGGTAGTATCGAATATCAGCATTCCTCCGATGATTCCAATTATTTTATACGCAAGCTTTAAAACCGGCGGTTTATTTATTGAAGCCAATAAAATAAATTTGCAATACAACACAGGAATAACCCTGGATGTGATTAAAGATAATTTAATTCAGTATATTGTGGGAAGTCTTGTTTTTGGTGTAATACTGGCATTAATTCTTGGGCTCGTTGCTTATATTTTGTTGTTAATTTTCAGAAAAAAACCTGCTGTGCAGGAAAAATTTGTAGAATCTTATCAGGACTAATCTATCAATTATATGTCGAGTTTTTTCAGCAATTTATATCAATCATCCAAAAAATACAGAATCACCTTTGCTCTGCTTATTATAGTGATTTTTGGTATAGCAATTTCGCTGGTTTCCCAATTAAAATTTGAAGAAGATATAACACGCATGCTTCCTTCGGATGAAAAAATTCAACGGGTAAGTAAAGTTTCGCAGAAAATAAATTTCATGGATAAGCTGATTATAAACATTTCCTTCAGGGATAGCTCCATGACCCGCCCACAGGATTTAATCCGGTTTGCCGATCAGCTTTATGATTCACTAATCAACTACCAACCCGAATACATTAAGGATATCAATTACCAGGTTTCCGATAAATTAATGATTGATTTGTATGATTTATTCTTCGAAAATCTACCCCTTTTCCTGGAAGAAAGCGATTACAAAAAAATTGATAAGCGGTTGAATGCACAAAATATAGAGAATTCAATAAAAAGCAATTTTAAAACCTTAGTATCACCCGCCAGCATGGCGATGAAAAAATATATCACCAAAGACCCGCTACACTTTACACCCATAATACTTGATAAGTTAAACACATTTCAGGTAGGCGATAATTATGAAATATATCAAAATCGCATTTTTACCAAAGACAAAAAAAACCTGAGCTTCTTTGTAACCTCTGCACATCCCTCGGGTGAAACACAAAAAAACAGTGAATTAATTCATGTCCTCAGCCAATCCATTGACAGCCTTGAACACTCTTTTAACGGAGATATCCAGGCTCAATATTACGGAGCTGCTGCGGTAGCGGTAGGAAATGCACAACGCATAAAAAAAGATATTTCCATCACCATTACTATTGCTGTTATTGTGCTGCTGGTATTTATGAGTATCTTTTTCCGGAAAAAAAGTATTTTCTTAATCCTGTTTTTACCGGCCATTTTTGGGGGCAGTCTGGCGTTGGCTGTTTTATTCCTGATCAAAGGAAAAATATCAGCCATTTCACTTGGGATTGGTTCTGTCCTACTCGGTATTACCGTTGACTACGCACTACACTTGTTCACTCATTTTCGCACCATTGGGAACGTAAAACAGGTAATGAAAGATATTGCTACTCCGGTATTAATGAGCTGCATTACCACTGCCTCGGCATTTCTTTGTTTGTTGTTTGTAAGCTCACAGGCTTTACAGGATTTAGGATTATTTGCGGCTATCAGTGTTTCTGTTGCAGCTCTTTTCTCACTTATTGTGCTTCCGCATTTTTTAAAATCCAAAGACTACGAAAAGGCTTTACAAAATCAACAAAAATCATGGATAGAGAAAATTACTTCATATCCATACGAAAAAAATAAAATTCTGATTGCAGGCATTATCGTTTTTACCATCATTGCTTTTTCCTGGTCGGGAAAAACATCGTTCGAAGGCGATATGGATACCATGAACTACTTATCGGATGAACTGAAAAAAGCCGAAGCCGACCTGAATAAAATTGCTCATGTTACCGAAAAATCGGTTTATGTAATTAGTACAGGCGACAACCTGCAAAATGCCCTACAAAACACCGAAAAGGCCATCCCTGAACTGGAAAAGTTAAAACAACAAGGATTAATATCGCAATATACCTCGGTAAGTAAACTGTTAATTTCCGATTCGCTTCAAAAAGCAAGAATCAACCGATGGAATAAATACTGGACTTCGGAAAAGAAAGCAGCGTTAAAAGAAAATTTAATCCGGGCTGGCAATCAATCTAAATTTAAACCGGAATCGTTTACCCCCTTTTTAAAGTTGCTGGAAAAAGATTTTAAGCCGGTTAAGCAAAATGAATTAGCCGAATTGCGGGAGTTGTTTTTAGATGAATATATCACCGAAAATGATGACATTACTACGATTGTAAGCATTTTAAAAGCCGACGAAGACAATAAACCGGCGATATACGAATCATTTGCCGAAAATGAAAAAACGATTGTTTTTGATAAAAAATTCATGACCGATAATTTAATCCGGGTGCTGAAAGATGATTTCAACGTATTAGTAAAACTATCGCTAGTGGTAGTCTTTCTTATTCTTTTACTCTCCTTCGGGCGGATAGAACTGGCATTGCTCACCTTCATCCCCATGGCGTTATCATGGATTTGGACATTGGGTATTATGGGAATTTTCGGGATAAAATTTACCATTTTTAATATCATCATTTCCACTTTTATTTTCGGACTGGGTATCGATTACAGTATTTTTATCATGCGCGGATTGTTGCAGGAATATAAATACGGAGTAAAAAATCTTCCATCCTATAAAACATCCATTTTCTTATCAGCAATTACAACCATTACCGGTATTGGTGTGCTGATTTTTGCCAAACATCCGGCATTGAAATCCATGGCATTATTATCCATTATCGGGATTTTATCGGTCATTATTATTTCATATACGATAGAACCTGCCTTGTTTAAACTCATCATTTTAAATCGAAAGAAAAAAGGAAAAGTTGCTTATTCGCTTCTCGACACCATTGCTTCGTTTTTTGCATGGGCCATTTTTATTCTGGGTTCATTTTTTTCAACTATGGTAGGATTTATCCTGTTTAAAATTTTGCATCTCAAAAACAAAAAAATCAAATTGATTTATAATTATTCCATTGTTCTCTCTGCTTCCGCCCTTTTTTATACCATGTTTAATATCAAAAAAAACATCATTAACCCTCATAACGAAAAACTAAAAAAACCTGCGGTGATTATTTGTAACCATCAGTCGCATATCGATTTGATTTATAATATGACATTAAGTCCAAAAGTGATAATTTTAACCAACGACTGGGTACAGAAAAGTAAAATCTATGGTAAACTGGTTCAGATGGCCGATTTTTATCCGATATCTGAAGGATACGATAAAATATTACCCAAATTACAAGCTAAAGTCGATGACGGATTTTCGATATTAGTTTATCCTGAAGGTACCCGGTCAGTAAATTTTAAAATGAGGAGATTTCATAAAGGAGCCTTTTATATTGCCGAAAAATTAAAGCTTGATATTCTGCCTGTTGTATTGCATGGTACAGGCTATTGCATGACTAAAGGAGATGATTTGCTGGTAAAAAAAGGATTGGTTACCGCTAATTATTTAGACCGTATAACTCCTGATAATAAAGATTTTGGCGATAACTATTCGGAAAGAGCAAAAAAAATCGGCCGCTATTTTCGCAAGGTTTACAATGATATGCGGGAAGAAATTGAAGATACAAAATTTTATCGCGATAAGCTGATAAAAAACTATATTTACAAAGGCCCGGTATTGGAATGGTACCTGAGGATTAAATTAAGACTGGAAAATAATTACGAACTTTTCGATTCATTAATCCCGCGAAAAGCTAAAATATATGATATGGGTTGTGGATATGGTTTTTTGTCCTATATGTTGCATTTTGTTTCGGAAGACAGGCAAATTACAGGGATTGACTATGATTGTGAAAAAATTTCGGTAGCTAACAACTGCAACTTAAAAAATGAAAATATACAGTTTGAATGTGCCGATGTCACGCAATTTGAATTTCAACCGGCCGATGTATTTATTTTAAGTGATGTGTTACATTATATTCCGGAGGAGAAACAGGAAAAAATCATTAAACATTGTATCCATAACCTGAATGAGAATGGAATGATAATTATACGCGATGCCAATACAAAATTAAAAGACCGGCACAAAGGAACGAAATGGACCGAAATATTCTCTACCCAAATTATGCAGTTTAACAAAACGGCCGATGAGTCCAGAGAGCTGTATTTCAGATCCTCGGACGATATTTTTGCCATGTTTAACAAATATGATACAGAAATTGAAGTAATTGACCATACCAAACTTACTTCGAATGTAGTTTATGTAATTAGAAAAAAATAGAAATGTCAAAATACGATGTTGTTATCATAGGAAGCGGACTGGGCGGATTAATTTGCGGGAATATCCTGAGCAAAGAAGGAAAAAAAGTGTGCATTCTGGAAAAACAACCTCAGTTTGGTGGATGCTTACAAACATTTAAACGAAACGGTAATATCTTCGATACCGGAGTGCATTATGTTGGTGGATTAAGCAAGGGCCAAAATCTTTATCAATATTTAAAATATACAGGAATTGCTGACAAACTAAAACTTCAGCGACTAGACATTGATGCGTTTGACAAAATCAATTTTGAAGGAAAAATTTATTCGTATGCCCAGGGCTATGATAATTTTGTTGAAACACTCGCTAAAGATTTTCCTGAAGAAAAAAGTGCAATAAAAAATTATGCTTATCAAATACAAGAAATCTGCAAACATTTCCCACTCTATAACTTAAGGCCAAATGTTGGGTTAGATATTGAACATCGCTTTTTTGAACAAAGTATCGGTAATTTTCTTCAATCGGTTACACAGAATAAAACCCTACAAAATGTACTTGCAGGGAACAATATGTTATATGCCGGCATCCCTGATAAAACACCCGTAGCCATTCATGCTTTAATAACCAACTCATTAATTGAGGGAGCTTATCGCTTTATCGGTGGAAGTCACCAGATTGCCGACCTTTTAATAGATTCTATTCAAAAAAATGGTGGAACGCTGATAAATAATAGCGAAGTTATTGAGCTTAATGTAAACCAGAATAAGATTGAATCGGCCGTTTTAAGTAATGGTCATATTATTGAAGCCGATCATTTTATTTCAGCTATTCATCCGTCTCTTACCCTAAAAATGACGGACACTAAATTATTACGTAAATCGTATCGTTCAAGAATTAATGACTTGGAAGAAACAATGTCTGCTTTTGTTGTTTATATGGATTTAAAACCCAACAGTTTTGAATTTTTGAATTATAATTATTATCATTTTAATGAAAACAGCGTTTGGAGTATTCCTCATTATCATCATAAAAAATGGCCGCAAGAATTCTTATTCCTGACACAGCCAGTGAATAACCAGGGCAAATATGCCGGAACGGCAATTGCAATGACATATATGACCTATGATGAAGTAAAGCATTGGGAAAAACTAAATATCGGGGAACGAGGAGATGATTACGAAGTATTTAAAAAACAAAAAGCCAATCGTTTAATTGAACAAATTAACAGACAGTTCCCAAAATTAAAATCAAGTATTCAACGTTATTATACATCAACACCTCTGTCGATGAAATCCTATACAGGAACAAAAAACGGCTCTATGTACGGGATATTTCATGATAGTAACGATCCGTTAAGAACCAAAATATCGCCAAAAACAAAAATTCCCAATCTTTTGCTTAGCGGTCAGAACGTAAACATTCACGGTGTATTGGGAGTAACTATTGGAGCTGTTTTAACGTGTACCAAACTTTTGGGTATGGAATATTTATTAGAAAAGATTAATAATGCATAGGTTAAAGAAAATAACTCGTATATTTTTAAAAACAATTGCTGTTTTAATAATTGTTTTCCTGATTCTATTGGTAATTTTCAAAATTACAACCAAAATTTCTCCTCCTGAAATACAAGACTCACCAACAGAAGAGTACGAACAGCTGGTGGTTGACTCAACCTTTTATTCTATTAAAAACAACTGGTTACAGAAAAATAATTATGGGTTATGGGAAATGTATATAGAAGGAGAAGCTTACGAACGAGGCGTAATTAATGGTAAATTAACCAAAGATTTGATTTATAAACAGGAAGATGCTTTCGTAAAACAAATAAAGGAAATGATTCCATCTGAATCGTACCTTAAATTTCTGAAAAGTTTTATTGCTTTTTTTAACCGTAATATTGACAAACATGTGATTCCGGAATATCAACAAGAAATTTATGGTATTTCTCAATCAGCATCCGAAAAGTTTTCATTCATCGGGCCCAATTACCACCGGATATTAAATTACCATGCTGCCCACGATATTGGCCATGCCCTGCAAAATATGAACTTGGTAGCTTGTACAGCTTTCGCTGGATGGGATAGTTACTCATCGGACAGTTCGTTAATCATAGGACGTAATTTCGATTTTTACGTAGGGGATGAATTTGCTGAAGATAAAGTTATCATGTTCTGTAACCCTGAAAAGGGGCATAAATTTATGATCGTTACCTGGGGCGGGATGATTGGTGCTACATCGGGGATGAACGACCAGGGACTAACCGTAACCCTGAATGCGGCCAAATCGGATATTCCTTTTGGAGCTGCTACACCTATTTCTCTTGTAGCCAGAGAAATTCTGCAATATGCTTCAACTATCGATGAAGCATACGCTATTGCTGAAAAAAGAAAAACATTTGTCGCTGAACAACTGTTCATTGGTTCTGCAAAAGATCATAAAACGGTTACCATTGAAAAATCTCCCAAAAAACAAGCATTATATACAACCAGTAATGATTATCTGATTGCCAGCAACCATTTTCAGAGTAATGAACTTCAACGCTCCGAAATTATTGATGCCAAAACATCGGATTACGCTACGCTTTATCGATTTGAGCGCGTTAAAGAACTCTTAAAACAAACTCCCGAGCTTACTATTTTTAACGTGGCCGATATTTTACGCGATCAAAAAGGATTAAAAGACCAAAACATTGGAATGGGAAACGAAAAAGCAATTAATCAGCTCATTGCACACCATTCAGTTATTTTCAAACCCGAAGAATTAAAAGTCTGGGTATCAACTTCGCCCTATCAATTGGGTGAGTTTATCTGCTACGATTTAAATAAAGTATTTTCAAAAGCTACTCAAGTTAAAGACAATGAGATTATGGATGAAAGAAATTTAATAATCCCTGCCGATTCATTTCTTTATTCGAACGATTATGACAATTTTAAACGGTTTAA
>JBNJFS010000081.1:0-3348 GCA_051747085.1 Bacteroidota bacterium
CACGGGAACTAAAACTTTTGATGCAGTATCTAAAATTTCACTTGTTGCTCTAAGTTTCCGGTCATCCGTTGTGGATGTTTCAATTTTAAGCAAGAAACTGACAATGGCAGCCGATAAGAACAAAATGGTAACCTCGCCTAATGTATCTAATCCACGATAGGTAACAATTACTGCAGTTACAAGGTTAGCGGCGCCAACCTCTTCATGCCCCGAACCGGCATAATGTCCGGCAAGCTTATTAAGTTCTGTATTTCCGTTAAAATCAGCAAAAAGATTGAAGAACAGAAATACAAAGCCTAATAGCAAAACCAATATGAATGAGTTTTTAACCATTTTGTCTCTTGATTTTATTGAGTACATAAAAGAAAATAATCGTAGAAAGTCCACTGCCTATGGCGGCTTCGGTCATTGCAACATCGGGTGCGGCTAGTAGTAAATACAGAATGGAAGCAAATAAACTAACTGCTCCTGCTGCTATAATGCCTACTACAAGACTTTTATTATGTATGGCGATAATGGCCATAATCAAAATTAAGATCCCGATGACAATTGCTATTAAAAGATTAATCATGCGTGTCGTTTTTTATTTCGTCGTTAATCGAAAGTGTCTTTTCTTCCTGTTTATATTTATCGGTTACCGTTTTATCAGCCAATGGAACTCCAATAAAATGAGCTGCTCTTGCCAAAACATGTGATGAAACAGGATTGGTAATTAAAATAAATATCATTAATAAAATCAATTTGCCCCACCATTCGGGTGTAATCAACAATAATCCGATGAGTGAAAGAAAAGTTCCCAATGTTGATGCTTTGGTTCCTGCCTGAATGCGATTAAATAAATCAGGCATTCGTACCAATCCTAATGCACCCAAAAAAAGGAAAACTGAGCCCAGCAGTACTAAAATTGCACCTATTATTTCTAACATATTATCCATAATTACAATCCCCTTTCCAGATAACGTGAAACAATAATAACACCCAGAAAACTGAGGAGTCCGTAAACAATGGCCACATCGAGATAAATTACCCGGGATGCAAAATTTGCAATTAGTGCAATAAGCGCCAGCGAACTAACAGTCATCACATCAAAAGCAACCAACCGGTCGGCAGCGGCAGGCCCTTTAATAAATCGATAAAGTGTTAGCAAAAGAGCTAACAACATGATGATTGCTGCTATAAAAAGAATTTTATTAACCATAGATTTTAACTAAATGTTTTTCAAATTTTTTAACAATGGCATTGGTTGCCTTATCAATATCTTCGCAACATACGTCAATCCAGTGTATATATAATGTATCGTCTTTAATATCAACAGTAAGTGTTCCGGGTGTAAGCGTAATTGAATTAGCTAAAATCATACGCCCCATTTTTGATTTTAAAATGGTTTTTGTTTTAACAATTCCGGGGTTAATGGGCAAAGATGGAGTAAGTACCCGGCGGGCAACATCCAGGTTTGATTTGATTAATTCGATTAAAAATACAAAAAGATAAATTAAAGTGTATCCTAAGGATGCCGGAGTAAATTTAAGCTCATCGAAAATTCGTAAATTCGCTCCGAAAAGAAGGGTAATAATTGCCGAAAGGATTAATCCGATAATGATTATTTGTCCTGAAAACGAGTTGTTTACTAAGATCCAGACAACCATTAAAATAAGGAATAGGGCAATGCTGTTTTTGATTTTCATATTTAATATATATTATTTTATATATTTAGATATTTAGACTTTGTAAAACTACAATACAAATTCATAATAATTATTCATAAACAGCCTTTTATAGAATATAAAATTAATATAAATTTGATAGAAGTTTGTAATACTTAAATCTGTTTATGTATAGATTTATATTTATAAAAAAATAGATATATATTTGCAGCCTAAAAAAGGGTGCTTTTTTTTACTATTTTTAAATAATTTATGAAATCATTATTGATAACAGAATGCCAGGAATGCGAAAATAAATCTCTTTGTTTTAAACAGTTAGATAAAAAGGAGTTATTGCTGACCAATGAAAACAAAGTTCAGATTCGTTTTAAAAAAGGCGAAATTATCTCCAAGCAAGGCTCTTTTGTTACCCATATAATGTATATAAAAGAAGGTTTCGCCAAAGTTTATAAAGAAACAGATGTTGACAGTAATTTAATTTTAGATATTATCCCTGAAGGGAAATTAATTGGATTAACATCGTTATTTAATTCGGATAATATTGCCCGTTTTTCTGTTGCAGCTTTATCTGATACAGTAGTATGTTCAATTGACCGGAGTATAATTGAGAAGTTAATTTATAAAAATAATAACTTTGCAAAAACAGTGATTTCATCATTAAATACGGAGGCTTTGCAATTTTACGATAAAATGGCCAGTTTAACGCAGAAACAGATGAATGGGCGGGTAGCTGATGCATTAATTTATTTATCGGAAAATATATTTAAATCCAATGAATTTGAGATGATTCTTTCACGAAAGGACTTGGCTGAATTTACCGGGATGTCGACTATGAGTGTTGTTCGTACATTGAAGGATTTACGAAAAGAAGGAATTATTAAAGACGAAAAAGGAAAAATTGATATTAAAAATGTTGATTTATTAAAAAAAATCAGTCAAAGTGGCTGATTAAAACCTCAATAGTTAACGTTGAATTATCGTTGGATAAAAATGGAATATATAAATTTATATATCTTGATAGATAAAACTATATTTGTAAAAAAATATAAATTAAATTTTTGATTTCTATTTAACGAATGTTACAGGTAGAAACAAACTGTTAAAAAAATAACACATTTGGTAAACAAATAAGTATTAGAATAGTTATTATTGATAAAAAAAGAAGCATATTAATATTTTATTTAAATTTGTTTAACCTGTTGATTAATATAACCTAACAATATAATATGTCGAAAGTTATAAAAATTAAAAAAGGTTTAGATATTAAACTTGTTGGAAAGGCAGAGAAAATTTTAAAAAAAGCTGAGCAAGCAGAAACATATGCCGTTAAGCCTCCGGATTTTCAGGGTATACGACCTAAGCTACTGGTAAAGTCCGGCGATAAAGTGAAAGCAGGAGCTCCGTTGTTTTTTGATAAGTTTCAACCAGAAGTTCAGTTTACCTCACCTGTTAGTGGAGAAGTAATTGAAATTAACCGGGGCGAACGCCGAATGATTCTTGAGGTAGTCGTTAAAGCCGACCCAAATATCGAATATGAAAAATTTGAAGTGGCCGACCCAAAAATTTTGGATAGAGAAGAAATAATTGCTGTTTTACAACAATCGGGTTTATGGCCTGCCATAAGGCAAAGGCCTTACTCCATTATTGCCCGGGCTACAGATATTCCCAAGGCTGTTTTTATTTC
>JBNJFS010000081.1:3448-9320 GCA_051747085.1 Bacteroidota bacterium
CAAACCTGGTAAAAGATAATGTTACCCAGGATAAACCACTTCGATATATCAGCGGAAATGTACTTACCGGCTCAAAAATTTATAATGAAGGATATGTAGGTTACTATGATAATATGGTAACCGTAATCCCCGAAGGAGATTATTATGAGATGTTTGGATGGGCTAAACCCGGATTTAATAAATTTAGCGCATCGAGAGCTGTATTATCATGGCTTATACCAGGAAGGAAATTTAAAGTAGACACTAATTTGCATGGTGGTCCACGGGCCTATGTCATGACCGGGGAGTATGAAAAAGTTTTTCCCATGGATATTTATCCGGTACAATTAATTAAAGCCATTATGATTGAAGATATTGATTTAATGGAAAAACTGGGAATTTACGAAGTGGATGAAGAAGATTTTGCACTTTGCGAATATGTTTGTACTTCAAAAACTGAAGTACAAACGATTGTTCGTAAAGGACTTGATCTGATGCGAAAAGAAATGAGCTAATCATTGATTAATATAATGAGAGCAAAAAGATATTTTAACATAAAAAAATTTTAATAGTGAATTCATTAAGAAAATTTGTTGATAAAATAAAGCCTCAGTTCGAAAAGGGAGGAAAATTTGAAAAATTTCAATCAACTTTCGAAGCTTTCGAAACCTTTTTATTTGTTCCAAATACGGTAACTACAAAAGGAGCACACATAAGAGATGCCAACGATATGAAAAGAACCATGATTATGGTTGTGTTGGCATTGGTTCCGTCGCTTCTTTTTGGTATGTGGAATATTGGATTGCAACATTTTCAAGCAACCGGGCAGGAGGGAGGTACCGTACTTGAACTATTTTGGATTGGATTTAAAGCTGTGTTTCCTATAATTGTTGTATCTTATGTTACAGGGCTTGCCATAGAATTTGCTTTTGCTCAGATTAGAGGGCATGAGGTAAACGAAGGATTTTTGGTTTCCGGTATGCTGATTCCGCTTGTATTACCCGTTGATATTCCTTTATGGATGGTTGCTGTAGCCACAGCTTTTGCCGTAGTCATTGGAAAAGAGGTATTTGGTGGTACCGGGATGAATATTTTAAATCCAGCACTTACTGCCAGAGCGTTTCTTTTCTTTGCTTACCCCTCGTACATGTCAGGGAATGCAGTATGGACTCATGGGATGTCAGCAGGCGAAGAGGTTGTTGACTCATACACCGGAGCTACTCCACTGGCCGAAGCTGCTTCAGGAAATATTGATAATCTGCCGAGTGTTGCCGAAATGTTCTTTGGAACGATTCCGGGCTCCATTGCTGAAACTTCTACCCTTGCTGTATTAATTGGAGCAGCATTGTTACTTTTTACCGGCATTGGAAGTGCAAGAATTATGTTTTCCACTTTTATTGGCGGATTAGTTATGGGACTTTTACTTAATATTTTTGCTGTAAATCCATTTATGGAAATACCGGCCTGGGAGCACCTGCTACTCGGAGGATTTGCCTTTGGTGCAGTATTTATGGCTACCGATCCGGTTTCTGCAGCACAAACACCCAAAGGGAAAATTATTTATGGATTTCTAATCGGGTTCCTGGCAATCCTGATAAGAGTTATTAATCCGGCTTATCCTGAAGGGGTGATGTTGGCTATATTGTTAATGAACGTATTTGCTCCATTAATCGACCATTACGTACTGGAAGCCAATATGAAAAAAAGAATGAAACGAGCTAAAGTAAATGCATAATAAAACATTAAATAAACTATGAAGTCTTTCAGTAATACCTATATTTTTGTTTTTTCTTCCATTATGGTTGTTGTAGTTGCAGCTATTCTTTCAATTGCAGCAATGACCCTTCAGCCTTTGCAAAAGAAAAATGTAGAAATTAACAAAAAAGTGAATATCCTTACTTCAATAAATATTGAGAGTACAGCAAATGATGCAGAGGACATTTTTGATAAATATATTGTAGAAAGTTATGTCGTAGATCATAGAGGAAACAAAAAAGAAGAAGTAGATGCTTTTGAAGTAGATATGAAAAAGGAAATGGACAAACCTCTGGAAGAAAGGAACCTGCCTGTATTTATTAGTATTAAGGATAATGAAGAAAAGCAATATATTTTTCCTGTTTATGGTAAAGGATTATGGGGCCCGGTTTGGGGTTATATTTCTTTAGAAGATAATTTATCTACAGTTTATGGGGCTAATTTTAGCCACCAGGGAGAAACTCCCGGACTTGGAGCTGAGATATCTACAGAAGATTTTCAGGATCAGTTTATCGGAAAAGAGATATTTAACGAACAGGGCGAATTTGTTTCGGTAAGTGTTAAAAAAGGAGGTACAGCAAATCCACAATCGAAATATGAAGTTGATGGAATATCTGGAGGAACAATCACCAGCGAGGGTGTTGATGAAATGTTAAACGATTGCTTAAAAAGTTATATCCCCTATTTTGAAAATGTTAAAAATCAATAAACAATGAATAAAGAAAAAGAACCTTTATTTTCAGCTAAAAATTTAAGATTACTTCGTGAACCTTTAAACGATAATAATCCGATTACAGTTCAGGTACTGGGTATTTGTTCGGCACTTGCAATAACCGTAAAGCTTAAACCGGCCATTGTAATGGCTCTTTCGGTTGTCTTTGTAATGGCTGTTGCAAATGTTGTTATTTCGTTATTGCGAAAATCTATTCCACCCAGAATCCGAATCATTGTTCAATTGGTAGTTATTGCTTCGTTGGTAATTTTGGTCGATGAGGTATTGAAAGCTTTTTTATTTGATGTAAGTAAACAATTATCTGTTTTTGTCGGACTGATTATTACCAATTGTATTATTATGGGACGTTTGGAAGCTTTTGCTTTGGCCAATAAACCCTGGCCTTCGTTTCTGGATGGTTTAGGAAATGCGGCCGGTTATGGCGTTATCCTTATTATTGTAGCATTCTTTAGAGAATTATTGGGTTCTGGCACCCTTTTGGGTTATCAGGTTATACCCCGGGGAGTTTACGATTTCGGTTACGAAAATAACGGATTTATGATATTGCCACCCATGGCACTTATTGTTGTAGGAGTAATTATTTGGGTACAGCGGTACAAAAACAGAAAACTAATTGAATCAAACTAAGAACCTGAAATGATATTAACATGGAAAATTTAATTAACATATTTGTCAAGTCAGTATTTATCGATAACATGATATTCGCATACTTTTTGGGTATGTGCTCATATCTTGCTGTATCGAAAACGGTAAAAACTTCAACAGGTTTAGGTATTGCCGTAATTTTTGTGTTAGGATTTACGGTTCCTATTGATTTTTTAATTCATAATTATTTGTTAAAAGAAGGTGCTCTTACCTGGTTAAGCCCCAGGTTTGCAGATGTTGATTTGAGTTTCTTAAGCTTTATCATATTTATTGCCGTGATTGCTTCCATGGTTCAGTTGGTAGAAATGATTATCGAAAAGTTTTCACCCACTTTATATAATTCATTAGGTATATTTTTACCATTAATCGCGGTTAACTGTGCAATACTCGGAGGTTCTTTATTTATGCAGGAACGGGATTACAATAATATTGCTGAAGCATCAGCCTTTGGACTTGGTTCCGGGGTCGGTTGGTTTCTTGCCATTGTAGGAATTGCTGCTATTCGTGAAAAAATACGATATTCGAATGTCCCTGCTCCATTAAAAGGCCTCGGTATAACTTTTATCATTACAGGATTAATGGGGATTGCCTTTATGGGATTTATGGGTATCAAATTATAATTATTGAGTAAATTAAGATAAAATAATATATAAAAAGCCAGAAATAACTAATATTGGATAAACGGCTGATAAAAAGATATTAAGAATGGTATTACTAACATCACAAACAACGGTTATATTACTTAGTATAGCGGTATTTTTAACCATTATTCTTGCATTGGTTTTGATTCTTCTGTTGGCAAGAAAAAAACTTACCCCTCAGGGAAAAGTAAAATTGACAATTAACGATGAGAAAGAAGTTGAAGTTGACCCCGGAAATACAATTTTAACAACACTTTCGAATAATGATGTCTACCTTCCATCTGCTTGCGGTGGAGGAGGAACCTGTGGGTTGTGTAAATGTCAGGTGTTAGAAGGAGGAGGAAGTATCCTTCCTACCGAAACCGGTTTCTTTTCCCGTAAAGAACAACAAAACTATTGGCGATTGGGTTGCCAGGTAAAAATCAGGAACGACATGAAAATAAAAGTTCCTGAAGAGGTGATGGGCATCAAGAAATGGGAATGCGAAGTTGTTTCGAACAAAAATGTGGCTACATTTATTAAAGAATTTGTGGTTAAATTGCCCGAAGGCGAAGATCTTGACTTTAGACCGGGAGGATATATTCAGATTGATGTACCGAAGATTGAAGTTGATTTTAAAGATATAGAAGTGGATGAACGTTTCCGTGAAGATTGGGATCAGTTTAATATGTGGGATTTGAAAATGAAAAATTCGGAAGAAACATTCCGTGCTTATTCTATGGCTAACCATCCTGCAGAAGGTAATATAATAAAACTTAATATCCGTATTGCTACTCCTCCGTGGGACAGATCCAAAGGAGCATTCAAAAAAATTAACCCCGGTGTATGTTCATCTTATATTTTCTCACGCAAACCAGGCGATAAAGTTGACATATCAGGCCCATTCGGCGAATTCTTTATTAAAGATACCGATCGTGAGATGGTGTATATTGGTGGTGGCGCCGGTATGGCTCCTTTACGTTCTCATATTTTCCACCTGTTCCATACCCTTAAAACCGACCGGAAAGTTTCGTACTGGTATGGTGCCCGCTCATTACGAGAAGTTTTTTATGAGGATGAATTCAGAAAAATTGAAAAAGAATTTCCGAATTTTTCATTCCATATTGCATTGTCAGAACCTAAAGAAGAGGACAACTGGGACGGTCTTACCGGATTTATTCACCAGGTAGTTTATGATGAATATTTAAGTAAACACGAAGAACCCGAAGAAATAGAATACTACCTCTGCGGGCCACCGATAATGAACGATGCCGTTCAGGATATGCTGTATAATTTAGGTGTACCCGATGAGATGGTGGACTTTGATGATTTTGGAGGATAAATTTTTATTCAAAAAAGATATACCCGGGAGTTTTTTACTTCCGGGTTTGTTTTTTGATTTCAAAAATTTCATGTCTGTCCCAGTCTTTCCAGCAATTAATGGCAATATCGCGAACAAAATCCCAGTATATATTGCTGTCTAATCCGTGAAGATAACTTAATTCCTGAATTTTTGAGGCAACTTGGGTTTTATACTCTTCTTTTAATGATATTGTAATTTTTTGTCCCAGGTAATAGAATTCAGCCTGAGGTATTTTACTATCTTCTTGTACTGAAATCAATCCATGCCCGAGAGTTGCACCCGTACTTACTTGTAAACCGTCATTCAGGCAACTGAATGGAGGTTCCAGACCGGCATAGGAAACAACCCTAAGTTCATCCAACCCGGCACCAAAATACTCTCTTGCCCGAACACCCATTTTTGCTCCAATTAACGTATAAACGCCTACATGTCGATGAATTTCGCAGGTTAAAACGCAGATTGCCCATTCATCTTTTCCCCATTTGCGGATAGCTTCCGGTATAATCTCCCGGATATCTTCAATATAATCCGATTTCCCTTCGGGGAAACGGAAAAATGCCTGTGTGTTGACATCTTGGCTTGAAAAAATCGAATCCATGGTTAGTTTTATTGATTCAGGGTTAGCTGTTAGTTCTACCTGAAGGATATCTTCTTTTAACGTTGAAGCAAAAAAATCAGGTTTTATTAAATACAAAAAAGCAGCCTCATCATATAAATTTTTAGCCATTGTATGATTGGGTTGTTCCAAACTTTTTAAGATATGTTCACCTAATACAG
>JBNJFS010000082.1:0-9286 GCA_051747085.1 Bacteroidota bacterium
CAAAAGAATATGGGGGATAGGCTCAATAAAATGGAAAAAGAATTATTAAATGAATAAATTAATGCAGCATGCTAAAATTTAATGCGTCTCTGTAATGTAATCGATAAAAATTATACATTATGAAAAGCAGAATACTTACTATTATTTTTTTAGTTTTACCCTTGTTTGCTTATTTACAGGTTAATGTAGATGCACAGGAAATTATTGCCAAAATAAATAAGGGAGAAGATATTTTCTACCAAAATGCAACGATCATTGGTGATTTGGATTTTAGGTTAGTTAATGATGTTGAGAAAGATAGTGAATGGGAATTTTTTGGCAATGATGACATTACCTATAAGTATAATGTCCATTCGTCATTAAAATTTGTCAATTGCGAATTTAAAGGCAATATAATTGGTTATTTGCACGATGACCGGAAAGATGAATTGCATATTGCCCATTTTCATGACATGGTATATTTCGAGAAATGTACTTTTAAGGATGATTTTCTGGTAAAATATTCAGCGTTTAATAAAAAAGCAGCATTTCCCGGAAATGTTTTTGAGGAAGAAGCTTTGTTTAAATATGCTGTTTTTGCTTCAGAGGTTGATTTCTCTAACTCGGTTTTCCTTGAGGACGCTAACTTTAAATATGCAAAATTCCCGGATGATGTTAATTTTGAACGTTCAAGATTTAACCAATCAGCTAATTTTAAGTACACTAAATTTGGCGGTAAAGTAGATTTCAAACAATGTGATTTTGATGATTTGGCTTACTTTAAATACACCAAATTGTATGATTTTGCTGACTTTTCCAATGCAAAATTCATGGGTGACGCTATTTTTAAATACATTGAGTTTACGAATGGGGTTAACTTTGAAAATGCTGTTTTTGAAAACTTTGCCGATTTTAAATATGCAAAGTTTTATGACCCGATAAAGTTGGATAACGTGGCATTTAATGGATCTACATCGTTTAAATACGCGCACGTTGAAGGGAAAGAGTTTATTACTTATTTATTAGAAAGCAAATAATCTTTTCAAGTATGCATAAGCAGTAGTGACATATTTTGTTACTACTGTTTTGTTTTTTATATGGGTAAGGTTATCTCAACTCTTGTACCACAAGGCAGGTTATAATTATCGTATAAGTCAATGGTGTTAATATCATATCCTTTACGTGGTTGGGAATTATTTAAAAGCATTAGTCGTTCATGCGTAATAAAAGACCCTTTAGACTGGTTTGATTTATGATTGTTTCGGTTTAACTCTCTCGACTTTTGTCTTCCAATTCCATTATCTTCAATAATACAATGCAAGGTATTGTCATTAATGATTTTAAACTCAAGCTTTAATTTGGCATCCTCTTTTTTAAAAACAAACCCGTGTTTAATTGCATTTTCAACAAAAGGTTGAATAATCATGGGAGGAATCTCAATTTTACGTTGTTCAAATTCTTTGGGAAGAAAAATTTCTACATCGAAATATTTATCGAACCTCATTTTTTCTAAATTGAGATAATATTTTAGATAGTTTAGTTCTTCATCCAGGGTAATCTTTTTCTTTACAACATTATCGAGGGTTATCCGAATTAATTTGGCGAAATCAGATAAATAACCTAATGCCGAGTCAATATCGTTATCGAGCATGTAGTTTTGAATTGAATTAATTGCATTAAAAATAAAATGAGGGTTCATTTGTGCACGTAGGGCTTTCATTTCAAATTCAGCAATTCGCTCGGATATTTCAGCAATATTCCGTTCACGTTTTTTTATCTGTTTTGTTCTTAAATAAATAATTAACCAGATAAGAAATAAAACTAAAATAGCTGCAGGGATATAAAACCACCAATTTGCCCAAAACGGGGGGGTAATTTTAAAATGAACCGATAGCTCTTGTGTCGTATTATAACTGTTTATATTTACAGCTTTTACTCTAAAACAATATTTACCGGGGGGGAGATTTTGAAAAACAGCTCGTTTTTCTTTGGTTACTTCCGACCACTCTTCCGAAAGTCCTTCTAATAAGTAGGTGAAATGAATATTTTCATAATCTAAAAACTGTATAACATCAAAAACGAAAGATATTGAATTTTTATTTGAAGGGAAAACCAATGCTTCTTTAGAATTTTTGTTTTGATTGCCGAAAATTGAATCTCCTGGTATATTTATGGGATTGTTATTTATATGTATTGACTTTAAATAAAAACCAAAACCTTCACCTTTACTGCTTAAAAGATTTTGTACATTCTTTTTAATTAAATAATTGTGTGTACCAATCCACATATCCCCATCATGGATTAGTGATACTTCTCCGGAGTAATCAGTAAATCCCTGGTTTTGATCAATTTTTTTAACAGATATTTCTCCTTTATGATATAGCTTTTTCAGATCGATAATATTAATGGCTGAATTTGTCCCGGCAATTAAATAATCTTCATGGGTGCAATTTAACCATCTGATACTGGAGCCAAGCAAATTATTTTTTTTGCTTAATTGAAAATGGGTAATAATTGAATCATGCTTTAACGCTGTGATATAGATCATCCCATTTTCGCCACCTATAATAATATTCTCATTGTTATCAAAACAAACATCATTAAATGCGTTAAACTCCTGGAATGAATTGTAAAATGTTTTAAAAATGCCCTTGTTGTAAAGGAATATTCCTTTATCTCTGCTAATTAGCCATATTTTTTCACCGGAAGTTTTTATTCGTTTAATATTTACCGGTATTACGTCCTCAAAGAAATTGTATACTTTTTTTTGTAAGCTTTTTTCAATATTGGGATATAAGAATACATCATTCCAGCTTGTAACAATTAATTCGTTTTGTGGGCCAAAAACAAAATTTGATATATCAACGGCTTCGAGATCATAATATTTAACGGTTTGCTTATTTTGAGAGAATTTAAATAATCCAACATTACTGCCTATCCAAATATTCCCGTTTTGATCTTTTTTTATGGTATTTAGCTTGTTTAAGGTTTTGTTTACTAACACATCGTACTTTAGCGGTTTGTATAAGCTGGTTGCAGGGATGATTTTCTTTTTATCATTTTCATGCGATAAATAAGGGTTGGGATAAGGATATTTTCCGCTTTTTATTAAGCGTTCATATTTTTTATACGAACCGGTAGGATCTTTTAAATAATAGTATTTTGTTTTAATTTCATCTCTTACAAACTGATTAAATGGTTTTTCAAATAATGAAAATGGATATGTTTTATGGGTATGGTTGGGCAATATTTCTACAACATTTTGTGATGTAGTGAACCAGATATGGTTATTATTATCAGTGATTATGTTGTGTATGGGGAAATCATTAACCTCAAAATCTTCAGGCAGATAATAAATAAAATTATTTTGGGGGTACATATAAATGCCATTATTTAAGGTACCTATCCATAATATGCTTTCTTTTTCATCAAAAATTAAACTTGTTATATCTTTTGTTTTAATATTAAGATAGTTATTATAATCATTTATTTTTTGGTCGCAATATTGATATAACCCGCCGTTATCCCGGAATTGATTATTGACAGCAATCCAAATATTGTTATCATTATCTTCTGTAAAATCAACAATATGACCTAATGTATCATGGATAAAAGTTTTTTCGTTAACAATATGCTTTAATCCGGTACGGTTTATTCCAATTAATGTATCTCCCTTTGATGAAATGTGCGATGCGGAGACTGAACGATGAAATAAAGGGTGAGTTGCCGGCAAAGGTCGAAGTTCATTGCTTTCGATATCAAGTTGAAAAACTCCATTGTCTGCAGTGAAAACATAAATAGAATTGTGGTTTGCCAGAAAAGATGTAATATAAAAACGTTGATTTGGAACAATCCCACCATTTGGGAATGACATAAATTTTTTGCCATTGTAAATGGATAATCCATTTTTTGTACCAATACAAAGCAAATTAAACTTTTCAAAATATTTTAGCGCTGTAATGTGATTACTGATAAGGCCATCATCTTTCGTATAATTTTGAATCCGGGATCCGTTATAACTGGAAATTCCACAATTATTGCAGCCAAACCATAAATTTCCTTTATTGTCCTCTGTAATAGCAACAATATCATTTCCGGCAAGTCCGTCCATTGAGGAAAAGGTTTCAAAAATATTCCCGTCGTATTTTGCAACACCGGCATGAGTTCCTATCCACAAAAAGCCTTTGCTGTCTTTGTATAGCGTATTGATTGTATTGTCTGGCAGTCCGTCGTTGATGGTGTAATGCCGGGTATAGAAGTGTTGTCCTACTATATTTGGGGGAAATAAGAACGTTGCAAAAACGATAAACAGGATAATTTTTCTCATTCTTTCTTCAGTCGCTTATCTTTAGTTAATGCTTTTAGAAACTCGTCGTTGCGGCGTGTAGCTACATCCAGCTCAATACCGTTGTCGAGTTTTATTTTATAGCCGTCGATTTTACTATACGATTTAATATAGTTCATATTTACCAGGTGCGATTTATGGATTCGAAAGAATAGTTCTTCGGGTAACATTTCTTCAATACTTTTTAGGTTGCGCGCTACCAAAATGGCTTCGTTCCGGTTGGTAAATATCTTGGTATAACTCTCTTCTGCCTGGCAGTAAACAATATTATTTACTTTTTCCATTTGAAAACCATCAAGTGTGGGGAGTGCAATCTTATTGAAATTACCATTGTCACTATTTAATGTAGTTAAAAAGGCCTCAATTTGTGCCGTATTGGAAGGCTTGTCTTGTTTTTTCTCCAGCCGGGTAAGTACTTCGCGTAGGTCAATATAATTAATGGGTTTGAGTAAATAATCCAGTGCTGCAAATTTTATCGCATCAATGGCATATTGTTTATAGGCGGTGGTGAAAATTACTTCGAAATTGTAGATATCAAAATAATCAAATAACTTAAACCCATTTTCTTCAGGCATCTCAATATCCAGAAAAACGATATCCGGTCTGTACTTATTAATAGCAAAGACTCCTTCTTTAACCGAATCGGACATAAAAACAATGTGCAACTGAGCATTGAAATAGCGATGAATAATTTTTTCTAAGGCTTCTCTTGCATTTTTTTCATCATCAATAATAACACATGTTCTCATAAAATAATTTTAACTTTTATTGTTGTAGATTGCATAACTAAAGATAAGCGTTTAAAATATGTTATCAAAATACTTCAATTTTAATGTTTATTTTTGGTTTAAATGATATTCTACCAGCTTTTTCATGGGGTCTTTTATAATCTTTCTAATGTTAATCCCGTAAACTTTAGCGGTATACTCCAATTCAGATCTTAGGTAATGAGCTACAGAACCTGCAAATCCTAACGAATAGTTTTTATAATCCGGATATTTGCAAATATATTTTTCGAAAAGTTCTTGTATGGATTGCTGAATTAAATTTTTTAAATGCGGATGTTTCTTCTTTTCGATAATAAAGGGGGTAAACGAAGCTAAAAATTTGCTTGGCAAAGGTTTTTTATAAATCGAATAGATAATTTCAGCATTACTTAGTGCATAATTCTTTTCAAATTCACTTTGTAAATCTTCGGGTAAATGGTTATGCAGATAATCAATGATAAATAATTTTCCTAAATGAGCACCGCTTCCTTCATCGCCCAACGCAAAACCTAGCGAATTAATTTGACGGGAGATTGCTTTCCCGTTGTAAGTCCCTGTATTTGAGCCGGTACCCATGATGGTGATAATTCCTTTCTGATTAGAAAACACAGCCCTGGCCGCTCCGAGCAAATCACTTTCAATCGTTATTTCTGCCCGGGTAAAAAAATCACTACATCCTTTATAGATGATTTGTTTTGTTTGTTCTGAAGAGCATCCGGCACCATAAAAGTAAATGTTCTGAACCTTATCTTGATTTACTCCATGAGGAAAATGAAGGGTTAGTTCTTTGGTTATTATTTCGTGGTTAACAAAATAGGGATTAAATCCATTGGTTCTGAAGAGATGGATTACACCTCCCTTATCAATAATTGTCCAGTTTGTTTTGGTCGATCCGCTATCGGCAACAATAAACATTATTTAGTTTGTTTTAGATACATATTTTAAATTTAATAAATTCATCGGATTGCTTTCAAATCCATTAATATTGGCATGCACAAAACGTACTACCTCGTCGTAATACAAAGGTACCACAACAGCATCATTAATGATGATCCGGTCCATTTGGCGGTAAAGTTTATATCGAATGGAGTCAACGGTTACCTCCATTGCTTTTTGGTAAAGATAATCAAATGATTTGTTTGCATAATGTGTATAATTTGGTCCTGTTGGACTAAAATTTTTGCTGTAAAACAGGGCCATATAATTTTCTGCATCCGGATAGTCGGCAATCCACGAGCCACGAAAAAATTCAAGTTTCGAATGGGCAACCATTTCTCTAAATGTAGCTCCTGTGCTAACATCAATATTTATCTCAATGCCAAATTGCGCAAGTTCTTGCTGTATGTATTCACATAAATCGAGATAATCACTGGTAGTAGTGAGGTTAATCCGGGGCAAACCTTCACCGTTTGGGTATCCCGCCTCCTTTAATAATTCTCTTGTTTTTCCCGGCTTATATTCATATCCTTTAACGTTATCCGAAAAGGAAGGCATTCCTTTAGGGATGAATCCATTTGTAGCAGGTGTACCAATATTATTACGCAGGTATTTCATCATTTTTTTCCGGTCGAATCCGTAATTTATTGCTTGTCGGATTTTTTTATTTAATACCGGCGATTTTTTATTGGATATTTTGGATGTATCAAGAAGAAATCCCAGATATTCAGTGTTCAGGTAAGGTTGCGAAATCATCTTAATTCGGTTCTCGTACTTAGGGTTTAGTCTCCCGTTTAGGGTTATTAATTCGTCTTTATTTGCCGGGCTTAGTCCCGAAATAAAATCGATATTCCCTTTTAAAAATTCTAAAAATTCCGATTGTTTATCGTTGATAAAAGTTATAGATACAGCATCGAGATAAGGCAATGCATTACCTGTTGAGTCTTTTTCAAAATAGTTGGGATTTTTGGTAAGGATGAGTTTTTCGCCTTCTTTCCAGAGTTTAAATTGAAAAGGCCCGGTACCTACCGGGTGGTTTCTGAAATCCTGCTTGTAATAATCTAAGGCTTCTTCAGGGACAACTGAACAATAGGGCATCGTGAGTAGTCCTAAAAAAGCAGGAAAAGGATTTTTTAGTTTGATTTGCAGCGTGGTATCATCTATGGCAGCAATACCGTTTTCTGCCACCTGGTTAAATATCCATGCTCCGGGCGAACCGGTCTTAGGGTCGATAATACGATTCAGGCTGTAATCAAAATCATGAGCCGTAACAATTCTTCCTTTCCCGTCGGGGAACAGGTTGGAATGATGAAACTTAACATCATTTCTTAAATAAAAAGTATAGCATTTTCCGTTTTCAGCTATTTCCCACGATTTGGCGATGCATGGTTTTATCGAAAGCTGATTGTCCATTTGAACCAGTCCGTTGAAAATCTGGTTTACCGGCCATATGAGTACCTGACTCTTGGCAAAAGCCGGATCAAGTGTTGCTATCCCTTTCGATTCGTTGTAGCGAAAAACATTAGGGTGTTTAATGGTTTTTTTTTCAGTACAGGAGAAAAATAACAGCGATATGAGCATTGTTAAGATTGCCGGTTTCATCATGGGTTATTCGTTTCTGCAAAAATAGATAAAAGTTATGAAACCCATCATTAAAAAAGCCAGAAACCTGGTGTTCCTGACTTTCTTAATACCCTAAAAATTAAACCTAAAATTTAAATGAAAAAAATTGCTCCTTAAACAAAAATTTTACTACAGACACTAAAATTTGTAAGCCTAAACAATCTTTATAATAATAAACGAATAAGATCCCCTTTTTGTTTCAAAATTTTTGAATAAAATGATGTTTTTTTTGTTTCTTAAGTGGTGAATTTCAGGAATCTATTGTGTATTCTGTGTTTTGGAATGTTAAGGATAAGAAAAAAAACCGGCACCAAAAATTGTACCGGTTTTGTTGCTAAAAATGGTTGAAAATTTATTAAAATTTTAAGGTTAAACCACCCATTAAGTTTATCCCTGCCTGGGGGAAATAGCCATCCATGACATATTCTTTGCCCCCTAAAATGTATCGGTAAGCCCATGCATTGGATTCGTATTGATGATTAAAAATATTGTTAATCATCAAACTAAACCCAATCTCTTTTATTTTGCTTGTATTTATGGTGTAACTTAACTTAAGATCATTAACAAAGTAGGGGTTAATGGCTCGTTCATCGTTTGATGTATTATCAATGTATTGTTTGCCAACATATTTTGAGATAAACTCGGTTTTAATATGCTTTGTAATATCATACGCGATTGATCCATTAGCAATTATCTTGGGCGAAAAGGAGAGATCTGTTTGTCCCAGATTTCTTTCTTTTTGGCCTCCGGTATCCCAATTGTCAACATACTCGGTAAAATCGTTAATTTTATTTTTGCTTAAGGTAACATTTGCGTCTACCTGGAATTTGTTAAATATTCTGGCACCTCCCGAAAGTTCTACTCCTAACCTGTAACTTTCATCTACATTGGTCATAATAGCAGAACCTACATCATTGATTTTTCCTGTTAATACCAATTGATTAATATAGTACATGTAATAAATGTTAGCTTGCAGGTACTTTTTCGTTGATTTGTAATTATACCCCCATTCGAAATCGTAAAGTGTTTCATGTGTAGGTTCCGGGCGATAAGGTTCGGCATCTTTATAATTGGTTCGGTTGGGTTCCCTGTTGGCTACCCCAAATGTAAAGAAGCTTGAGTGTAAATCGTTTATCTCATAGAATAATCCCAGTTTAGGGTTGAAAAATTTAAAATCATGAGTTTGGGTAATATCTCTCAGATCATCATCTATACCATCCATTTCGTAATCTATATTTCTGTATTGTAAATCAATGTATGTACTTAACTGTGATGAAAAGTGATATTTCATCTTGGTATAAATGTTATAATCTTTTTTGATCCCATCATTTTCGTACCAGCGATGTCTCATATCACCATTACTGGCATATTTTGCCCAAATTACTTCTCCAAAATGGTCACCAATATATTTATTCCATCCTCCGCCTACAGTTATTTCGTATTTATCCTGTTTATAATCAACAGAGAAAATTCCGCCATAAAAATGATTGTCGAGCCATTTTTGCTGAATAAGGTCAGTGCTAGTGATGGTATCATTTCCTATGATTACATTGTTTAAGAGGTAATCTTCAAAATCGCGGTCTTTTTTATATTGTTCGTAGAAACCTCGTCCACGTGTATAATGCAATGCTGTATT
>JBNJFS010000083.1:0-9141 GCA_051747085.1 Bacteroidota bacterium
ACGATGGTGTTAATATAGAAAACAATGAGTGTTTCCGGGGTATTCCATACCGGAACCGTTTCGATCATATATAATCTGCCCATGGAATAAACCATTGCGAATCCTAATAAAGTAGAAAGAAGCAGCAGCGATTTGATGTAGGTTTTATATTTTGCTTTCCAAACGTACAAGGTAACCAGAACAATTACCAGTGCGTAGGCAGATACCATAAAGATTTCACGGCTTAGCCACGAATCATTCAGATTACTTAACGCATAAACTGATGAGAAAGGCGATGAAAGGTGTAAGAAAGAAATAAACAGGGCAATAATGATTGATAATGAGGCAATAATCAATCCATGATGTAAAACTAAGGTCGATTTAATTTGGTTTGAATTCTTACTGAAGCTATAAAATATAAAAAGAGCCAGGGTAATACCAGCGGAAAACTGACCGGTTAAAGTGAAGAATAAAAGCGACCATTCTGAGCTATTCATGATGTACCTCCTCCTGATTAATTATTTCCCAGTTTACATTTTTATTAAAGGATTGATGTGGCTTGATAACTACTGAAGGCTTAGTATAATTAGCCGAGGGTAACGGATATATTTCTGATTCGTTTCCATATTTTTGTTTAAGCTCTTCGTAATCACCAAATTCCAATACTCTCATAGGGCAGGCTGCTACACAGGATGGTTGTTTGCCTTCGGCAATATAATCGGCACACATAGTACATTTGGTCATTTTCCCGGTTTTAGGATTCAGGTGTAAAGCTCCGTATGGACAAGCCCATTGGCAGTATTTGCATCCCATACACCTGTCTTCATCTATTAAAACCAATCCTTCATCGGTTTTGTATATGGCATTATTGGGGCAATTTTTCATACATACAGGATCCTGACAGTGGTTACATGCCATGGAGATGTGGTATGAGCGAATCGTTGATATCCAGTTTCCATCTTTCTGCTCCCAACCACCTCCGGCAACCTCATAAACATTTCTCCAATTGATACCC
Organism: Bacteroidota bacterium; assembly: GCA_051747085.1. GTDB lineage: Bacteria > Bacteroidota > Bacteroidia > Bacteroidales > UBA12077 > UBA12077. The sequence goes on from JBNJFS010000083.1 coordinate 995, forward strand.
ACGGGTAAATCGTGTTTGTCTTTACAGGCAATCTGGCAGGTTTTACAGCCTGAACATTTGGATGAATCAAAATAAAAAGCCCATTGCTTAGCCATAGTTGTTGGTTTTTAAATTTTTTCTACTTCTACCATAATGGTATGTTGTGCATTTCCATATGCCAGGGGCGTCCACCGATGAGAGGTAAGCACATTAATATTTCCTCTTCTGTCAACCCCTTCTTTATCAGGACTCCACCAGGCACCCTGCGGAATATTGACTACACCGGGCATGATTTTGGGTGTTATGCGGCATGGAATCCTTATTTTTCCTCTGTCGTTATAAACCAATATTTCTTCACCATTCTGTATGCCTCTTTTTTGTGCATCAAGCGGGTTGATGAATGCCCGTTGAGGGAAAGCTTCATCTAGCCAGTCAATGCCATCGTGGGTGGAATGTACTCTGGCCATATAATGATGTCCTAAAGCTTGTAAAGGATATTTTTTCGCTTCTTCGCCAAAAGGACTTTCCCATTCCTGGATATATTTGGGCACCGCAGGGATAGTATCCGGTTTTTTCATGTCAAAAAGAGTCTTGGAGAAAAGCTCAATCTTCCCACTGGGAGTTTTTAGTGGATGCTGTTTTGGATTCTTTCTGAAATTTTCAAATGCAATAGCTGGTTTGTCCACAGGTTTTGAATATACTCCGTCATTTTTTTGTTCTAACTTATCCAGATTAGGGATGTTTGGAAATCTTGTATTTTTATATCTTCCTACCGCCCATTCAATCCATTCTCTTTCGTTCCTGTTTTGTGTAAACTGCTCTTTAACCCCAAATCTGTCAGCTAATTCTGCACAAATCTGGTAATCGCTTTTGGTTTGATAAGGAGGCTCGTGGACTTTGGGCATAATAATAACTTCGTCGCCATATTTCCAGCCATCTTCCAGTCCCCACATTTCCATTTGGGTACAAACGGGAAGTACCAGATCGGCAAACTTTGCCGAGGGAGTCATAAACTGATCCTGAACGGCAATAAACTCAACAAGGTTGGTATCTTTTAGAATTTTAGCCGAACGGTTGGTGTCGGCATGTTGATTTATAAGGATGTTAGAAGCAACACTCCAGATAAGCTTTAAGTTACTATCAAGTTTGTCTGCCCCTCTCACACCATCTTCATAACCCATTTTTTTGCCTCTGAGAATAGCTTCAGTCCACAAAAATACGGGAATTCTGGCTTTTACAGGATTACTTCCTGTTGGGAAAACATTCCAAAAAGGACCTCCGTCATTTGCCTGCAGGGCTATTCCTCCGGCCCATCCTCCGGATATGCCTACATTTCCGGTGATAGCAGGGAGGGCACAACCGGCAATGACAACCTGTTCGCCGTATGCTCTACGTTGCATTCCATATCCCTGGTAAAGAACAGATGGTTTTTGCGTAGCATATGCTGTAGCAATTCGTTGAATCGTTTGGGCAGGCACACCGCATATTTTTTCTGCCCATTCAGGGGTCTTGGGAATACCGTCAACGGTACCCAAAATATAATCAGAATAACTTTCTTCACTTTCACATCCATCCGGCATCTGCGAACGGTCAAAGCCTATGCAACAACGTTTAATAAAATCTTTGTCATGCAAATTATTCGTTATGATTGTATACGCCATCGCGCTCATCATAGATACATCGGTACCCGGACGAATAGGAATCCATTCATCGGCTAAAGCTACTGCACTCATACTCATGCGAGGATCAATGCAAATTACTTTTGCTCCGTTTTCGCGGGCCTTCTTAATAAAAAAGTCACTGTTGGTACCATCGCGCATCTCGGCAGGATTCCATCCCCACATAATAATATATTTGCTGTTTACCCAGTCCTGACGCTGATTGCCGGTTACTGAAGTACCATAAACATAAGGGGTTGCTTTTGAAATGCATGCCCAGCTGTAACTATTATAAAAGCCCAGTGAACCACCGATTAAGTTCATTAGCCTGGCAGCAGTTTGGCGGCCATTTAATTGATTGTAGCTGCCTGTACCATATGGAACCAGGATAGATGAATTACCGTATTTGTCTCTTACTCGTTTAATTTGGTTGGCTAATATATCCAGCGCTTCATCCCACGAAACCGGTTCGAATTTTCCTTCGCCTCTTTCTCCAATTCTTTTCATGGGATATTTTAACCGATCGGGATGATATTGACGCCGCCGGTAAGAGCGGCCCCTGATGCATGCCCTGAGCTGTGGGTCTGCAAGGGTATCATTTTCCCGGTCATCGGTTTCAATTCTTACAATTTTATTGTTTTTTATGTGAAGCTTTAGAACGCATCGCCCTCCGCAATTATGTGCAGGGCAACCAGCCCGGACAATGGTAATATCCCCTTTTTGTTCAATTACCTCAACAGGAATTTCTTTATTCCCCTCAAGGCAACTTAATAAACCTCCTGAAAGTAAAACACCTCCGCCTAAGAAGGTGCATAATTTAAGAAATTCTCTGCGACTGGGCGAGGAGGGAATTAATTCCGGTTTGGAGTCTTTTTTTTGAGTCTTATGCTTCATAAAAAATGGATATCATCAAATTATACAACCAAAAATAGTTAAAATAATTCAATACATAAAAAAGACCCACAGTCACAGAAAAGGTTTAACGTTTCCTGTGAGTTAAACAATTAATATTTACTTGATAAATGAAGATTTAACCCCGGGAAATTAAAATCCGTAAATCATAAATCCTCCGTCAACACTAATACATTGCCCGGTGATATAAGCAGCAGCAGGCATGCATAAAAAGGCCACAGTAGCAGCAACATCTTCGGGTTCTCCAATTTTTTGTAAAGGAGTCCGGCTGATTACTTCATGGTAGTAATCTTTATTTTTTAAAACAGTTTCGGCGAGTGGCGTTTTAATATACCAGGGAGCCACAGCATTAACTCGTATGCCGTCGGCAGCCCATTCACCCGCCAGGTTTTTGGTTAACTGGGTCATTGCAGCTTTTGTCATGCCGTAAATAGCACCTGTTCGCAGGTGTGTAAGCCCTGCAACAGATGAAATATTAATTACATTGCCTTGTTTTGATGTTTTTAGCAGCGGGTATGTTTTTCGACTAAGTTCGAATGCAGACCTGAGGTTGGTATGAATGATTTTTTCATATTCATCGTACGAATATTCAATGGTCTTTTTGCGGATATTCATTCCTGCATTATTCACCAGGATATCCAGCTTTCCCCACTGCTCTTTAATGATTCTAATAATTTTTTCAATCTCATTTAACTGGCTAATATCCGCTTGTATAAAACTGATTTTACCTTTAGGCGTAATTTCTTTTTCTAATTGTTTAAAATCATTTTCATTACGCGCTACAACAGTAACTTGTGCACCAAGTTCGATGAATTCTTTTGCGATGGATGCTCCTATGCCTTTGGTGCCTCCGGTAATTAGTGCTTTTTTATTGTTCAGATTCCATCGGTTATTCATGTGCGTTTAGTTTTTTTGTGGGCCGGTAAAAATACATTTTACCATCAACCACGGTGTTTATATCCATTGTACTGATACCTACTTTCCTGCCCGAAAATTGTGTGTTTTGATGCGCAATTTCGTAGACTCCTTTTTTCTTAACGTTATATACAATAGCGGTGTGTTGCTCCATTGTTTCAGTATAATATGCGTTTTCCTTTTTGTATTTTATTACTACATTTTCAAACTGGATGATATCTCCCGGAAAAATCTCATCTCTTTCAGGGTCAATGGGATTTCCGTAAACAAATGATCTGTCCCAGTCAGCATCAACTTTTTGTAATGCCTGGTTAGCCAAATCCCAACATTCACCCCGGTCAACTTTTTCCCCTATCACTGTTTTTACATATTCAACAATTTGCCGGTTTAGCTCAGGAATTTTTTCGCGTGCTAAAAGTTGGGTTGATATAAACAAAATAAAACCAACTATTAAAAGTATTTTTTTCATAATTTACAATCTTTATCATTATTAAAATTAAACGCATAAAGATTGATTTTGTTTTTAAAATTTTTGAACGATAATATTTCCTTTTCCTTTCTGAGTAAAATTACCAATATGAGAGGCTTCTTTAATGCCAGCCTCTATTAATTTATTTAATACCTGCTCTTTGTCATTTTGCGAAACAGAGAATAATAATCCTCCTGATGTTTGTGCATCAGATAAAATGATTTTTTCGATTTCGGAGATTTGCTCCTCCCATTCGATGTGTTTAGAAAAATAGGTAAGATTGTTTTTTGATCCGCCCGGGATGATATTGCTGGTAGCAAAATCCCAGGTTTCTTGAATTATTGGTACTTTGTTTGAAAAAATTTCAGCGTCAATTTTACTCGCTTGAGTAATTTCGCTTAAATGACCCAAAAGTCCGAAACCGGTTACATCGGTGCAGGCATTAATATTGAATGATGAAATAATTTCTGCAGCGGTTTTATTTAATGTTTTCATAATGTTAACAGCATAATCTTCAACGGATTTATCTGCCAGTCCGCGTTTTAACGCTGTAGTTATAATGCCCAGGCCAATGGGCTTGGTTAATATAATGGCATCTCCTTCTTTGGCGTTCGCATTGCTTAATATCTTATCGGGATGAACAATTCCGCTAACCACCATTCCATATTTTGGTTCCGGATCGTCGATGGTATGACCGCCAATGATGCTTATTCCTGCTTCATTCGCTTTGTCATGTGCTCCTTTTAAGATTTGTTGCAACACTTCCATAGGCAACCTGTTTGAGGGGAAACCAACAATGTTTAGAGCAAAAATGGGTTTTGCCCCCATGGCATAAATGTCACTTAGTGCATTGGCAGCGGCAATGGCTCCAAAATCGTAAGGATTGTTAACAATGGGAGTGAAGAAATCTAAGGTTTGAACCAGGGCTGTCTCATGATTTATTTTGTATACTGCAGCATCATCTGAATTTTTGGTGTCAATTAAGATGTTGACATCTTTTGATACAGGTATTTCTTTTAAAATTTTTTCCAATTCCTGGGGCCTTAATTTACAGGCACAACCTAAACCCTGTGTAAAACTGGTTAGTTTAATATCTGATATGGATGAAATTTCGTGGGTGATTTCCCTCTTTTCCGACGAATGTAATTTTTTTACGGTTTCAATAATTATTTTGGAAGCCCTGTTAATTTCATCTTCGGTTGTATTTTTACCTACAGAAAACCGGATGGTTCCCATTGCATAATCAGTGTTTAGCTTAATGGCTGTTAAAACGGGTGAAATATCAATATTATCTGTATGGCACGCAGCACCGGCTGATGCAGCGATACCTAATGATTCAATCTCATTAAGTAAAATATTGGCTTCTATGCCAGGGAAACTTATATTGAGCGTATTGGATAACCTGTTTTCAGGATGGCCGTTTAATTTTAAATCTGGTAGTTCTTTCTTGAGGTTCTGATATAACAGGTTGCGTATAGATTGCATGTGGGTAATGTTTCGGTACATGTACCTTTGGGCTATTTCACATGCTTTACCGAGTCCCACAATTTCAAGTACATTTTCAGTACCGGCTCTTTTGTTAAGTTCATGATCGGCCCCATGGATTAGTTTTTCCAACTGTACACCTTCTTTAATATATAAAGCGCCAATACCTTTTGGGGCATAAAGTTTATGTCCCGCTATGGAAAGTAAATCTACACCTAATTCTACTACATCTACCGGATATTTTCCGGTAGATTGTGCTGCATCCGTATGAAAATAGATGCCGTGTTTTTTTGCAATCTTAGCTATTTCAGAAATAGGCTGAATGGTTCCAATTTCATTGTTGGCATGCATTATGGTTATTAAGGTGGTTTGTTTGGTAATTTCTTTTTCCAGCTTTTTTATATCGATGGTTCCATACTCATCTACCGGGATATACGAAATGTTAAATCCTTTTTTTTCAAGGTATTTACAAACTTCGAAAACAGCAGGATGCTCAATGGTTGAAGTGATAATATGATTTCCACGGTTTTCGTATGCATAAGCAATTCCCTTGATGGCATAGTTGTTTGATTCCGAACCTCCACTGGTAAAAATAATTTCGTGTGGTTTGCAACGAATTAAGTTGGCCACCTGTTTCCTGGCATGTTCAATGGCCTTTTTTGTTTCTATTCCATAGCTATGTAAGCTGGATGGATTCCCAAAATATTCGGCCAGATAAGGTTGCATGGCCTGTGCTACTTCTTTGTCAATAGGTGTAGTGGCGTTATAATCGAGATATATTTTCATTGATTTTATTTTAATTAGATGGAATGTAAAATTAATAAGAAGTAATTATAAGTAAAATAATTTTATAGAATTTATTTTGACGATTGTTCGTGTGTTTTAAGGCAGCTGTATGACACATTGGCTTTAGTTTTTGTTTATTATATGACAAAACGGCGCATTATATTCTTTTTTTATATTTGGTATGTGTTTTGATTTGTTGTAGATGAAAACAATTAAATGTCTAACTAAAAAAAAGGAGGGTTAAGCTATGATACCTATGTTAAGAAATTCAAGGTTTTTGCCTGGCTTTTCAGATGATGTTTTTGGCAAAGATTTTTTGTCTGACTTTTTCGATTCATCGGTTAACAAAACCATACCGGAAGTAAATGTTTTGGAAAATAAGGATGAATTTAAGATTGAAGTAGCTGCTCCTGGTTTGTCAAAAAATGATTTTAAAATTGACTTAGATAATAATGTATTAACGATTTCATCAGAAAAAGAAGCGAAGAACGAAGATGAAGGAGAGCAATATGTTCGAAGAGAATTTAGCTACTCATCCTTTAAACGTTCTTTTAGCTTACCTGAAAGTATAGACCAGGACAAGATTAAGGCTGCGCATAAGGATGGAATTTTGAATGTTGTTATTCCAAAACGCGATGAAGCAAAAGAAAAGCCAAAGAAACAAATTAAAATTTCATAAGCTAAGTAAAGATTTGTTAATCTTATAAGCGGGAGAAATTCCCGCTTTTTTTGTTCATCAAATAATCCCTCATCCTTATTACTTTTATAAGGCATGATGAGGAACGACTAGATTAAAACTTTAAAATAAATTTACTTCCTTTTTCAGGTTCTGAATTTACGGTTATTGAACCTTTATGCATTCGCATGATTTGACGCGATAAGCTTAAACCTATTCCCGAACCTTCTTTTTTGGTGGTATAAAAAGGGATAAATATTTTATCCAGCTCTTCAGTGTCAATACCTTTTCCATTATCGCTAATGATAATTTGATGGTGATTTGTTTTGTTAGAAATGATTTTAAGATTTATTTCCGGCTGTTGCTGATCTTTAACTGCCTCAATGGCATTGATTAAAAGGTTTATTATTACTTGTTCAACCTGATCGTAATCTACTGATGCTATGATTTGGCTTTGATCGGAATAATCCATATTAATTTTAATATTGTTTTCAATAATGCTTTGTTTTAGTAATGTGTAGCAGTGGTTTACCAATTCAATTAAATTAACCTCTTTAAAATCAGGTTTTGGAATCCGGGTTAATTGTTTGTAGGTTGAAACAAACTTAAGCAGACCTTTGCTTCTGTTTTCAATGGTTTTAAGACTGGATAACATATCGTCCAAATCCTCATTTGTTATTGTGGCCATACCCTTTTGTTGATTTCTGACTTCATCAAAAAACTCATTAATAGCTGTACTGAGTGATGAAATAGGGGTGACAGAGTTCATTATTTCATGGGTAAGTACTCTGATTAATTTTTGCCACGATTCGAGCTCATGAAACTCAAGTTCTTCTTTAATATTCTGAAGGGATACTACTTTCACCCGCTTTTTTAACAATTTTATTTCTGTAGCATATACCGATAAATGCATGAGTTCCTGTCCGACTTTTATTTTTATCAACTCACTGTTTCCCGATTGAATATTTAGAATTAACTGGTAGAGGCTGTTGTCAATATTCTGTATATATTTTATATGGTTAAGCGCTTTGGTATTTAAAAGCTGTTTTGCAGAATGGTTAACAAATTGGATTTCACCTTTATCATTAAAACTTAATAAGGCAATTTTAATATGTTCAATGATAGTTTTTAGATAATGATAATGGACTTCTTTTTCAATCCGGATATGCTGAAATTCGTTTACAATAACCCGGTAAGCTTCTTTAAGCAGATCTTTAGAATCTTTATCGGCAATATTGCTGGATGAGCTGATAAAATCGCGTGATTT
>JBNJFS010000084.1:0-8994 GCA_051747085.1 Bacteroidota bacterium
CGTAATGCCCAGTCAGGATAAGTTAGTTCAGCTATGTTTATACGAACAATTGGTTGAAGCTAAATTTAAGCGAAATATCCCGTATGTTTCAGGAGGATCTTCTGTTACTCTGGAGCTGGTTTTTAAAAATATAATTCCGGAAGGAATTACCCATTTCAGAATTGGAGAAACCTTGTTTATGGGTAATAATCTTTTTACTGAAGAAGATATCCCTGAAATGAAGCACGATATCTTAAAATTAAATACAGAGATTATAGAGTTAACAGAAAAGCCGGTAGTTCCTACCGGAGAAATTGGCACAAATGTTGCCGGAGAAGTTAAATCTTTTGATGAGGAAGATTATGGTAAAACTTCTTACCGAGCGATTCTTGATATCGGGTTACTGGATATTGATCCGGAGAATATGATACCTATGGATGATAGTGTGGAAATTACCGGAGCCAGCTCGGATATGATTGTTGTGGACTTTGGTTCGGAAAAACCAAAATATAAAGTGGGTGATTTAATTCCGTTTAAATTAAAATATATGGGAGCATTAAGTGTACTGGGTTCTAAGTATATTCAAAAGAGAGTAATTTAAAGCTGGTAATCAGTATAGTATAAAAATTGATATATAAACTAATAAATAATCAATAATGGTTGACGATAAAGACATTGTTAAAAACACAAACAAGTTTAAAGAGATTTATAATGATTCTGTAAAAATGGGAATTCTAAAAATTCTTCAGGAAGAAGAAACCTGTTCGTTAGGGCATATTATTCAAAAAATGAGGTTGTCCAATGTTACCGGCCCTGAGCATATTCTCGAACTTAGAAGCATGGGGTTGATTAATAAAACAGGTAATCCACCAACGTTTCAGCTGAATAAAGAAAAATATCAGGAATTTTTAAAACATTTTACCAATAATTAACGTTAAATATCAACATATTTATCTGAAAAGATTTTTATAATAATAAAAAAAGTTGCTTCTTTGCACTTTTTTTATTAAATACAATTTTTGGGGTTAATACGGGTAGGTTTTACCATACAATATTAATTTGAAGTTTTTATCGTTGCAAACAATCCCATATTTTTTGCCGAATTATTAAAGTTTGAAAAGGAGAGGCTGAGATGAGACAATTAAAAATTACAAAATCTATCACCAATCGTGATAGTTCTTCTCTTGAAAAATATTTACAAGATGTAGGAAAAGAGGAGATGATTACCGCCGAAGAGGAAGTAGAACTGGCACAAAGAATTAAAAAAGGCGACAGAGCTGCTCTCGAGCGTTTAACCAAGGCAAACCTAAGGTTTGTTATCTCTGTAGCCAAACAATACCAGTTTCAGGGTTTAAGCCTGCCGGATTTAATTAATGAAGGAAATCTTGGATTAATAAAAGCAGCTGAACGTTTTGATGAAACCAAAGGATTTAAATTTATCTCTTATGCTGTTTGGTGGATACGACAATCCATTTTGCAAGCTATTGCTGAACAATCAAGGGTTGTTCGTTTGCCGCTAAATAAAGTGGGTTCTTTAAACAAAATACATAAAGCCTATTCTACCCTGGAGCAACAGTTTGACAGAACACCAACGGCTGAGGAGTTGGCTAAATTTGTTGATTTACCTAAAGATAAAGTAGAAGATACTTTACAACTTTCTGGTAAACCTTTATCCGTTGATGCTCCCTTTGCAGAAGGGGAGGAAGGAAGTTTGCTGGATGTTATGGAGAATGCCGATTCGCCCAATGCAGACAATACATTACTCGAAGAATCATTGGCTAAAGAGGTAGAAAGAACGTTGAGCATTTTACCCGAAAAGGAACGTTTAGTACTTAAGTATTACTATGGTATTGGCGGAAAAGAGCTGTCGCTTGAAGAAATTGGTGTTGAGCTGGGCCTTACTCGCGAAAGGGTACGTCAAATAAAAGAAAAAGCCATTCGAAGATTAAGACATTCATCCAAAAATAAGCTTCTTAAGAAATATTTGGGTTAAAAACTCATCATGTTTAATTTATTATAAGTCCGCTGGGAACCAGTGGACTTTTTTTTGTACATTTTGTCCTTAAATTTTATAACTAATGGATTTATCACTAAATTTAAACCTTTAGAAATGTTAGAAAGATACGATTAATTGTTCCGTTGTAATGTTTTAAGTGAATGTAGATGAACTTACTATCTCCTAAATGGCATAAATACTTAAGTTGGATAAAAAAAATTCCATTAATAATCTCTTCCCTGGCCTTATTTATTTTAATATATGAATTTGGATTTGAACGCTCTATGCTGGACAGTGAAATAATCTCTCGATTTTATGTTCTAACCATTGTAATTGGTGTTTTTTTTATTCTTGGGCGATATGCTAACACGAAAAACAGACCCCATATAAAAGTACTTGTCATAGATATAGTATTAGTTGGGTTTCTCCTATTTCAGGTTTTAAATTCATTAAATATACTCGAAAATTATCCTTACCTTTTCCGTTATCAGGGTGTTTTTACCTTTTTAGCAATATTTATTGTTTTTATTCGGGAGTTATTTATTTTATCCGTTAATTTAAAACATTTTACGGTTAATCCTGCCCAGTTATTTATAACAAGTTTTTTTAGTTTAATCATTTTGGGAAGCTTGTTATTGTTATTACCCAATGCAACCCATGAGGGTATAGAGGTTATTGATGCTTTATTTACCTCCACCAGCGCTGTTTGCGTTACCGGACTTATTGTCGTTGATACCGGGAGTTATTTTACTCTTTTCGGACAGTTTATTATTATCTTTTTGGTACAGGCCGGGGGACTAGGTATTATGACATTTGCCAGTTATTTTGGTTATTTTTTTAAGGGAGGGGCCTCGTACGAAACGCAATTGTTACTTTCCGATTTTACAGGTACCGAAAAACTTGGCGAAGTGCTAAAAACACTTAAAAGAATAATATTAATTACCTTTACTCTTGAATTAATCGGAGCGATACTCATTTTTCAAAGTATTGGTAAAGTTGAAATTATTTCTTTTTCTGAACGCCTGTTTTTCTCTTTTTTTCATTCCGTTTCAGGTTTTTGTAATGCGGGTTTCAGTACTTTAGAGAATAGTTTTTATGAACTTCCGTTTAGATTTAATTATTCTTTACATTTAATTATTGCCGCCCTGATTATTCTTGGAGGCATTGGATTTCCTATTGTCTTTAATTTACTCAAATACTTAAAAATTAAGTCAGTCAGCTTTATAAAATATTTATTTCAGCAAAAGAAATATGTTCATTCCGCATGGATTATTAATTTAAATACACGAATAGTGTTGGCAACTACTTTTGTATTGATATTATCCGGTTTTGTGATGTTCTTTATTCTTGAATATGATAATACCTTAGCAGAACATAGTTTGTTCGGAAAAATTGTTGCCTCCTTTTTTGGTTCTGTAACCACCCGAACGGCCGGGTTTAATACCGTTGACACATCCATGTTAAATATCCCGGTTGTTATGGTTATCCTTTTTCTTATGTGGATTGGAGCATCACCCGGATCTACCGGTGGGGGAATTAAAACAAGTACTTTTGCTATTGCTGTGTTTAATTTCATTTCTCTTGCAAAAGGCAGGCAACGTATAGAAATTTTACAAAGGCAAATCTCCCAGGGATCTGTTAACAGGGCATCAGCTATAATGATTCTCTCGATTCTTGTTATATTTATTTCTACTTTTGGTATAAATATTTTTGATTCGGATAAAGGGTTGTTAAGCATCTTTTTCGAAGTGGTTTCAGCCCATAGTACCGTTGGACTTAGCCGGGGAATAACCGCCAGCCTGAGCAATCCCGGTAAATTTATCCTGATTTTAACGATGTTTGTGGGCAGAGTAAGTATGCTTACATTGTTAATTGCTATATTTAGAAAAACAAGTATCTATAACTATCGATATCCAAAAGAAGATGTGTTGATTAACTAAAAATAATGATTATGAAATATATTGTTATCGGATTAGGAACGTTTGGAACATCTTTAGCCAAAAAACTAACTGAACAGGGCCACGAAGTTATTGGAGTAGATAACCAAATGGAAAAGGTTGAAACTTTAAAGGAAAGCATAACCCATGCAGTATGTTTAAATAGTAAAGATGAGCTTGCCATAAAAAGTTTACCCCTTAAAACTACCGATGTAGTTGTTGTTTGTATTGGGGAAGATGAAGGGGCAAATATTATGACAACTGCTTTGTTAAAAAAGATGGATGTTAAGCGGATTATCAGTCGTTCCATTTCTCCCTTACATGAAACTATATTAGAAGCTATGGGAATTACGGAAATTATTTGCCCTGAAGAAGAAACGGCCGAAAGATGGGGGAAAAAATTAACCACCAAGGGGGTTTTTAATTCTTTCGAATTAAATAAAGAATATAGTATACTTGAAGTTCATGTACCGGAAAAATTCTATGGAAAATCTATTGGAGAAATTGGGTTTAATAAAGATTATAATGTTTTGGTATTAACCATTATGAAACCCGTGGAGGAAAAAAATATGATTGGCATTTCTAAAACAGTTAATAAAATTAAAGAACATGCCACTGCAGACACCTTATTAAATGAGGGGGATATTATGGTATTGTATGGTACAAATAAAAACATCCAGAAATTACTTGAGGAATAATATAAATAGTAAAAATAATGAAAAAAAATCAAAAGATAGGTTTTGGAACTGCACCGGTATTTTTTACGGCTATATCAACTATTTTGGGAGCAATATTGTTTTTACGTTTTGGATTTGCAGTTGGAACACTGGGTTCATTGGGTGTACTTATAATTCTTATTGTTGGTCACTTAGTTACCATTCCAACGGCTTTTGCTATTTCTGAAATTGCTACTAACCAGCGAGTAGAGGGTGGAGGCGAATATTTTATTATTTCCCGTTCGTTTGGATTAAATATTGGCGGGACAATCGGTATTGCCTTATTTATGTCGCAAGCAATTAGTGTAGCATTTTATGTCATCGCATTTACCGAAGCTTTCGAATTTTTTTTTAATTGGGCAAGAGATGTCCATGACTTATATCTTCCCCGGCAGGTAATTAGTTTGCCGGCTATGGGCTTGCTGGCCATTCTTATTTTAAGAAAGGGTGCCAACCTGGGTGTTAAAGCTTTATATGTTGTCGTGGCTATTTTGTTTTTTTCGCTTTTTTTGTTTTTTATAGGAAAAACACCTTATGCAGAAACAGCACAATCCGGAATTTCTAATACCCCCATGCGAAATATGGATGAATTTTTCCTTGTTTTTGCCATTATTTTTCCTGCTTTTACCGGGATGACTGCTGGTGTAGGTTTGTCAGGAGACTTAAAAAATCCGGGGAAGTCCATTCCTTTAGGGACAGTCGCTGCTACAGTTACCGGCATTATTGTATATCTTTTTATTATTTTAAAGTTAGTAAAAACAGCATCCCCTGATGATTTAATAAATAATCAATTAATTATGGCCGATGTGGCTACCTGGGGGAAAATAGTTATTCCTTTGGGATTAGCAGCTTCAACCATTTCCTCTGCATTGGGTTCTGTTATGGTTGCTCCGCGTACTTTGCAGGCTTTAGGGTTAGACAGGACGTTTCCTTTTCAACGTTTTAATCGTATCATGGCTAAAGGGAAAGGAAACACGAATGAGCCTTTCAATGCTTCGGTAATTACTGTTTTAATTGCTTTTGTATTTGTTGCCCTGGGGGATGTTAATGCGGTAGCACGTATTATTTCCATGTTTTTTATGGTTACTTATGGTTCATTATGTTTGATCTCTTTTTTAAATCATTTTGGTTCCTCTCCTTCATACAGGCCCACTTTCCGTTCGCATTGGATTTTGTCACTTATCGGATTTGTTTTCTCGGTTTACCTGATGTTTAAAATGGATTCTTTGTATGCCGTTTTATCCATTATTTTCATGGTAATACTGTATATATATATTAGTAATTATCATAAAGACCGGCAGGGTCTTGAATCGATTTTTCGAAGTGCTTTGTTTCAAATAAACCGTAATTTGCAGGTCTATCTTCAAAAGAATCAAAATATTAAGAAAAAAGAACAGTGGCATCCTTCAGCTGTTTGTGTTACAGAGTCAAGCTCCGACAGGGATAATGCATTTAGGTTACTGACCTGGTTATCTCATAAATATGGGTTTGGTACCTATATTCAGTATATCCAGGGATATTATAGTCGCGCTGCTTATGAAGAGGCAAAACAAGCGTTGGATTTATTGATTGAAAGAGCCGAATCGCATAAAAGCCATGTTTATGTCGATACCATAGTTTCTCCATCCTATACGTCTGCTATTGCCCAAATTATTCAATTACCCGGAATTTCAGGTCTTGAAAATAATATGATATTATTTGAATATGATAAAAAAGATCCTAGAAATTTAGGCCAAATTGTAGAGAATTATTCTTTAGTGCGTTCTGGAAATTATGATGTGTGTATATTGGGTGGTTCAAACCGGAATGTATATAAAAAAGAAGGAATTCATATATGGGTGCGCAGAGTGGATGAAGAAAACCTTAACCTAATGGTTTTGTTAAGCTATATTATTTTAGGCCATCCTGATTGGAAAGGTGGGAAAGTAAAAATATTTAATGTAAGGAGTAAAAGCAGTGGGGATGAAACTACTGGTAATCTCCTGGAACTTGTAAAGACCGGGCGATTGCCTATTTCCTTAGGAAATGTTGAATTTGTTGATATAGATGAGGGAATGAACCTTAAAGAAATTATTAATGAAAAGTCGGTGAAAGCAGGATTGACAATGTTAGGCTTTAGAAGTGAGCAAATTAAGCACGAAGGGCTTAAACTATTTGAAGGTTTTGATGATTTAGGAGATATCCTTTTCGTGAATGCTTACAAAATGAAAGAAATTGATTGATAAATTATGCGGTTGATTTTATGTTTTTTATAGCCGAAAATGCACGGTCAATATCTTTATCTTTTAATAAAATGGTTACTTCATTCGTGGTTGAAATTACCTCTAATATATTTATACCCTCCCAGGCCAGTTTTCGAAAGATGTAATAATACAGTCCGGGCTGGTCAATGTTTTCTGCAGGAAGCTTGATGGTTATGGATGAAAGATTATATCGGCAGGATAGTAATTTTTCACCTTCAAAGATCAAGGGAATATCATCATTTAATAAATCACTTAAGACAAAAGTCGTTTCGTACACCCCTTGAGATATGGTGTAAAAAAAATCATCCCGGCCTGCAATTTTTTTTAATAGGGTTTGTTGATTTTTTAATAATGTGTCTGAATTGCGAAAAGTATAATCGGCTAAATTCGAACGGACAATAATATCACCGAACCATTTGGCCATACTATGTAATTTTTGTGAAATAACTAAATGATTGCTTGTCTGTAATCGCCTTAGCGACATGATTATAGCCGATTCGTTTACGCTTTTATGTAATTTGGCTTCTACTTCCGGTTTTAAATTGTTCGCTAATGCCGAAAAGTTGATAATTCTATCATGTAAAGCTTCCGTAATAAACGGTTTCTTACGGATGATCTCTTCAACTGCTTGTGATATGGTAATCATTTAAATTTTATTTAACAATTTGTTAAATATATAACAATAAGTTAGAAATATGTATATTTTATAGTTCTTTTTTTTAGTTGGTACAGTACCGTCTTATTTTAGCGATAAAAAAAATATGAAAGTATTAAAATTTGGCGGAACCTCTATTGGCAACGAAAGTCAAATCAGAAAAGTGGTTAACTATTTGAGAAAATTAGATGATGATAATATTGTCGTATTCTCTGCATTCTCGGATGTTACTAATTATTTATCGGAATTTGTTAAGCAATTTAAAGAGGGAGAATATGGGGTAGCCCAACAAATGATTTTACTTATCGAAGAAAGACATAAACGAATCATTCCGGGTCTTTTTCAAAGTCAGAATTTTAAAAATCTGGCACTAAAAAAACTGAATGCTTCCATACGTTTTCTTCAAGATGTGCTCAGGAAAAAGAAATGGGAAAAACAGGAAAAAGAGATTATGGCTCAGGGTGAGCTTTTATCCTGTATGGTGATATATTTATATATGCTTGATTTAGGTATTGATACCGGATACCTGGATGCTTTTAGATTTATGAAGTTGGACAAATCGGGAGAACCTGACTATAAATTTATACAGAAAAGATTGCCAAAGGAGATGTCCTGCCGAAAAGGTTGTAAAATTTATATTACCAACGGATTTATTTGTTTAGATAACAAAAAGAAACTAAGCAACCTGGGTCGTGGAGGGAGTGATTATACAGCAACTATAATTGCCAAAGTGATGCATGCCGATAAAGTGGAAATATGGACCGATATTGACGGGTTTCAAAATAATGATCCACGCTATGTTGAAGAAACATTTCCTATACGCCATTTGTCGTATGATGAGGCCGCTGAGCTTGCTTATTTCGGGGCTAAGATTTTACACCCTGCCAGTATTACTCCTGCACAACAAAGCAATATTCCGATTGTAATTAAAAACTCAATGGATTTTTTTGCTTCTGGCACACAGATTAGTGATTATCCTTCAGACAGGCGATTAACAGCGGTAGCTGCCAAAGACGGGATTACAATTGTTAAAATTAAATCAGGGCGAATGGTGCAGGCCTATGGTTTTTTGCGAAAGATTTTTGAAATATTCGAAAAGTATAAAACACCCGTTGATATGCTTACAACCTCTGAAATATCAGTTGCCATGACCATTGATAATTGTACACATATAACCGGGATTATTGATCATTTAAAGAAACTTGGAGAGGTTGAAGTGGTTCCCGACCAGAGTATTGTTTGTATCGTTGGCGACTTTAAATCACAAAAAAATATTGTTTTAGGCCAAATCGTCGAGTGTCTTGATTCAATACCCGTTCAGATGTTGTCTTTTGGTGCAAGTCGTATTAACCTTTCATTAGTTGTTGAAACTGTAAATAAAATGGAAGCGCTTCAAGTACTGAATAATCATTTATTTAATACCGAAAAATGTTTAGTAACGAATTAATGACTCGGTTTGACCGGTTAA
>JBNJFS010000085.1:0-8928 GCA_051747085.1 Bacteroidota bacterium
TCATCGCTTATATTTAGGAATAACTAATTTGTTGATGGTTAATTTAATTTTTACTAATTTTGCGGTGGTTTAAACTAATTTAAATTTCCAGATGGAGAATACAAAAGTTTTATTCATTTCACAAGAAATTACACCATATTTACCTGAATCAGAAATATCACAAATAGGAAGATATTTGCCACAGGGTGTTCAGGAGCGGGGAAAAGAAATCAGAACTTTTATGCCTAAATTTGGTTGTATCAACGAACGCCGCAATCAATTACATGAAGTAATCCGGTTATCAGGGATGAATTTAATCATTGACGATACCGACCATCCACTTATTATAAAAGTTGCCTCAATTCAAGCTGCAAGAATGCAGGTGTATTTTATCGATAACGAAGATTATTTCCAACGAAAGTTTACCCTAAAAGATGAAAATGGAACATATTTTGAGGATAATGATGAACGTTGTATCTTTTTTGCTCGCGGTGTTTTAGAAACCGTAAAAAAATTACGTTGGGCCCCTGATATTATTCATTGTCATGGATGGTTTACCGGGCTTATCCCATTATATATTAAAAAAGCGTATAATGATGACCCCTTATTTATGAACTCAAAAGTTGTTTATTCGGTTTATAATGATGAATTTCCTCATCCACTTAAAAAAGAACTTAAGGATAAATTACTTTATGAAAATATTACAAAAGATGATGTTAAACTATTAAAAACACCCAGTTATATCAATTTAAGTAAGCTTGCTATTGAAATGTCTGATGCTGCGATTATTGGAAGTGAAGCAATAAATCCTGAGATTAAAAGTTTTATAGAAAGTTCAGGGAAACCATTTTTAGAATATCAAAACGAAGAGGATTATATTGATGCTTACTCAGATTTTTATGATAAAATTCTTTAAAAAACTTATGACTACATTAAAAACATTTTTACAAAAGGCTACCCTAAGATATCTTTTGGGTTTAATTTTATTTATTTCATTTACAACTTTTATTTCATGTGAAGAAGAAATCAGTTCATTAGGCGAAAATCTAATTCCGGAAGATGACATTATTAAGGCTGATACTACCACTTTTATTAATTTTTCAAGTTATGTAAGAGAGGGAGACAGTATTTCTTCCGGATTAAGATCAAATTATAATATCGGTGTAAATTTCAATCCTTACTTTGGCAGAACAGATGGGCGGTTTGCATCTCAGATTATTCCAGATAAATTTGAATTCCCTTTTGAAAATTTGATTTCATTAGACTCGTTGGTGCTTTATCTGAAAGTAGATAGTATTTGCGGTATTGAAAACAATACGATCTTCAACATTTTTGAATTAGACTCAGCGATTGATGAATCAAAGAGTTATTATTCAAATTACGAAATTGAAAATATGATCCCCAATTCGACCCAGATAAATACAAGTTATGAAAACTCCGGGGACTCATTATTGATTTTTAAATTAGATCCTACCTTTTTTGACCGGTTAAGTACAGATAATGCAGATACCTCATTCTATAATGACAGAGTTTCCTTTGTGGAGAAGATCAAAGGGATAGCAATAATTCCTGAGAATACGGGAGATGTAGATGGTCAACTATTCAATGTTAATTTAGAAAATAGAATTTCAAAAGTAACGGCTTATTACAAGGAAGATAATGAAGGTGAAACAGACACTCTTGAATTCAATTACTATTTTAATGGATATAAATTTGGACAATATAAACTTAACTATGAAGGGGCCGAAATTAACGATAATCCAGATTCTTTAATATATATTCAAGGACTTGGAGGAGCTTACTCAACCATTATATTTAACGACATAAACGAATGGGAAGGTTTCAATTATTCTATTTTAAAAGCAGAATTTATTTTACCAATAGTAGATTTTGAGTACGACAATGAAGATTTTCTCCCTCAAAAATTATTTTTTACCTATACCGATGAATATGATAATATTCAATATTTGGAAGATTTTAATGGCAGTTTTTTTAAAGGAACCTTAGATGACAAACTGAACAGTTATACTTTTGATATCTCTCAACATTTTAGAAATCTCGTTAATGGAGAGATCAGTGACTCCAGTATTGATGTTAGGATAGTAAACAACACCTCTTACCCTCATCGAATTCTTTTAAAGAATAATATCAAACTAAAAGTTACGTATACAAAACATTAAGATTATTTTATGTGCGGAATAGTAGGTTATATTGGAGAAAAACAAGCTTATCCCATATTAATCAACGGGTTAAAAAGGCTTGAATATCGTGGGTACGATTCTGCGGGAATTGCCTTGTTAAATAAAAAAGTTAAAATCTACAAGAAACAAGGGAAAGTTGCCGATCTTGAAAAGCACGTACTAAAAGATGATATTTCAGGAAATATCGGGATAGGACATACCCGATGGGCAACGCACGGTGAACCTAATGATATCAATGCACATCCACATATTTCCATGAATGGGCATTTTATCCTTATTCACAACGGGATCATCGAAAATTATGGCAGATTAAAGGAAAAATTAATTGACCGGGGATACACTTTCAAAACTGAGACTGACACGGAAGTTTTAGCCAACCTAATCGAATATATATATTTAAAAGGTCAGGTTAATGCCGAAATAGCAGTCCGACTTGCTTTATCAAAGGTTGTAGGAGCTTATGGGTTAGCCATTATTTGTAATGATGAGCCCGATAAACTTATTGCAGCCCGAAAAGGAAGTCCCTTAGTAATTGGTGTTGGTGAAGGAGAATATTTTATTGCCTCCGATGCTACACCAATTGTTGAGCATACTAAAAGTGTCATTTATTTAAATGATGATGATGTTGCAATTCTTGGACGAGAGGGTCTTACCTTAAAAACCATAAAAAATGATAAACAAACACCAATCGTTCAGAAGATTGACCTGGATATTGGTGCCATTGAGAAAAATGGTTTTGACCATTTTATGCTCAAAGAGATTTTTGAACAACCCCGATCAATCTTAGACACTTTTAGAGGGAGAATATCTCTTGACAAAAACGAAATCCATTTAGGTGGCTTATACCATGTAATGCCAAAACTAATCGGAGCCAAAAGAATTATTATTATCGGTTGTGGAACATCGTGGCATGCAGGCTTGGTTGGCGAATATTTAATTGAAGATTTAGCCAGAATTCCGGTTGAAGTCGAATACGCCTCAGAATTCAGATACAGAAATCCTATTATCACCGACGAAGATATTGTTATTGCTATTAGCCAAAGTGGCGAAACAGCAGATACGCTTGCCGCCATAAAAATGGCAAAAGAGGAAGGTGCCACTGTTTTAGGTATCTGCAATGTGGTAGGTTCGAGTATCCCTCGAGAAACAGATGCAGGAGTATACACCCATGCCGGCCCGGAAATTGGTGTGGCATCAACCAAAGCATTTACAGCGCAAGTTACGGTACTGGCTATGATAGCTATGATGCTGGGTCGTGAAAGAAAACATATTAGCGACAAAGATTACAATGTCTTAATTAGCGAGCTAAATGATATTCCGGCAAAAATTGAAAAAATACTAACCCATAACGATGATGTGTTTAAAGTAAGTGAGTTATATAAAGATGTAACGAACTTCCTTTATCTGGGCCGTGGATATTTATACCCCGTTGCTCTTGAAGGAGCTTTAAAACTAAAAGAAATCTCCTATATCCATGCCGAAGGATATCCTGCAGCGGAAATGAAACACGGACCCATTGCATTAATCGATGAAAAAATGCCGGTAGTGGTTTTAGCTACAAAAGACAAATCATACGAAAAGATTGTAACCAATATTCAGGAAGTAAAAGCACGAAAAGGAATTGTAATAGCTATTGTAAGTGAGGGAGATAAAATAATTGAAGCCATGGCCGACCATGTGTTGGAAATTCCTGATGTACGTGAAGAACTTTCGGCTTTACTTACGGTTATCCCATTACAACTGCTATCATATCATATTGCTGTATTAAGAAGTTGCAATGTAGATCAACCCCGAAACCTGGCAAAATCTGTTACCGTGGAATAATTATTTTATTCACAAAATAAACTACGAAAAGGAGCTGTTTCAGGCTCCTTTTTTAATTATACGCGATTCTCAATTTTTCATCCGCCATTACCGGTTCGATAATCTTTTTCCACATGGGCGAATCCCAGGTTCCAATAACCGAGTGGTTATCTAAATATTTCTGGGGAATAGGGTGTGTGCCGTAAACAACTTTTACCTTATAATTATTCTCAATAAACTTTTTAAAATGCTCTATCCGCGGACAAGGCGGATATCCTACAATAAGCCCTGTAGCCAAATGAATTACCTCGGCCCCGTTTTTTATCATTTCAGCTGGTGCATGTTCAATGTTTCCTCCGGGGCAACCATCGCAGGTAGTGTAACCTACCAGCTCTAATTCTTCGCCTTTAGGATAAATACTAAACGCACCTTCACGATTTTTCATCGCTCGGAAACATTTACCTCCGGCACATGTATGATACCTGTGGCAAATAATAATTCCAATTTTTGTAGTTTTTTTCATGGTTCTATTTTTTATAATTCGCAATGATTCGTTCTAATTCGCTCATTTTAAATCCATATTGCTTACGCAAATGACCCAGTCTCGATGAGTTGGATGTTGATAATGGAATATTCAACTTTTGTTTCATATAATCACTGGGAACATCATATTTACGACTAACTTCAGACAATGTCATCAATCCTTTCACTTCAATGGAGGGCTCCATATGATGATGTAGCTCTTTTTCTTTTTCCTGAACATCAGCAACCAGTTCGACTTTTTCCTTTTCAGGCTTTATTTTTTGCGTGGATTCGCCTGTTGATGAACCATTCTCGTTTACCGACACATTATTGAACCGCTCTCTTCCTGAAGCCAGCTCTCTGGTCTCTACACGAATAAAATACGGGAATAAAACGAACAATAGTGTAACTACCATAAATGTCAAGCCACACAAAATCCTTGCTTTTCGATTACCAATTATCCGTTTATATAAACAAACAATCATATTCCAGTGTAACACGATGTGTAACACCAAAAATACAACCAATACGATGGCAACATATAAATGAATCTCTCCCCACTCATGCCGGTCTAATCCCCAAAAACGAATATCTACATTACGCCCATATTTTATCCAGCGTTCTTCGCCGGATACCAATACATACCTTATAAGCAATCCTATACCTGCCAAAAGCCCCATTAGCAGAAACATAATCGCATCGATGATAAAATTAATTTTTGCTTTCATAAAAAAATAATTTAAGGCATTTACGAATCCATATTAATTCCTTTAAGCACAATATCGTTTTCACTTACACCCAAATCCCTGGCTATGACCTTACATTTTGCTTTTAACAAGAAAAATACGGGACGTGATACTTCAGACAATCCTTCGTAATTTCCCTGCCCTTTGCTAATAACCAAATCAGCCTGTTCAAATTTTTCGATAAAAGACGAATTACATAAACTCAGAATGGTAGCGGGAGCCGTACTTCCTGATGATATAATCTCCGAAACCCTGTCTAACCCGGATGCAACAGCATCTTCTTTTACACAGTCGTTAATCACCGGAACTTCGCGAACTACAAACGCTGCAGGCTTACCCATCGTTTCAATCAATAGCCGGTCGAATACCGACTCACCTGCATTATCACCAACATACAATACCGATTTTGCCTTTTGTAAATGCTCTTTAAATGCTTCATAATCAAAAGCAGCAAAATCCTGTTTTAAAATTTTTTGTAAATCATCAATAATGTTATATGATTTATTTACCCCAAGGTCCATTACATTGCCGGCAACAGCTATGCGTATAGCCGTTAATAATGGGTCGTCAGCATGCTGAATGCGCTTTTTTAATTCAGGATAAAGTTTTAACGCCTCATTAATATTTGCTTTTTTTATATCCTTATAAGGGTCGTTATTAAGCGTTATATCCCTGATATTTTTATAAATATAGTTTCCGGTTTCAGGAGGGGTGGCATTTAACGAGATAGATTTTATCATCTCCCCGGTGGAATCCAGCACCTGTTTTATTTTTTCTTCATCGTGGGTGGCAAATTTTGCGGCCCGGTAGGCTTGTTGCATAAAACAAGGGATACATTCTAGATAGGTTTTCATATTTTATTTAAAATTTTAATCTCATTCCCGATTTTAAGTGATCAATCTGAAAAGCATTATAAAAAGCACATAATGCCGGTAACTCTGTACAATGCGACGGGAATATTTCCTGAATATCCTGATTTTTTAAATAGTCGATGGTTTGTTGTGTTTGTTTATTAGAATGTTTTAAATGAAAACCGCCAATAACAGCCCTGAATTTATGAATTCCGGTAATTTTTTTTGCATACTCTATCATATTACAAATGCCCGAATGAGCACAACCCGAAATCAGAACTAACTCTGTTCCCTGGTTTATTTTAATTACTAATCCTGAATCATCAATCACAAAATCCTCATCTCCTTTTTTGTATTCAAAAGGTGTTGTTTGTGCTTCAAATGCATTCTTTCGCGGGACTTCGCCTAAAAAAATGATGTCATGAGATATGGGATATGGTTTCCGTGAAGAGATAATTTCAAAACGTTTTTGCAGCTCATCTATGGATAAACCGATACCAATATTTTCGGTTCCTCCTTTTCTAAATCGCGGATGAAAAACTTCAGGATGGCAAATTAACGTTTTATCTTTCAAAAACTTCAGACCGTTGGCATGGTCCCAGTGTCCATGACTAAGGACCACTGTTTTTATGCTGTCAACATCGATTTTAAATCGTTCGGCATTTTGCAAAAAAACATCAGAATGGCCGGTATCAAATAAAATCTGAGTATTATCCTGTTCGATGAAATAAGACAGCCCGTGTTCGGCTAAAAACTTGCCGGAAGCAGCATTTTCTGTTAATACTGAAATTTGCATAGCTAATGTGGGTTTAATTTTTATCTATCGATATTTTTAGAATTCCGGATTTTATGATAAATAATTTGTACTCCGAACTAAAGTTACTTAACTCATCCTCGACCCAGTGAACATGGCTGTTTATTGCCTGAATGGCATCATCAGGCAGATCAGAAAATATCTTAATCGGGATAAAATATTCGTTCACCAATTTAATATTTTCACCAAACTGCTTCGAGACAATCACCTTAATATCTTCGGCTATAAGTTTTTTTGTGATATTTTCTGCTTTCTGTTCATTAATACCCGTACTATCAGTTGTTTCATCCTTAAATTCATTTTCTATTTCAAATACTTTTTCCAATTTCCCGGAAACCAGTTCATAAATCATAAACTTATCAGCATTTCCAAAAAAATCTTTTTCAAATTGATTCTTTGTATTTAAGGCAAAGGCAAATCGTAAATTCATAACTATCGTTGTTTTATTTCAAAAATGTTTCCTGATTTATCTTTTATAAATACTAAGTCAGGTTGCTTTCTTTCGATGATAATTGTTTCATAGCCTTTTTCTTGTAACTCTTTTGTCAGCTTCTCTCTGTTTTCTACCGAAATACACAGGTGATTTACAGGCTGTTGATTTTGCTTATAAATAAAAATCTCTAAAACCAGGTCATCTTTTTGCATTAAATAAACCGGTAAATTTTCCTTTACACCAAAAATCTTTGCGCTTAATGATTTATCTAATACAAAATTACGTACTTCCTCCATTCCCAGTATGCGCTGATAAAAATTAATGATTTCATCAGAACCGGTAACCGTAATTGCTATATGTTCAGGCTTCATTTCCAATTCCTGTTTTTTTGTGCTTTAATGACAACAAAACTCCCCTGTCCGTACCCTTCCAGCGGTTTTTGTGGCGATGTAATTTTGCTCACATCGCCATAAATGGTTTGATAAATTTTTTCAATCGTAAAATTCTGCTGTTTCAACAACTCACTAACCTGTGAAGTACTAAAAAAAGTAGCCTCTTTATAAAAATTACTTTTATGTTTATTCTTTTCATACGCCTTTCCCATCGGGCTGTCTTTATCGATAAATGCAACAATTAAAGATCCTTCGTCTTTAAGCACCCGGTAAGCTTCTTTAAAAGTTTCTGTTACACTATCAACAAAACAAATAACCGTAACCATTAAAGCAAAATCTTTGCTTTGGTCAGGATAGGGCAGATTTTCTGCAACAGAATCAACCACCTTAATATTGCGTGATATGGCTTTTTTACGCATGGGCTCCGAAGGTTCAATTCCTTCATAAATTCCCAGTTTACTTGCAAAAAGCCCGCTTCCTAAGCCAATCTCTATTCCCTGCTTATTTTCCGGAATTACTTTTTTAATGGCTTCCAGTTCTGAGGCAAAAAGAAACGGGTTATCAACAAACCATTTTTCATAATCATCTGTATAAGTATCAAAAGGTTTTGTTTTAGGCATCACGTTGTATGTTCTTTTTTTTAAACTAAACTAGTATAGCATAACATGTTTTCGCTCAGTTCCTCTTTCCCATTCTTTGAGGATAACAGAGATGTTTTGTTGTATCGTGTTTATTGCTTGTTCAATACCAGGCTCTTTAACGATTAATGGCACAAACTTTTTTCTTATCCTATTGATGTTTGGTCCAAAAACCTGCGACACAACAACTTGAATATCTTCTCCTTTTAGTAATGAGGAAATTCCTTTGGCCTTTTGCACATCGGCATGTTGAATATCCTCTTCTTCGCTGGTTGTATTTTCCAGTCGTTTGATAAATAATGACTCATTTTCAGATATTTCATAAACAGCATAAAACATGGCATCGCCAAAATGCCTTTTCATAAACACTTCCCCATCATCAGTTGCAAAGGCTACGCACAATTTCATCGAATCCATTATAATTTATTTTCTGCCCATCTTTGCAATTATCATTTCAGCGGCTTTAATCAGCATTGTTTTTGTGGGTGCACTGGTCAATAATGGGTGCGACCCAATCTGGAATGAGATTAGTTCATATGCTGTTACACC
>JBNJFS010000086.1:0-2442 GCA_051747085.1 Bacteroidota bacterium
AGTAGGAAAGTCAGGAATTGTAGATATTAAAGGTTTTTATGAACTTTTTCCTGGCGGTCCCTTGAAAATTTCTTCAAAAATTGCAGGGATTAAGAAACCGACAAGTTGTGTGTAATTACTAAAAATTAGAAATTATGACTGAAAAAAAAGATACACAGGTTAAAAAAGTTGCCATTATTTGTGCAAAAGCATCCCTCGAGGATGTTTATGCTGCATTGGTCATGGCCAACGGAGCCGTGATGGAAGGTATGGAAGCAAAGGTTTTCTTTACTTTCTTCGGGCTTGATGCGATTACGAAAAAGCAAATGAATAAGCTTCATACTGCAACTGTTGGTAATCCGGGAATGCGGATGCCTGGAGGATTGCCTTTTCCTACGTTATTAGGAACTCTGCCAGGTGTTGAAGCGGGTGTTTCTGCAATGATGCGAAAGCAAATGGATCAGTTAGATATTCCTCCGGTAGATGAATTTTTGGATATGATTACAGCAGGAGGAGGAGAAATATATGCCTGTAAACTTGCAGTAGATATGTTTAAACTAAAAAAAGAAGATTTGAGCGAGCATGTGATTGATATAATAACCATTGGTGATTTTTATGCAATGGCTGGTGGCGAAGGTTCGCAAGTAATTTTTACCTAGTACAATTTAATACGATTAATCAAAAAGCCGGTCCTCAAAATTAGGGACCGGCTTTCTTTTTTTATAGAATGCTTGGTTCGTTTATTATTTTCCAAATTTAATATCGAGTCCTATAGCGAAGAATAAGTTATCTCTATTGTATGTTTCTGTGACCGTTTCTGTATTTGAGGTATTGCCTGCTATATTATGATCAAATGTTTTATCATCTTCAACATAAATTGTATATGCTGTTGCAATATTAATATCAATCATAGATGAAATGGAGTAAGCTCCTCCAATACCGAAACTATTTGAAGAAATTTTATAATCTAAATCAGTTTGATAATCTTCTTTCATTCCTGATTGAGCTCTTAAATATCCACCGCTAATTAATAGTTTTTCATTAATGTTATATTCTAGGCCAACCGCAAGTTCCCAATAGTTTTTTTCAAAAACATCACTGTTATCAATTTTATTTCCTAAGGCATCTTTGAAACCATAGTCTGCAGCTTTATCAAAATAATAGTGCATGCCCAAAGAAGCTTTGAATTTTTCTGTAACTTTGTAATCCATTCCTAAAGTTAATAATGCGGGCATATCTTTTCTATTCTTTTGTTTGTCAGGGAATTTATAAACAGGATCTAATCCATCATAACCAATTAAAAATCCTTTACCTTCAGGAACACTATTTTCTAATTCTAATTTAGTCTTAAATTCATATTTAAGACCTATATTAAACTTTTCTTTATTGATATTTAAACCTATTATTGGAGTTATCCCTGACCCTTTTTGCTCAACATCAGCAGTCTGATCTTCCAGAATTGTTGCTTTTTGATCCATTCCTATAGCAGCAGTTCCAAACGCTTGAGCAGCTTGTTCATTTGTCATTCCGTCTTGGTACAAACCTAAATTTGTAAGGGCTGCTATTCCTTCTGGATCTGAAAATTCTCCATCAGCAGTTAAAAGTCCACCATCTATAGCATCATTAATATCAGTTGAGGTATTTTCTAAGTCATTGCTAATACCACTTAAAAAATCACTGGCAGGAATAGTACCATATGTTTCATGGTCTACTGTAATATCTTTTAAATATCCATTGTAGGTATTCTTTGCAGTTACATATCTACCGCCTAGATAGACAGAAAACATGTCGTTCACTGCATATGAAACACCTAATTGGTATCCCCAAAAAATCGAATTTCCTTCTAAGTGGGCATTTAAAGAATAATCGGTAACTCCTTGATTCATGAATGCAGGATACAAATCTGCGATAGACATCTCAAACATGGGTAATCCTTCATTGAATTCAGCTGTACCCCCACCGCCAATAACATTCATGCCAAAAGAAAATGAGAACTTTCCGGTATTATATGCTGCATAAATACTTGGTAAAATTGGAACAGTAACTGACCCTTCATAATCAACCGGTGCATTATTTAGATATTGATAATCTGATGTAATTAATCTGTTCTGAAACAAGGTTTGGTTATTTAAAGAAATAAAAAAACCATCCCCAAGTTTTGTTAAACCTGCGGGGTTATAGAAAACAGCGTCAATGTCTAATGAGGCATCGCGGGCAAAATATCTGACCCAGGCTGCACTTTGGTTTGTATTATGAACTATACCACCCGAAAAAGAGAAAATAGGAAGGCTTAATAAAGCTAGCAAAAGTAAAGTTATTTTTTTCATAATGAGTTAATTTTGATTATTGTGCTAAAGATAAAGTTTTCTTAAAAATTTAAAGTAAAAATATCGACTAAAGTTTTATAAATTTCGACCTTATACAATTTCTGTTGTTTAATTAGTTTGTATACAGGGGTTTTAG
>JBNJFS010000086.1:2542-8899 GCA_051747085.1 Bacteroidota bacterium
ATTAAAGACTATTCTAATCAAAAAGTTGACTTAAGCAATGGTTTATCTTTAACTTTTTGATGTTTACAACCAAAGGCAATATTTAACCCAACCCGAAGATTAAAGGTAGATGTTTTATGACCCCAAAATGCCGCAGAAACATTATCAGTAACAACATAGAACTGTAATGGAGCCCCTCCAAGTACCAATCCTAATCCAATGTTGTTGTAGGTACCGTTCATGATAGAATAGCTTAAGCTGGCTGAAATTCCATTAACGGGGCGAACATTGGCTGAAAAAGTAAATGCCTGGTTAAAATAGTTGTTATAGATGTAAGAACGGGATAAAAAGCTTACATCAAACTTCGGGGAAACAAAATATGAAGCACCCAGATATACCTTTGTTCCCAGTCCTGTAGTATAACTGCTCGATTCATTGGATACGGTAAAACTATTTTCCAACGAGTCCAGAACTTGCTCAAAAGGATCTTCTTCGGATTCTTCAGCGCCAATTTCGTCACTAAGATCAACTCCTTTAAAAGAATATTTTCCTTTTAACTCGAGGTTTGTAACATCTTTGTCCCATTTGATATAGCCTAAATCAATAATACTAAGTGAAAGAGACAGATTATCCATGGGGCTGTAATAAACACCTATATCGATTCCCATGCCCATATTCTGATGCTTTAAGGCTAGATCCATTAATGAATCATTATCTGCATCTTCAATATAAGCAGGGACTTCAAATCCGTCAAAATCGCCATCAATATTAGTTGTTGCAATTAACGGGGAGGATGTGTTAATTACAGCATTTGCATTAATAAATATTGAATCGCTGCTTGAATAAAAACCAAGCGTATTATCATTTCCCGTGTTAATGTTTGCATGGCCAAATAAAACTTTTCCACGAACACCTATAAATAGATTGCTGTTAATTTCTTTGGATACACCAATACCATATTCTCTGTAAAAGTTGGCATTTGCTCTTAAAGCATTAAAATCAGCGGTTTGGTGAATAAAATTTTGGTTTCCATTGAGTGCAAAATCCATTAAGTCTGCTGGATAATTAAGGGCTACCGACTGTTTTTCGGATAGGTTAAATGAGAAATACCAGCTGTTAGCTCTAAAGCCAAATGATAACAGGTCGGTTTGAAACTCCTGGTAAAAGGAATTATTATTTCCCAGCTTGGATAAAAAATCATTCTTATCAAAATCTGCCTGGGGATGAAGAAATGTTATCAAAGAATCCTGGGTAGGATGAGGCATGATGATATCTGATAAAACATATCTGTTATTTCCGGTACTAATTTGTACCGAGGATACTACAGGTAAACCAAAAAAGAAGTTGCATTTAGGTTGGATGGCCGGGTTCATATGGTTCGACTGGGGAATTCTGTTCATAAAATAAAGTGTCTGACTACTCTGAGCCTTTCCCGTAAATGAGTGCATAATAAAAAATAAAGCTGTAATTAAGATGATGATAATCTTGTTATAAAGTTTCATGGTATGGATATTATAAATCGTTTGTATTTATTAAAGCATCAACATCTATGCTTAAATTAAAATCTACCGTATAATAATCGTAAAATTTTACTGAAATATCATTATCAAATTCAGATGTTTTAAGTCCGGCTTTAATATACGCAAATCGAACAACTTCAAGCTTTTCAATATCCTGTTTCAGATATTCAACGACGGATGTTTTTTCTGTAGGCTGAGTTACCCTATGGTCTGAGTCGAGCTGTCCTGCAACAATCACCGGTTGTGATCCCGGATCGAAAAGGGTATCTACCGGTTGGTATGATTCATCCAGGAAGTATAGTTGAAAATCAATATCTACAGGGAGTCCGTTAAAAACTTCAAGTACCAGGTTAATTTTTTCAATCATTTCGGCATCTTCGTTAATATCAGTAAGGTCCATCTCAACGGTATCTTCTAATGCAATATTATTGGCTTTAAACCAAAGGGGAAGGATAAATTCTAAGCCAATATCTATTTTACTGTTTTTGGTAACAAAGTTGTAAGCTCCACCGGGTCCTTCGGGATTTGACAGGGCTTTAATATTGTATTGAAGGGAGGTAGGCATATAGGCTAAAAACGATGAAATATTTGAGTTGTTTCTGTTGATGGATATGGTGGTATCTTTTGTTTCTCCATACTCATCTATTCCGGGGAATGCATAATTTGAGGGGTTAACTTCGGGGTCCAGACTCAACGTGATAGAATCGGTCTCATCTTTAAAACCGGTAAATCTTTCAATATTTATTTCTGCAGGAACGCCAAACGAGTTACTGATTTTAAAGTTTATCCAAGGATCTTCAAACTCGATATATCCGTCGTTTAACGATTCGAAAAAGTCGAGCTCAAACTCACCGGAATCTGCCATTAATTCATAATTACCAATGTATCCAAAAATAGATGTGAAATCAATGTTGGAAACGGTAAGTTCCACTGCCACCTGGTCGCCTGCATTTACGCCTAGTCCGGAATTGTAGAATTCAAGTGTAAAGTCGATAGGTAAAAAAGAGGTATCTGTAATTGTTGTATCGATAAACTCAATAACATAATTGTTTAGCGAAAGGGTTTTGTTCACAGAAAAACTGCCACTGTTATTATCGATGAGAATGGTATCGCTGAATGGCTGGTTATTATTTCGAATATAGTTGCTTGAGATGATTAATTTGCCCGTGTGTTGAAAGGTAGAACTTATTTGAAAGTTGAGGTCGGCAGTGTTAATATACATACTATCGGGATTTTCATCGTTGGAAAAGGAAAATTCGTAATGTTCGGTTCTTTCAACGACTACAGTATCACCCCAGCTTACTGGAAAGTCATCATCTGATTCAATAAAATATTCAGGAAAATTTTGATTAGGTATCTCCACCAGTTCATCGGCAAGAAATGAATAGAGAGAGTCTTCATAGGTTATAAACAGCAACCCTTCTTCATCAGCATCAATAGTGCTTGTGCTGTCGAATTCACTGATAATATCATCAAGGGAGAGAGAACCGTAGGCTAATGGAGATAAAAATTTTAATTTAACTTCCATTTCATCGCTTAACTTATCAAATTCATACTCATCCTGCATGCAGTGTGAAAAAGTAAATAATATAATTAACGCGATAAATATTTTTGTAACTCGAAAATTTCTTAACCAACTCATATCTTTAGATATTAAATTTGTACACTAATTTACGGAATAATTATATAAAAAGTTATATTGAGACCCAACAATTAAGTTAAATTGATGATGTGATTCTTCTAAATAACCAATACTAAAGGGAGAGGCCCCTTTTAGAGGAAACCCTTTGTAAATCTCACCACTGCTGTTGAATAAATAAATTTGTCCGGAAGATTTTGTTACAATACCTAACTTCCGGTCATCGTATGAAAAGTAGTAATAAGCCGGAGGGTAAGAGATCGCTTCTTCAAAGGTATAATCAAACAGTTTGTCCCCCTTATTATTAAATACTTCCAGTTTATTTTTATCTGCAAAAATATAATCTTTGTAACCATCGCCATCTATATCCTGATAGTCAAAGAAATGATCGGCAGAAAAAGTTTTAATTCTTTTTTCTGTTACCTCTCCGTTAAGGTCTATCATCTTTATCGTCCCGGTAATATCGGTAGTTACAAAACGAGTGTTTGTTTCCTGGTCGGCATGTTTTAAAATAAATGAATTATTTTTTGATTTGGCAAATTGCCTGTTTATACCTATTCTTTCGTGGCCA
Source organism: Bacteroidota bacterium (assembly GCA_051747085.1). Classification (GTDB taxonomy): domain Bacteria; phylum Bacteroidota; class Bacteroidia; order Bacteroidales; family UBA12077; genus UBA12077. The sequence continues at coordinate 6,252 of JBNJFS010000086.1, forward strand.
CGCCGGTTAAGAATGTAAATGCGGTGCTGATCAGCAACAATAATATAATCACGGCTGTTTATTCTAAAGTGCTGAACAGGAGTATTAACCCGCGTATCGGTTTGTTGGAACTCCCACCCGTTGATTAAATTTCCATCTAACCCGTAGAGGTAAATGTTTTTATTTTCGCAGGGAATAAAAATTCTGTAATCGAGGTTTTTTTCATAATCGAAAAGCGCAATACCGGCTGTTGAGGGCGATCTTAACTCTATGGGGTAGCGTTCAACATAATTACCGTTCCGGTCGATTAAGTGAATTTTATTTTTCGTACTAAAAAGTAACTGTAACTTTCCGTTTTTGTAATAATCCACCTGGTAAACTTCACTATTAATTTTTTCGTTTAGTTGTAAGCGCCATAATATTCTTCCTACTTTATTAATCAGATAAATTTTATGATTTAAATCCTGAACAAATATTTCATTTTCCTGGGAATAATGATTGGTTACCAAAGAGGGTTTAAAATGGGTTGCCGTATCCAGCCGGCTTTCCCAAATGGTAACCGCATCCTCTTTTATCTCAGGAATATATTTTAGGTAAATATTATTAAAGATCATACTGTTATTGTTCCTGAACTGTACAGCAAAAGCCTGAAATTTCTTAATCAGGTCGATATTGCTCTTTAGTCCCGACTGTAAATTGGGGCTTAAGTATTCGGATATGACCTTTTGAGATCGGGATAAATTTGTATAAAAATAAAAGTTAGATTTGGAGGAAAGATTATTGGTAAAATGGTCAAATTTTAGGTCATGATTAAGGGTTTTATGCAAGATGGTTGAATGGATAAAATGAACCAGTGATTTTTGTGAATTGCCCACAACCATGAAATTATCGATGAAAGTAAAATAAGGATTTTCAAATCCGGAATAGAAATCTCCAAATAGCGTCTTAAAGAGCCCTTCTACAGGCAGATGATAAACTTTATAAACAGTTTCTTTATCGATTCTTGCATCAAAAATGAGATCATTCTCCTTAATCTTCTGACTTTGTGCAATTTTGGATAAAACATTTTGCATTTGACTTTCCAAAAGGCTTTTGCTTTTTGTTCTTATGATGATAAATGAGTTTTGTTTCGTGTTTTCATTAGGGTTATCTGTTATTACCAGCCCAATTTCTTCATCCAGGTTATTTTTGATCAGTTCTTCAAAGTCTACCGTAAATTTTTGTTGATAATACCGGATAAATTCTGTGTAATCACTCAGCTTATTTTGTGCATCCAGATAATTTCTGTATTGTTCAAAATATTGGTCATTATTACTTATACCTAATGAAATGAAAACGGATGAGTTGGCCGGTAAAATTTGATTTAATTGATGATCAACAGCCTCCTGCTGCGAAAATATGTTCAGATAATTATTAACGGCAGGTTCGTTAAAAGAAAACCCATTGAGTAATACGGCATCATTTTTTAAATTAACATCCAATTCTATCCAGGAGCCAATGTTTTTAAGAGTGGCAATTTTATTTTTATACTTATCATTTAACAAATAGGAGATAATTTCCGGAAACTGGTTTAAGTTTATATAAACGTTTGCATCTACATTTTTCCCTGCGGTTTTTTGAACGGTTTTAAATCCTTTATCATTCAGAATGGACTCATTAACTTCCGATTGCCTTAATGATGATTCCAAAACTATCGATGAAGGGCTAAGCATTAGCATCCCCTCTTTGAATGAAAAATATAACTCCCTTTCTTGAAATTCGACCTGATAAATCAGGGTATTATTATATGCTCTTTTTTTTATTTCTCCTTGCTGACTTAATAACTGTTCAATGTACTGAAGAATAATTTTTTTATCACGCAATGTATTCATTTGCATTAAAAAAAGAAATGCAATATTTTCTTTACCGGAGCTGTGGGCTGATAGAACCATTCGATTATCATCAATGAGCTCTTTCATAAACTTATTTTCGTTATAAAGCTTTATTAAGAAAGATACATCCTCATTGAAATGTTTAACTTTTTCAAATTGCTTTAACTCCTGGTAAATTTCATTGTTTCTGCTAAATGTAGCGATCTTGTCAATAAAGTTATCACTGTCAATAATAAACGCAGCATCAAGCGGAACAGCTTTGAGCATATTAAAATCAGGTAAACGCTGGCTTTTAATATAGCGGTACCCCCAAAAACCTGCTGAAATAATTATAATAAGTACAACTGCTGTTAAAATCTTTTTTAACATATGTGTATATTCGTTTTTAGAAGATTTTGGTTCAAAAATATTAAATTAAAAATAATAATGGTAACGTTTGTACAGACAAACATACTTAAATTTGATTAAACCTGATAAGGTTTATATCATCTAATCAATAAATTTGCTAAATATTAAACAAAATAAAAATATGGGAATGCTTAAGATTAATCTTAAGACATGCTTTCTTTTTTTACTACTTTTTAGCCCCGGGATGCTGGTTTCCGGACAAAACCTTGTTGTTAAGGATATTGAAACGATGCAGCCCGTCGAAGATGTGGCTGTTTACAACGACTCAAAACACAAATCAGGTTTAACAGATAAAGATGGGATCGTTAATCTTGATATTTTTAATTTGAATGAACGCATTTATTTCCAACACCCATCCTTTAAACCGGTGAGCTATTCAAAACATGAAAT
>JBNJFS010000087.1:0-8792 GCA_051747085.1 Bacteroidota bacterium
ATTATTCCCATGAACGGAGCAATCGACTCATTAAACGTTTCAATCTCAACAGCCATTCTGGTTTTTGAAGCTATGCGGCAACGAAATTTTAAGCAATAAAAAAAGCTCCACATTCGGAGCTTTTTCTAATGGGTGGAAGATGGGACTTGAACCCACGACCCCTGGAACCACAATCCAGTGCTCTAACCAAGCTGAGCTACATCCACCATTTTCGGACTGCAAATATAAACAAGAAATTTTATTTTATACAAAAATCCGATAAATTAATTCCCCGATTTATTTAAAAAAAGTTAAATTATTTTTTATTCCGTTGTTTCAATGTATTTTTGCACCTTAAATTTCAAAATAATTTTGGTGTGTGGTTAGCTCCTAAAAGAAACATTAACAATATTGCCGGGTTACAGGTTTTTAACATTTTACGGTTTGTTACTTTTCTAATTATATCCATTGTTTTTACAAAAATCGGATTATCAAAAGAACAAATCGGGTTGTTTGAAATTTCTGTATTTATGGCTGGTTTTGCTACGTTCTTTTGGGTAACCGGTTTAATTCAGTCCTTTTTATCGTTATTTAGAAACAACAAAACATTTGGCGGACAGCAGGACAGCAACTTTTCCAAATCTCCTGAAATCTTTAACATTTTCGTACTTCTACTGGTTTTTAGTGTTATTGTTTTTTTTATTGGATTAGCCGTTCAAAACAACTTTTCAGTATTTGGCATTAAAGGAAAAGCTCCGCTTCTAAACGTTACACTTTGGTATATCTTCTTAAGTAGCCCTGCCTGCTTAGTCGAGTACATTTATATGGTTCAAAACAAGTCGGGGAACACACTTAGCTACGCTTACATCACTTATACTTTACAATTAGTGTCCGTTCTGACTCCGGTCTTATTAGGATATGATATTATATGGGCTTTACGTGGTTTAGTACTAGTATCTATTGTCAGAAACATTTGGTTGCTAACCTTAATTTATAATTACGCCGAAATAAAAATCTCTTTTTCTTACATGAAAGAGATTCTTTATTTAGCAATCCCATTAATTTTTAGTACGCTAATCAGTGGTTCAGCACAATATATCGACGGGCTGGTAGTCTCTATACATTACGCTGCTGATGGATTTGCTATTTTTCGTTATGGGGCCAAGGAATTACCTTTTATGGTAATGCTTGCGGCAGGTTTAAGTTCGGCCATGCTCACCGAATTTTCTACCAAAGAAAAGGTGCTTGAATCGCTTAATGTTCTAAAACGCAAATCACTACGAATAATGCATTCAATGTATCCATTGACCATTGTTATGTTGTTATTTGCCAAACCTATTTACCACTTTGTTTTTAACCAAGAGTTTACCCGTAGTGCCGATGTTTTTGTGGTTTACTTATTAGCTATTGCCAGTCGCCTGGTATTTCCTCATACGATTCTTATCGGCTTAAAAAAAACCAAAACGATATTGTATGTTTCTGTTTTTGAAGTCATCGTTAATATATTTTTAAGCCTGTGGTTTGTTCAAGAATACGGAGTAACAGGGGTAGCAGTAGCAACCATTGGCACATACTTCCTGTCTAAAATTATTTTGGTGGCATACAACTATTTCAAGTTAGGGATTAATCCAAAAGATTATATTCCGTTAAAATGGTATATATTTTACAGTTCCGTTTTATTGATTTTATTTATTTTAATCGACCATCAGGTCATCGTAATATAATCCTCAAGACATTTTGACAGTTAATTATCATAAAACTATCATAGGTATATATTTTGATTACAAGAAAAAAACAAAAAAATTAAATTATGAATATAACAAGATCATCAAACCCGGTTTTATCCAAAACGGCTTTTAACAGCAGGGCTTACGCAACAACTTATACCGACACCATGACCTTAAACGGAACGATTAATAAGTCGGTTGCCATGTTATTACTTGTTATGGTAGGTGCTTTGTATACCTGGAATATGTTTTTTGGCGCAGTAAATATAGAAGCTGGCTCGGCGCTGGTTTCCAAATGGATTGCCATTGGTGCCATTGGTGGTTTTATTGCTGCGTTGGTTACCATTTTTAAACGTAGTTGGGCGTATATTACGGCACCCATTTATGCAGTTCTGGAAGGGCTATTCTTAGGCGCTGTATCTGCATTCTTTGAAGCATCATACCCCGGGATTGTTATTCAGGCTATTGCGCTGACCTTTGGAACAATGCTCATTTTACTAATAGGATACCGTACAGGAGTAATTAAAGTTACTAAAAAATTTCGTGCAGGAGTTATAGCAGCTACCGGAGCGGTTGCATTAGTATATTTTATTTCTATTATCTTATCCTTCTTTGGCGTAAATAATTTAATGATCCATAGCAATGGCATTTTAGGAATTGGTATAAGTCTGGTGATAGTAGGTATAGCAGCCCTTAATCTTGTACTTGATTTTGATTTTATTGCCAAAGGCTCCGAAGCAGGACTACCCAAACATATGGAATGGTACGCAGCATTTGGTTTGATGGTAACACTAATATGGCTTTATATTGAGTTACTTATACTATTATCCAAATTTGCCAGCAGAGATTAATTCACCTTTTTTATATTTCAAGCCCGGGCTTCTTCCCGGGTTTTTATTTTTAAGCATCAACACATTCAACTATTTAAAATGTTAAATAATAGATGATTTTATTTTAAATATTTATTGCTTTGTTCTATTTTTACCAGCCTAATTAAAAAATCACTCCAATGAGTTCATTAGAAAAACATTTCGAGCCGTTTAGAAAAAACATTGTAGGGTTTAATGCGTCATATAACTCTCCTTACGGTGAGCAAAAAATAATATATGCCGACTGGATTGCCAGCGGAAGGCTTTATGAGCCTATTGAACGAAAAATGCTTGAACAATTCGGCCCGTATGTTGCCAATACACACACCGAAACCAGCGAAACAGGAACCTTAATGACCCACAGCTATCATTATGCCCAGAAATTAATTAAAAAGCATGTAAATGCTGGTCCCAATGATGTGCTAATTCAGGCAGGATTCGGAATGACATCTGTAATCAATAAGTTACAAAGAATTTTAGGATTAAAAGGATGTGGGCTTTTACGAAATAAGAAATGTTTAAAAGAAATAGACCGTCCGGTTGTTTTTCTCACACACATGGAACACCACTCTAACCAAACCTCATGGTACGAAACCATTTGTGATGTTGTAATTATTGATCCTGATGAAGATTTATTGGTTGATCCTGAGAAATTGCGGGAAAAACTCGAAGAGTATAAAGACCGTAAGTTAAAAATCGGATCATTTTCTGCTGCTTCAAATGTTACCGGAGTAAAACCACCTTATTTTAAATTAGCCAAATTAATGCACGAATATGGTGGATTATGTTTTGTTGATTTTGCGGCATCAGCACCTTATGTAGAAATCAATATGCATCCCGAAGATCCGATGGAGAAGCTGGATGCTATTTTCTTTTCACCTCACAAGTTTTTAGGCGGTCCGGGAACAGCAGGAATCATGATCTTTGATTCGAGTTTATACAAAAATAAAGCACCTGATAACCCCGGGGGTGGAACGGTGGATTGGACCAATCGCTGGGGCGAATATAAATATATTGATGATATTGAATTAAGAGAAGACGGAGGAACTCCCGGGTTTTTGCAGGCCATAAGATCTGCTCTTACCATTGAATTAAAAGAACAAATGGAGGTTGAAAATATGGAACAGCGGGAAAAAGAGCTTGTTCCAAGAGCATTTAAAGGATTAAAAGCAATAAAGCAGGTTAGAATATTAGCCGAAAATGTGATTGACCGAATAGGAGCACTATCATTCTATATCGAAGGAGTACATTACAACCTGGTGGTTAAGTTGTTAAGTGACAGATACGGGGTACAGATGAGAGGCGGATGTGCATGTGCCGGAACCTATGGACACTACCTGCTCGACGTAACCTATGATTATTCACACAAAATCACAGAACTTATCAATGATGGTGATTTATCACAAAAACCCGGCTGGATCCGTTGGTCAATTCATCCGACAACTACGAATCAGGAAGTTGATTATATTGTAGATGCAGTGGCCGAGATTGCAAGAAATCATCAAAAATGGAGTAAAGATTATCATTATGATAAGCATATCAACGAATTTATTCATCATAAATTTGTAGGCAAACAAAAGCATAATCTTGATAACTGGTTCGCCTTGAAATAATTTTGATAAAAAAAGTTGTATTATTTTGTATTTTTGATAACTATAATTAATTTTGCAAACCATTAAGTTTTATTTTTGAAGTTAAAAAGTATAGCATAATATAAAGGAGTTTTACAATGAGAAAAGGAATACATCCGGACAATTACAGGTTAGTGGTTTTTAAAGATATGTCAAACAATGAGACTTTTATAACCCGATCTACTGCACCAGCAAAAGAAACCATCAAGATGGAAGATGGTGTTGAATATCCATTAATTAAAGTGGAGATTTCAAATACCTCTCACCCATTTTATACAGGTAAGATGAAACTTGTTGATACTGCCGGACGTGTAGATAAATACATGAACAAATATAAAAAGCATGTAAAAAAATAAATTATCCAACACGTAAGAAAATATAAAGAGCTCCGATAAACCGGAGCTTTTTTTGTTTAAATTTGTGTAGAAACTTCATAAACCTTTTACCTATGAACTACATATTATTTGATGATAAAAGCTGGCAAAACTTATTACCACTCACCTTTACCAAACCTGTTTGCGAAATAAGAACAGGAATTCTTACCTTAAAAGAGAAATGGGAAAAATTCCTTAAAAGCCCGGTATCATATAAAACCCAGGACTACCTGTCTGAAAAATTTACCGGTACGATTGAAGCGGACAACCTGCTAATCAACGGTTCCGTAATCCCCACTCAAGAACTAATGGACAAAATCCAACAACTTGATCCCAATAAAGCTTTAGTTGCAGATACCAAGCTACTGGCATTAAGAATAGGAAAAGATAAGCTTCCCGATTTTGATCCCTATTCAACAGAAGATTTTGAAAAGGAAAATTTTACGGCAAATTTTACGTCTATTGAATGGCCCTGGGATATTTTTAAGCTAAATGATGTCAATATAAAAACGGACTTTGAACTTTTAACCAAAAACCGCAAATCGCAACCCTTAAGCAAATCAAATAAGGTATTAGGTGAAGAGAATATCTTTATTGAAGAAGGAGCAACCATTGAGTTTGCTACTTTAAATGCCTCAACGGGGCCTGTATATATTGGCAAAAATGCTGAAATTATGGAAGGAAGCGTAATTCGAGGTCCCTTTGCTTTATGCGAACATGCCGTAGTAAAAATGGCGGCTAAAATTTACGGGCCAACAACCATTGGTCCTCATTCAAAAGTTGGTGGTGAAGTTAATAACTCGGTAATCATAGGATATTCCAATAAAGCACACGATGGATTTTTAGGAAACTCTGTGATTGGAGAATGGTGTAACCTGGGTGCCGATACCAATAATTCAAACCTTAAGAACAATTATACCGAAGTACGTTTGTGGAATTACGAAAAAGAACGGTTTGTAAAAACCGGTCTTCAATTCTGTGGTTTAATCATGGGCGATCATTCCAAATGCGCCATAAATACAATGTTTAATACCGGAACCGTCATTGGTGTTAATGCGAATATTTTTGGCGGAGGATTCCCAAGAAATTTTGTCCCATCATTTTCATGGGGTGGAGCGCAAGGCTTTACTATTTATGGATTGGATAAAGCATTTGAAGTAGCTGAAAAAGTGATGGAACGTCGAAATAAAATTCTGGACGATAAAGAGAAAAAAATCCTGACCCACATCTTCGAAAAAACTTCAAAATACAGGATGTATTAAGTTTTCGCTGTCAAAATTTTGTTTTAAATACTTTTGGCATAGTGATTGCCAATTCTATTTACTGAATTATTTTTTTGCGTGTACTGACATTTTGTCTTTACACAAACCCATTTTAACATAGGATATTAGTATATGAGTGATAAATATGAATTCAGAAATAAAAATATGAACATTTTCGTTGCAGGTGATATGGAAGCCGATGGAGATTTTATTCCTTTAATTTCAGATGATGAAGATGATGTGGATATGAAAAAATCTGAAATGCCCAAAGAACTGCCAATTTTACCTTTACGTAATACAGTGCTTTTCCCGGGAGTTATTTTGCCTATTACCGTAGGAAGGAAAAAATCAATAAAACTGGTTAATGACATTTATAAAGGAGACAAAATCATTGGTACGGTTGCCCAAAAAGATGCCAGAGTAAATGAACCCGAAGAAAAGGATATATATAGAACAGGGACCGTTGCCCATATTTTAAAAGTACTGGAAATGCCCGATGGCAGCACATCGGTTATTATTCAGGGACGCCAGCGTTTTCATATTAATGAGATGGTTCAGGATGAGCCCTATCACAAAGCAACCGTTACATTACTTATTGACGCGCTACCAAAAGATGACAGTCGCGAATTTGAAGCTATTGTGGGCTCTTTAAAAGATCTTTCTTTACGTATCATTAATCTTTCGAGCCATATTCCGCCCGAAACGTCATTTGCAGTAAAAAATATCGAGAACCCTAAGTTTCTGGTTAATTTTATTTGCTCTAACAGCGATATCGAAATTAAAGAAAAGCAGAAACTCATTGAAATTGAAGACTTAAAACAACGCTCGATACAACTTCTTGAATTGTTAAGTAAAGAAGTACAAATGCTCGAACTTAAAAACGATATCCAAAGCAAGGTTAAAACTGATTTAGACCGACAGCAAAGAGAATACCTGCTACACCAGCAAATGAAAACCATTCAGGATGAGCTGGGAGGAAGCCCTATTGACCAGGAAATTGAAGAGTTGAAAAAACGGGCTAAAAAGAAAAAATGGAACAAAGAGGTCGCCGATATATTCAACAAAGAGCTTAAAAAAATGCACCGGTTAAATCCGGCAACCGGAGAATATTCGGTACAACTAAACTATTTACAAACATTGCTTGATTTACCCTGGAATGAATTTACCCAGGACAACTTTGACCTTAAGCGAGCCCAAAAAATTCTCGACGAGGATCATTTTGGACTGGAAAAGGTTAAAGACCGCATATTAGAATATTTGGCCGTTTTAAAATTAAAAGGGGATCTAAAATCACCTATCCTTTGCTTGTATGGCCCTCCGGGAGTTGGTAAAACATCGCTGGGAAAATCTATTGCCAAAGCACTGGATCGTAAATATGTAAGAATGTCGTTAGGTGGTTTACACGACGAGGCAGAAATACGTGGACACAGAAAAACATATATCGGTGCTATGCCGGGCCGTATTATTCAGAATATAAAAAAAGCAAAATCGGCAAACCCGGTTTATATTCTAGATGAAATTGACAAGGTAAGTAACGATTTTCGTGGTGATCCGGCTTCGGCACTGCTCGAAGTTTTAGATCCTGAACAAAACAGTTCGTTCCACGACAATTACCTGGAACTGGAATTTGATCTCTCCAACGTAATGTTTGTGGCAACTGCCAATACCTTATCAACCATTAGCCCTGCATTACGCGACAGAATGGAAATGATTGATATCAGTGGTTATATTGTCGAAGAAAAAATTGAGATTGCAAAAAGACACTTAATTCCTAAACAATTAAAAGCTCACGGGGTAAAAAAATCGCAGGTTTCATTTAGCAAAAAAGTGCTCGAATATATTGTTGAAAATCATACCCGCGAATCAGGAGTAAGAACGCTGGATAAAACCCTGGCAAAAGTAATCCGGAATATTGCACGAAAAATTGCATTGGATGAAGAATTTAACAAATCACTTAGCATTAGTGATATTAAAGAAATATTAGGACCTCCCGAATATTCAAAAGAAAAATACCAGGGCAATGATTTTGCGGGTGTTGTTACCGGACTGGCATGGACTGCTGCAGGGGGTGAAATATTATTCATTGAAAGTAGCTTAAGTAAAGGAAAAGGAAAACTAACCCTTACCGGTAATTTGGGTGAAGTAATGAAGGAGTCTGCAATAATTGCTTTAGAATATATTAAATCGCATGCCGACGAGTTAGAAATACCCCAGTCGGCTTTCGAAAACTGGAATATACATATTCATGTACCCGAAGGGGCAATCCCAAAAGACGGGCCATCGGCCGGAATTACGATGGCAACATCTATTGCCTCGGTATTTACACAACGAAAAGTAAAAAATAAAATAGCGATGACGGGTGAAATCACGCTGCGTGGAAAAGTTCTTCCTGTAGGTGGTATCAAAGAAAAAATACTGGCTGCTAAACGAGCCAATATTACCGATATTATTTTATCGGAGGATAACAGAAAAGATATTGGTAAAATTAAAGATATTTACCTAAAAGGATTAAACTTCCATTATGTGAAAGAAATTATGGATGTTCTCGAAATTGCTCTTTTAAAAGAAAAAGTAAAAAAGCCGTTAAAAATTAGCGAATAACTTGACAAATAAATTTTATTCATTAAATTTATCTGTTTAACAGATGTTTAATTCTTAAAATTATGAAAATGGGAGCAGGTCTTTTTTGGGGAATTTTACTCATCCTTATTGGCTTAGGAATAGTAATTCGCGTTGTTTTCAACATCGATTTCCCCCTGATAAAATTTATTATTGCCTTTTTCTTTATTTTTATTGGCATTAAAATTCTTATTGGGAACTACAGCTTTTCACATGCTGAAGCCGATGAGGATACAACGATCTTTAGCGAAAGTAAAGTGCTGGGGCAGGATGAAAATTTCAAAGAATACAATGTGATTTTCGGAAGTACGATAATTGATTTAAGAGATAT
>JBNJFS010000088.1:0-8711 GCA_051747085.1 Bacteroidota bacterium
CAAATTTTTGATAAAAATTTTTAATTTATATATACATTTGTACCATCTTCATTTAACATTCAAATCAAATTAGCTATGATGAAAAAGTATTTGATTTTCTTACTATTACTAATCAGCTGGGTTAGTAGCAATGGTCAAAAAATTGCGAACAAACAATTTTCATTAATAAATTACAACCTCGAAATATCAAAAGATCTCCGTACCGAATTAAATGAACTGGATGCTTATATCGGAGATATAAAAACGTATAATGATCCTGGTAATGATAAATTAACAGCAGTCTTAATACACACTATTTTTTTTACGTTTAAAGAGGTGATTGAAAGAGATCTTGAGATAGAAATTTTACCGATCAATACCTTTATGAATAATGTTAAATATGATGATTATGGTTACCCAACAACCAGTATTCGCAAAGCGTTACGTAAAGGATATTCGCAATATTATTTTAAGCTTGATGTAAAAATTGAGAGCATTACGAATCAACAAAAAGAAGACCATCCAAAAAAATATGAAGATATTAATTACAAATCAACATATCCTCAGGTTACATTGAATATGACTATTTATAGTAAGGATGGAATTATTCCGGTATACAATCTTATAGGAACAGCTTCAGCAAAAACCCCTTTACAAGTAAATGAATATTTATTAAAAGGTTTCGATAATACAGAAATGGTAATCGCTAAACGAGTAGAACAGCAACCTTACAATTTATATACCGTTTTTTACAGAGCAACAAAAAATTTAATCCGGGATTACTTGAATAAATAATTTATGCAAAATTATTACGCCGTAGGGATAATGTCAGGAACATCACTCGATGGGCTGGACATTGTTTTTAGTAAATATACCTATACCAATAGATGGACATTTGAGATTATTAAGGCGGAAACAATTTCTTATAACAAAAGCTGGAAAGAACAATTAAAAAACGCAGAAAGCTTATCCGGATTAGCAATCACAAAGCTTCATAAAGATTATGGCCGTTTTATTGGCGAAAAAATAAATCAATTCTTACATGAAATTAAAGAAAAACCGGATTTAATTGCATCGCACGGTCATACGGTATTTCATCAACCTGAACATAAAATTACGTTACAAATTGGCGATGGTGCCGAAATTGCATCAGCAACAGGTGTTACCACAATATCAGACTTTAGGTCGTTGGACGTTGCACTTGGCGGACAGGGAGCTCCCTTAGTACCCATTGGTGATGAACTACTTTTTAATGAGTATGATTATTGCCTGAATATCGGCGGATTTGCTAATATCTCAATGACTGAAAACCACAAAAGAGTTGCTTTTGATATTTGTCCTGCAAATATTGTATTAAATCAATTAGCCAATAAACTTAACAAACCTTTTGATATTGATGGTAAAGCAGGTCAATTAGGGATAACTGATTCAAATTTACTCAATCAATTAAACCAAATTGACTTTTATCAGCGACCTTATCCTAAATCCCTGGGTAAAGAATGGATCGATGAATTTATTCTTCCTGTTTTAACCCGGTCGGCTCTTCAGATAAATGACCAAATAAGTACATTTTACGATCATATATCTGATCAAATAACAAGTGTAATCTCCGGCAATCCGGGAAAAAAAATTTTAGTTACCGGAGGTGGCGCTTATAATAAATACCTCATCGAACGCATTCGTGCAAAAACACAAACGCAAATCATTATCCCCTCGAAAAATATTATTGAGTATAAGGAGGCTCTAATTTTTGGTTTGCTGGGTGTTTTAAGGCTAAATCGTAAAATAAACTGCCTGTCAACTGTAACAGGGGCTAAAGTAAGTTCTTCTTCCGGGATCATTCACTTTATTTAATAAGCATATATTTATTCTTCTAAACCATTTGAAAGATATTTTGTCTTATAAACAAAGCTTTTATATTTGTAATTATATCAGCTAAAAATTAAAGAAAAACATATCATGGAAAATTTCACAGCCTATAATCCAACAAAATTACATTTTGGAAAAGATGTCGTTGAACAACTGGGAGAAGCAGCACAGGAATATGGAAAGAAAGTACTGTTAATGTATGGTAAAGGTTCTATTAAAAAAAATGGAATTTACGACCAGGTGGTTAAACAACTTAAATCATTTAATGCAGAAGTAATTGAGTACTCAGGAATAAAATCCAACCCCCTGGTTGATGATGTTAATGAAGCAGCCCAACTGGGTAAATTGAATAATATTGATTTAATTGTAGCAGTAGGTGGAGGAAGTGTAATTGATTCGGCAAAAATCACCGCTTTATCCATAGCCAACAATACCGATCCCTGGGCTATTATGAAATTTAAAGTAAAACCAAAGGCCACTATTCCATTAATTGCTGTGTTAACATTAGCCGCTACCGGCTCAGAAATGAATGGTGCCGCAGTATTACAAAACCATGAAACAGACGAAAAGAAAGGATTTGTTTCTTCCCTAAACTATCCAAAACATTCTTTTTTAGATCCAACGTATACTTTCTCAGTCCCTAAAGATTATACAGCTTACGGAATTGTAGATTTAATAGCACATTCCTTAGAAGGATTTTTTGGTGAAGGAGATGCAACACTTACTGATCGTTTTGTCGAAGCGATCATAAAAGAGGCCATGGAATACGGACCAAAAGTATTATCCCAACCTGAAAATTATGAGTATCGGGCTAAGATTATGTGGGCAGCTACAAATGCACTCAATGGTTTAACAAACCATGGAAGAAAATCCGGTGACTGGGGAGTTCATGATATTGGTCACAATCTGTCATACCTCTTTGATACTCCCCACGGAGCCACACTATCTATAGCATTTCCGGCCTGGCTAAAATTGCAAAAAGAAAGAATACCCGAAAGAATTGCCAAACTGGGAGAGCATTTATATGGCAATTCTTCTGTTGACGAAACCATTGAAAATTTAGAAAATTTCTTTCAATCGCTTGGTTCTCCTATTAAGTTATCAGACATCGGAATTGAAAAAGATAAAAAAGAAACCATCATCCAGCAAATGATAAAAACAGAAACCAATGGTATGGTTCATAAATTAAGTGATGACGACCGAAAAAAAATAGTTGAATTAATGATGTAATAAAAGATTTCAAATTTCAAATTTCAGGTTTTAAATTTCACTTTTCATGTTTACCTGCAGAAGGCATAATATGAACTTTCAGTCGCTGAACTCGTTATAGTCGGTTTAGTTTTATTTAAGTAAAATATTGAACAATGATATCAAAACTTTAAATTTTCAATTATTTTCCTATTTTTGTCATAATAAGATGAAATAATTATTAATAAACAATCAATAAATACATTAACTATGAAAAAAACATTTTTAACAATTACCCTAACACTCTTAACGGGATTATTTGTGCATACAACATTTGCCTCCTGTACAAATTTTCTTATTACAAAAGGAGCCAGTACAGATGGCTCGACCATGATTACATATGCAGCAGATTCGCATGTTCTTTATGGCGAATTGTATCATTGGCCGGCAGCCGATTATCCGGAAGGAGCAAAACTAAAAATTTATGAATGGGATACCGGTAAATACCTTGGTGAAATAGACCAGGTAAGGCACACCTATAATGTAGTAGGTAATATGAATGAACATCAGTTGGCTATAGGTGAAACAACTTATGGAGGTCGATCAGAATTACGCGACACTACTGGAATAATGGACTATGGAAGTCTTATTTATGTTACACTGCAACGAGCAAGAACTGCCCGTGAAGCGATAAAAATCATGACTGACTTAGTGGAAGAATATGGTTATTACAGCTCGGGAGAATCATTTTCTATTGCTGATCCCAACGAAGTTTGGGTTATGGAAATGATTGGAAAAGGACCCGGTATTAAAGGAGCTGTTTGGGTAGCCCGACAAATTCCTGACGGATATATTTCAGGACATGCAAACCAAGCAAGAATCACTACTTTCCCAATACAAAATGAAAATAATTTTAATGATCCAAAACAAACTACCTATCATTCTCCCGACGTAATTGCGCTTGCACGCGAGATGGGATATTTTGATGGTAAAGACAAAAATTTTAGCTTTTCTGACGCTTATGCTCCCCTTAATTTTGGTGGTGCTAGATTTTGTGAAGCACGTGTTTATGCAGGCTTCAATAAAGTTGCTACAGGCATGGAAAAATACGAAGATTATGCTATGGGTGAAAACCTTGAAAATAAGATGCCTCTTTGGATTAAACCAGATAAAAAACTATCGGTACGTGATGTAATGGGTATGATGAGAGATTATTACCAAAATACACCTATGGATATGACAAAAGATGTTGGAGCAGGCCCTTATAAAAATATTGTTCGCTGGAGACCAATGACCTGGGAAGTAGATGGAGAAACCTATTTTAATGAAAGAGCTATCTCTACCCAACAAACCGGATTTTCATTTGTATCGCAAAGCAGAAACTGGTTACCCGATCCCGTTGGAGGAATTCTTTGGTTTGGTGTAGATGACACCTACACGACGGTTTACAACCCAATGTATTGCGGAATGACAGAAGTGCCTGAAACTTTTGCGGAAGGAAACGGTTCAATTATGGAATTTTCAGACCATGCTGCTTTTTGGGTATTTAATCAGGTTTCTAATTTAGCCTACACTCGTTTCTCGCATATGTATCCTGATATTAAGAAAGTACAGGACGATTTAGAGTTTGGCTTTATCGAAGAGTTAAAAGGAATAGATAAAGCAGCCGCCGAAATATATAAGAACAATCCAGAGCAGGCTGTTGAGCTTATTACACGATACTCTGTGGATCGAGGTAATTATACGGTAGAAACCTGGAAAGAACTTTATAGACACCTGTTTACTAAATTCCTGGATGGCAATAAAAAAGAAGCACGTCCGGTACCTGAGGGGTATAAATACATAACTCCTAAAATTGAGTATCCGGGATATTCTGAAGAATGGTATCGGTTAATTATTGAAAAATCAGGAGATAAATTCAAGTATAAAGATAATTAATAAAAGAAAAATTTTTCTTAACCATAAAAACCGTCATTTCATGGCGGTTTTTTTTATCCAATATCATTCGAGAACAATCTTAAATTATATCCAAAAAGAATCTATTCGCAACTAAATTTTTAAAAACAAGCATCTAATTATAAGAAAAATAAACAGTTATAACATTAGCATGAAATAAGTTTTTGTAATTAATATTTTTTTTAGATATTTGCAGCCACTAAAAGGCAATAAACATTTATTTTTTAATCCTAAAAATTATTAGTTGTCAAAAAATATTTGTAATATTGCGCTCTGTTAAAAAACGAATACAAAATTAAAAAATAGTATATCAGGATGGATTTAATGAAAGTTGCTGAAAAAGAACTCGCTGTAAAAAAGGATTTTCCTGAATTTAAAGCAGGCGATACCATTACCGTACATTACAAGATTAAAGAAGGTAATAAAGAACGAATACAGAACTTTAGAGGAGTTGTGCTACAAAGAAGAGGTTCAGGACAAAATGAATCTTTTACTGTAAGAAAGATGTCAAGCGGAGTAGGTGTAGAAAGAATTTTTCCTTTAAACTCACCTTTTATCGAAGCTATCGATATTAACAAGAAAGGTCGTGTACGCAGGGCAAGGATTTTTTACTTGCGTAACTTAACCGGTAAAAAAGCCAGAATTAAAGAAAAAAGATTCTAAAGAAATTGAAATTTACAAAAATATATAAAAGCCTTCCCGTTCGGAAGGCTTTTTTCTTTTTATCCCGGTAAGGATTAATAGTTATGCTATAGATATTACTCATTCCTTATTTTATTAGCTTCCTGCTGTGCTTTAGCCACCAAATCATCAGCTCTGGAATCAGCTTCTTCAATTAGCTTATCTGCTTTTTCTCTGGCTTTCTTTTCCAACTCATCAGCTGCCTTTTGAGCTGCAATTTTTGCAAGGGGACCTTCTTTGGCTGCTTTTTCAACCAATGCATCGGCTTCTTTTTTACCGTCAGCTATTAATTTATCGGCACTATTACGAGCTTCTTGTTTTATTTTAGCAGCTTGTGCTTCTGCCTCTTCAATAATTTTTTGAGCTCGCTCATCTGCTTCTTTCCTTGCACGATCTTCCAGTTCTTCTTTCTGCTTTTGAATTTCTTCTTGTGCTCTATCCTTCAAATCTTCCTTAATATTTTCAGTGCCATCTTGCCAATCAAGCGTAATCTTTGGATCGGTAGTAGTGCCTGCTATTTTTGCTTTCACATCAATATTATCACCGGCATCAATAGCAACACCTTTTGATGCAGCTTTATCTAAAAGACCTTCAATAGCCTCATTTGCAGCAGAGCCCAAATATTCTCTGGGGATAGCCAGGGCAATATTATAATCTAAAGACTGATCAATACCATGCGAACCTCCTACAACCATATCGATATCTCCTACGCTTGCATCAAAAGGTTCTACCATAATTCTTCCATCTGCTATGCTAAAGCTTATATTAACATCTTTAAATTTATTGTTGAATTTATCTCCTAAGTTAAGCAGTCCGGCCAATTTATCAAATGCCTCTGAATCAACAACCTGTATATTATCAGATTGCAACCGGCCATAACCATTAATAGTACTTAACACCGGACTCATCGTAGAATCAATTAAGCTGGTATAATCAAATTGAATGGATACTTTACCTCTGCAGTTCTTCAGTATCGGAGCTAATGACTCAATCATACTGAATGAATTTACCACTTTTTCTATTTCTACCCGTTGGATATTTAGTCCTAAAGTAGCCGAAGGTTTTTCAATATCCTGTGTATTGTATTCACCATCCACACTAAATTCTCCATCCAATAGATTCATGTTTAAATTATCCATCAACAGTTTTTGATCGTTAACCAAAAATGTTCCGGTTAGGTTGGTAATATCCATTTTATCATAAATAATATGTTTCAGATTTGAAGCCAGTTTAAAATCAACATTATCCGGAATTTCAACCACTGCAGAACCAACCTGAACGGAGTCCGAGACGGATGTTTCACCTTCCATCGAAGCTGGTTCTTCAGTCTGGCTGGTTTGATCCGTATCAGACGAGTCGGTGGTCATAAACTCATTGACATTAATAAATGATGAGGTAAATTGAAAATCACCTCTTAGTGTACCATCGCTTAAAACATAGGGAATATAATTTTCAATCTTACCCGTTAATTGAAAATCACTCTCTCCTACCTCTGCATTAAAGGATTGCAATTCGAGGTATTGGGGTGTAAAATTAAAGGTTGTTTCAATTAACTTAACAGCAGCAGGTAAATCATCTCCTTCTAAAATAAAATCTTTAATTTGTAATTTACCGGTAGCTTTAAAATCTTCATATTGTTCATTTTCAATGGTTGATAAATTTCCCGCTATATCTACATCAGCCGTAATTTCTCCATCCAGGTTCAAATCTTCTAATGGTAAAGCATCAGCCAATGTATTTAAAATAATATGTGCATCTACATTTCCTTCAATATATGGATCGCTAAATGGAGTTCTGATAAGCATTTGAAGATCGAATGGATTGTTGGCCATTTCAACATGAAAACGGTTTAAATCAACGCGGGTTTGATCGTTATTTACACCATCGTAATATACATCCAGGTCAATATTGATGTTATCCACAGATTCTGGTAAATCGGGATATTGGAACATGGCATTTTCCACCAAAAGTTTAAGGTTTGCCCTGGGCATTTGATTCTCATTATACGTTCCTCTTACATCACCATAAAGGGCTAAGTCACCTTTTGTTTTCAACGCTTCAAATCCCTCCATATAAATAGCAGGAACCATTGAAAGCAATGATTTAAAACTGGTTTTTTGGGTATTAAATTTCACATCCATATGAATATCCTCATCAATCATTTCAACAACACCATCAAACCCTAAAACAATAGCATTTAATGCCAGCTGATTCTCTTTGAAAGTATAAATCATATTTTCCAAATCGGCGCCTATGGTAGCATCAAACCCTAAAGTTGCATTTTTCAGATAACGGATACCCCCCATATCTACATTTATAGCATCAATTGAAGTTTCAATGGTTAAATCGGAATAATCCATTCCCAAATCTCCTTTTAAAAGGAAGTTTAAATGGTCAATGCCCGCTTCAAGATTTGCTGTTTCATCAGAATACCGCAATTTGGCATCCTTAATCTGAAACTTTTGAAGATCTACGCGATAACCCATTGGTTCTGTTGTTGCAAGGGTATCTTCTTCAATCAAAAGGGTGTCAGACACCTCTTCAACAGGTTTAACAATATCCCAGCTCGCAGAACTATCAGCGAGAACTGTTGCATTAATAAAAGGTTTATCCAAAACAACGCCTTTGACCACAAT
The DNA here is from genome assembly GCA_051747085.1 of Bacteroidota bacterium. Taxonomy (GTDB): domain Bacteria; phylum Bacteroidota; class Bacteroidia; order Bacteroidales; family UBA12077; genus UBA12077. Next base: position 8,310 of record JBNJFS010000088.1, read on the forward strand.
ATTCTTTTTAAGTGCACTCATCAAATCAACCTGAACATTGAATGATTGAAAATAGACTAATGTATCATTTTCAAATTTATCGATTCCAATAACCGACATTTCATGTAAGCCCAGATTAAAATCGGGAAAGGATTTAAATAATGACAATCTGAAATCAGCAAACTCTACTTTTGCATTTACATTTTTATTGATCTCCTCCTTTACTTTCGCTAACATATCATCCTTAAAAAATAAAGGTAAAACAATTAGCAAAATGATAATTAATAACAGCAGTGAAAGGAGAATTCGAAAAAACCATCGGATAAACTTTTTCATGACTATATATTTTAAGGAATTAATTTTAGATATTTAATTTATTAAACACTAATCAAATTTAGTAAATAATTGGGATGGAAAATATTA
>JBNJFS010000089.1:0-6198 GCA_051747085.1 Bacteroidota bacterium
ATCAAAAATTTTAAGAATTCCCGGAAATGGTACCGATAATCCGGTTCAACCTGGCGAAAGTATTGTTATCTGTTTAAATGCGGTTGACTATACAGATGGTGGTGCCAATGCAGACATTTCTGTTGATTTAAGTACAGCAGACTTTGAAACATATGCCGTTAGTTGGTTGGAATCGCTAGGTAGAACAGGTAATTCTTATTTTGATCTGGACAATGTTGATGTTCCTAATATGGAATGTGTGTACTTAAATATTGAAAACAATGGTTGGTTTAATTTTGATATCGAAAGTGCTAGTATAGCGATCTTCAGAAATGACAACTTTGCCATTGAGCAAATAGCAGATCCAAGGGTAGAAACTCCATCTTCCTCAGATTATTTTGCAAAAATTAATGTAGATGATATTGTTGATGGTATTGATATGATGTATAATGCAGAAACAAGTGAGTTTAAGCGATTACCATCATCCATCGATGCCGGATTTAAATATATTGATGGAGATACTTATACAAGTAAAAGTGTAAGAAGAAAGGTTGCTAATGAGGTAGATGGTCGTAAAATTTTAAAAGATACGAACAATAGTACAAACGATTTTGAAGTAACAGACCTGCCAACACCCGGCGGATTTGGGAATTAAAAATATTAGTTTGGGAGCCATGGAAATGGCTCCCTAAGCTAAAAAAACATTAAGTATGAAAAAAATATTGCTCATAGCATGTTTCTGTCAGCTTTTTAACTTTTCATTAAAAGCCTCTGATAGTACAATTGTTGAACGGGAAATTATAAATAGTATGAATAGAAGTTTCTATTTAAATCAAATAGAACTATATAAAACTATTCCGGCAAACTTATGGCTATGGGAGTATAACGATTTTTCAACGATTTCGATAAATGGAAGTTTAGACCAGGGTAGCTTTAAACAAGTTGATGAGTTTGATAAAAACGAACAATTCTCCTTTAAAAGTGAATCTGTTCAGTCTTTTGAAGAAAATGGATGGAGGTTTTACGGGAGCTTTATTTTTAATACCTCAAATCACGAGGATGCAAACTGGAACTTAGGGTTTGAGAAGTCAGAAATTGGAAATCCATTTAGGTTATTAATACAAAGAAATGGTGACTTTAATGTGAAGCAGTACGGCTTAAATGGTATCATGAACAAAAAATTAGGAAACAAATTTTCTTTAGGTGTAGGAATTGATTATAGAGGAGATCTATACTTTAGATTAAGCGATACCCGTAATGAATTTTATAATCTGAAATTAGAGTTTACGGGCGCCGTTAGCTATGCAATAAAAGAATCAAGTAATATTTCTTTAGGGGTATCTTATTTTTATAAAAAAGCGGCCCCTGATTTTATCAATGAGTTTAAAACGAATGGACCGGAATATTATTTATATATAAACGAAGGATTGGGTGATTTTAACAAAATTAATTTGAGTCAAAAGTTTTATTTCAAGAATCAGAATCCCAAATATTATATAAGTTACTTTTCCGGGGATAAAAATTTATTTTCAGTAATGTACTCTGCATATATTGGAGAAGAGCGATGGGATTATAAAATTACTTCAACACTCACCGATACCGATAAAGAATTATATAAATATGAATATTTTAGTAATGAAATTATATCTTCTTATCTTATAAATGAGCAGCATTATAAGAGTTTTAATTCGATTGAGCTTAATTATATCAATGGAACCGGATATAAAAACAGAGGAACATTTCAAAAAACGTATATCTACGACGGGCTTAAGATTGATGGTAGATCAGAGTTGTTAAGGGCTGATTCAGATCTTTTTTATTTAAGTTCAATGAATATTTATTTTGAGAAAATGAGCAAAAAAGACATGATTTATGCTCATCAAATCGATTATACAAATATTAAAGCAAAATTAAAGACGGGTTATTCTTTTGGAATAAACGCAAACAATAAATTATCAATTGATATAGAAGGTGCATATAAACATAATCTTTCGTATATGCATGATGTTGTATCAGCTGGTTCGAAATTGTATACATTAAATTTAGCCTATAACGAAGTTGCATATCATACTGCTAACTACTATACAATCGGGGGACAATTAAAATGGAATAAACAGCTCGAGAATATAGGAACGGAGTTGCGAATCAATTATTCCTATTTAACCCCGACAGATGTAAAATTAAAAAATCAATATTCGATGGTTTTTGATACACAATACAGGTGTTTCTGGGAAGCAAATTTAAGTTTCTACTTTTAAATGGAATTAATTTAAGATAAGTATTAGATGTTAAATTCTTTATATCAATCTGATTTTTCTCTTTTAGCTGGCAGACCATAGAATATAAGTTTAAAATAATCATTAAAAAACAATAAACACATGAAAAAATTAACAGCATTACTCTTAATTTCTTTTTTAATTTTTAATACATCTTTTGCAAAGAAAGATAAGAATAAAGATAAAAAACAAACATATAACAGTGATCTGCCTGCTTATGTAATTTACAATTCAGATGGCGAGAAGGTTACTTTTGCCGAAATGATGAAAGAACTTTATGCGCATGACATTTGCTTATTCGGCGAAATGCACGATGACCCAATTGTTCACTGGTTGGAAAAAATAGTAACACAAGAATTGGTAAATGAGAAAGGTTCAGATCTTGTTTTAGGAGGTGAAATGTGGGAGGCTGATCAGCAATTACTAATGGATGAGTTTATGGTTCATGGACTTGTTGACAGACAGATGTATGTCGAGAGCGCTAAAAACTGGCCTAACTTCAGAGATTATAAGCCATTGTTAGGAATCGCATTAAGAAACGATCTTAAATTTGTTTGTACGAATATACCGCGTCGTTATGCCCGGGTTATTTATAAAAAAGGATTTGAATATTTAGATAGTTTGCCCGAACAAGCTTATCAATATTTACCTCCGATGCCTGTTCATTTTGATTTAACACAGCCTGCATATGCAAATATGTTAAGTGTTTTTGGTCCGGACGATAAGGCAAAAGATAATAATGCAGGAGCTGCTGCAGCTATGATGCAGTACAAAGGTTCTAACCTTGTAAAAGCACAAGCAATTAAAGACGCTACGATGGCTTACCGTATCCTGCAAAACTGGGAGGAAGGAAAATATTTTTTACATTATAACGGTGCTTATCATTCCAAATTTTACGATAGCATCTATTATTATCTGAAATATTATAAACCCGAAGTTGATATTGTTACGATACATACCTGGAAGGTAGCTAATGTTATGGAACTTCCGGAGGAAGAAAATGCAGCCGATTTTAATATTATGGTTCCTTCATCCATGCCAACGACCTACGACCAGTAGTAATTTTTTAAAAGCGATATACAGCTTTGTTGAAGTGAATTCTATGTAAAATTTACAATGGATAGCGATAGCTATATAAAAGTTCGAACTATGAAAAAAATAATTTTATTAACATTACTAATACTTCCATCGATTCTGTTTGCCAGGAAAAAACCAATGATTGAATTTGTGGAGTATGATTTAGCGAATGGTTTACATGTGATCTTATATCATGATGTAAATGAGCCCAATGTTGTTGTTGGAACCAAATACCACGTAGGTTCTAAAAATGAAGAGGCAGACCGTACCGGATTTGCTCATTTTTTTGAGCATCTGCTTTTCCATGGGACAAAGAATATCCCTCAGGGCGAATTCGAAAAAACGGTAATGGATGCCGGGGGGTACTGTAATGCTTACACAAATTATGATGTAACCTATTATTATCAGTTACTTCCGGCACATGAATATAAATTAGGCTTATGGGTAGAATCTGAACGAATGCTTCACCCAATTATTACTGAAGAAGGAATTAATCGCGAAAGAGAAATTGTAAAAGAAGAAAAGCGAATGCGATACGATAACAAACCTCTTGGTAATGCTTATTATGATATGATGGGATCCATGTTTACTTACGAAACCTATGGGCATAACATGATTGGATCTATGGATGATCTGGATGCATCTTCATTAAAAGACTTTGATACTTTTTTTAAGAAATTTTATGTACCCAATAATGCCTGTTTGGTAGTTGCCGGAAATATTGACATCGAGGAAACCAAAAAGTGGATCGATTATTATTTTAGTGATATCCCAAAGGGGAAAGAAGTAAAAAGACCTGAAGATTTTGGCGCTCCTACAGGAAAAGAGAAAATAATTGAAAAAACCGAAAAAGGATTGAAGAAAACAGCCGTTTCGTTGAACTATTATGCTATGCCTGAAACCCATGAAGATTCTTATGTGATGAATGTTATTGCCACGATTTTATCTGGGGATAATGCTTATTCATATTTCGAAAATGAGATATTGGTTGAAGAAGATACAATAATTAACCACGTAAATGCCACATCTGAGCTTTGGGAAAAAGTAGGAGCTTTCAGAATAAAAGGCAGGTTAGATGTCGAAAATCAGGAGCAGTATTTGATCTCTAAAGTAGAAGAACAATTGGAAAGACTAAAAAATAAACCTGTAGATGAATATATTCTTCAACAAGTTTTAAATACTTATGAAGTAGAGTATACAGATTTCTATTTTCATTCTGAATCTCTTGCTGATGAGATAACAAGATACTACCACTTTTGGGGTAATGCGAATGAGTTTAACAATGCAATTAACCATTACATGAGTATTAAGCAAGAAGATATTCAGAGAGTAGCTAAAAAATATTTTAATAAAGATAATCGTGTAACGATTATTTACCATCCTGAAAAATAGAAAGTCATGAGAAAAATATTGTTTACATTTGCTATGCTTTTAACTGCCTTTGCAATAACTGCCCAGGTAGACAGATCACATGTTCCAAAGTCAGATATACCTAAAAAGTTAGATGTAGGTGTTTTAATTCCGATAGAGATGAAAAATGGCATGCAGGTTTATTTAGCCCCTGTAAAGGATTACCCAAAGTTTACCATAACCATTAGTATTAAACAACCCGATATTAGAAAAGATGAACGTATCGAAGAAAAAAGTATTTTGGATAAGGCATATATGGAAAAACGTTCAAAAAAGTATGCTAATGGAGAGATCGATTCTTTAACTCGTCTTAAAGGAGCAATGTTATCAGCTAGTTGTTTCGGGGGCACAATAAAAGGCATGAATAGAGATATTGAGTTGCTGTTAGATATGTACTCAGACCTTTTGTTTAACCCAGTGATTAAGGAAGATTATATTTCTGAGAAGGCCGAAAATTATCGAAAGTCGCAAGAGAAAAAAAATAATTTTTCCGTTTTTGATGATGAGAAATTTTACATTGAAATGTTAACCGATTCATTGTTGAGCGGAACAACCAAAAAGAATGAAGAAAAGAAGGAAATTATTCAGGATTTTGAAGATATTGGAATTGAAACTGTTGAGGACTTTCTACATCAAAGAGTTGTAGCAAATAATGCAGTAATAGTTATAGTAGGCGATTTTTCTCCTAAAGCTTGTCAAAAGTTAATGAATAAGTATTTTGGTAAGTGGCAAAATGGAGCATCATTAAAACGTGAACGAGAGATTGAACCTTCTGAACTTGTCCTTGAAAGGCGTAAGATATTTGTAATAGATAAACCCAATGCTGTTCAGTCAAGAATCCGGTTTAACTGGATTATGGAAGATGCTTTTGCCTTTGATGAAAAAAGCGTAAAAATTGAAGTTTTAAATGAAATTTTGGGGGAAAGCCAGTTGTCCTACTTATACTCGAACTTAAGAGAGGATAAAGGCTTGTGTTATAGTGTCATGTCCAGCTTAACTCCGGATGATAACGGTGGCCGCGCAGCAATCTGGACAAGTGTGCGCACAGACCAAACTGCATATGCCATAGAAAACATTATACTGGAGATGTTGCGTATAAGAAATTTTGATGTGTCAGATTACGATTTAAAGGTGGCAAAAAACAGCTTAATCGGAGACTTTACACGTTCACTAAGCGGTATTGCTCCAATTCCTTATATGTCTTTCGCAATGATTAAGGATACCTATAACTTACCTGACGATTATTTACAAACAAAAGTCTCAAAGTATCACGAAGTAACCAGAAAAGATATCAGAGAAATGGCAGAAAAATATATTCAGCCATTCAGATCAATAATTATTGTTACCGGTAAAGCTGATGAACTGCGTGGAAGTTTAGAGCAGTTTGGAGAAGTAACTTATATAGATGAAAAGGGAAAGAAGTTAAAATTTAAAGAATAGGTGAATATTTTAGGGT
>JBNJFS010000089.1:6298-8696 GCA_051747085.1 Bacteroidota bacterium
AAGAAGGTGTTTTTACCCTTTATAAAAATGAAAACATAATTCAGCAGGATATACTAAACAGCATAGAGCTTATCGATGATTCATTCAGACATGCGAGTGAATTAATAACCATTGTTGATATTCATTCGAATCATATGCAAATTAATGAAAGTTCTTTGTCGGTAATATTTGAAGAAATTATGCGTCGAATCAGGAAATATAGCAAGGTAAGATTAGGTGTTGTTGTGAATTGTCCTGTTGGTGTTGCCTTTAGTCTTCTGCTGGAGTATCAGTTAAAAAACAGCAGATATTTATATAAAACATTTTCCTCAATCTCTGCAGCGAAAGAATGGATAAATAATATATAATTGGATAGCTAAAAAAAGCCGGCCTGTTTTGGCCAGCTTTCTTGTATATGAAATTATTTAATGCTTAAGCAAAAATCCCGACAGCCACGGTTAATCCGGCCATAACAACCGAAACCATAGTCATAAGCTTAATTAAAATATTTAAGGATGGACCTGAGGTATCTTTAAAAGGATCACCAACAGTATCTCCTGTAACACTTGCTTTATGTGCTTCGCCTCCTTTGCCGCCATAATTACCTTTTTCAATAAATTTTTTGGCATTATCCCATGCTCCACCTGAATTATTAAGCATACATGCAAGGGTAAATCCGGTAACCAATCCGCCGGCTAATAATCCGACAACTCCGGCTACCCCTAAAACAACACCAACAATAACGGGTACTGCAATGGCAAATAACGAAGGAAGCAACATTTCTCTTTGTGCTCCTTTGGTAGAGATAGCTACACATCTTGCATAATCAGGTTTTCCTGAGCCATCCATTATTCCAACAATGGTTTTAAACTGATGACGAACCTCGTCAACCATAGCTCCGGCAGCACGGCCAACAGCTTTCATGGTCATTGCACTAAATACGAATGCCATCATCGCTCCAAGGAATAATCCACCCAATAACATGGGGTTAAATAGCGATAAATCGTAAGCAGCTGAGAAATCTTTAATGGAAGCACTGGCTACTTCAATTGCTTTTTGCCCTTCTCCAACGGCAGGCATATTTTCTGCTCCTTTATAGAATAAAGTATCTCCAATTTGTTTAAATCCTTCTGCACTGGATGCGGCCAGTTTTCCTAACCATAACCTAACCTCTTCCATATAAGCAGCTAATAAAGCCATAGCTGTTAATGCAGCAGAGCCAATAGCAAATCCTTTTCCTGTGGCAGCTGTGGTATTTCCAAGCATATCGAGAGCATCGGTTCTTTCTCGTACTTCTTTGGGTAGTTCAGACATTTCTGCATTTCCACCTGCATTATCGGCGATAGGTCCAAATGCATCGGTTGCTAATGTAATACCTAAAGTAGAAAGCATTCCTACAGCGGCAAAACCTATTCCGTATACACCCATGGCAAAATTGCTAAATCCTCCGGCAAAACCAAATGAGCCGATAATTCCTACAACAATCGTTGCTACAGGAATCCAAGTTGAGTACATACCTACAGCAATCCCGTCAATAATGGTTGTTGCATGTCCTCCCAGGGCTTGTTTGGCAATACCTTTGGTAGGTTTATATTCATCCGAAGTAAAATACTCGGTTCCCTGTCCGATAATAACTCCGGCAACAAGACCTGTAACTACGGATCCAAAAATTCCCCATGTAATCCAATCAAAATATGCTAATCCGGCAACCGCTACTAAAATTAATACAGAGCTACCACCAGTACCTAATAATAATGCATTTAAAAGATTTTTTTGCGTAGCTGACTCTTTTGCTCTTACCATAAATACCCCAATAATCGATAAGATAATTCCAAAAGCAGCTACAAGCATCGGCGAAATGATAGATCTTACGGAATCAATTCCGGACATAGCAGGTATTGCAGCACCTAATGCTGCAGTGGCCAGAATTGACCCTGCATAAGATTCGTAAAGGTCAGCTCCCATTCCGGCAACATCACCTACATTATCACCTACGTTATCAGCAATGGTTGCAGGGTTTCTGGGATCGTCTTCAGGAATACCTGCTTCCACTTTACCTACTAAATCGGCTCCCACATCAGCAGCTTTTGTATAAATACCACCACCTACACGTGCAAATAATGCTTGTGTTGAAGCACCCATACCGAAAGTTAACATCGTAACGGTAATTTCAACCAGTTTGCCATGCTCTGTAGTTCCCGGGTGAACAAAAGTAAGCCCTAACATATCGAAACCATGCTGCATATGTTCAGCAGTATATACAAATTTATTTAAAACATACCACCAAAGGGCTATGTCAAGTAATGCAAATCCTACCACCACAAGGCCCATTACCGCTCCACTGCGGAAAGCAATTTTTAATCCCTTGTTTAACGATTGTGATGCTCCATGTGCTGTACGAGCTGATGCATAGGTTGCT
>JBNJFS010000090.1:0-8597 GCA_051747085.1 Bacteroidota bacterium
ATACTACTGGCAACAACAAAATTTAATTCAACAATACTTAGAAAAAGAAGATAAAATCCTTGAGATTGGTATTGGAACAAAGTTTACATCTAATTATTTAAAATCCAAAGGATTCAATATTACAACAATTGATATTGATAAAAATAAAAGTCCGGATATTGTTGCAGATATCTCAAATTACAAATTTAAAAATAAATATGACCACGTATTAGCTTTTGAGATTTTTGAGCACATGCCTTTTGATGATTTTTTAAAATCTATTGAAAATTTATCCGGCATTTGTAAAAAAAACCTGTTTATAAGTCTTCCGAGGAATGAGAAAGTTTGGTTAAGAATATCATTGGACTTTAAAATTTTTAAAATATCGAATTTCCAAATATCAACGATAAGAAATAAAATATTAAGCAAACATCATTTTTGGGAAATCGATTATAAAAAAGAATATAAAAAAAGAATGATTATTAGTCAATTTGAAAAATATGGATTTAAAGTAATTAAAACAAAAAAGTTTTATTCATTATATTATTTCGCTTTTGAAAATACAAAAAATATTAGTTAAAATTTTCATAAATAAAACGGAATATTAAAAAGATATACTCTTATCAGGATAAGTGGAATAGCTACAACAAAAATTATTTGAAAAGTGTATTTTGCAGCTTTCAAAACAGAAACATTAGCTATTTTGAGCAAATAAAAACAAAACCCAATCCAAAACACTGTACTTACCAGGCTATATAAAATAATTACATTTAAAGCATTATTTGAATATAATAATCCCCCAATAATTAATGGGGTTGCCCTAAATACTAATAAAATTGAATTAACAACTAAACTTTTCTGCTGCTTTTCCAATACCGAAAAAATCTGTGATAATGGAGATGAGATAAAATTAAATAGAAACCAAACACTAAGAAATTGCGAATATACACCAGCAATAACCCATTCATCACCAAAAACAAAACTAAAAATATAATCGCCCCAAACACCAATAATAGTCATTGGAATTATTCCAATAACTAAAAGCTTTTTATAAACCGAGTAAGTAAAATCAGCTAATTCCTTTTTTTTATATCTTAATGTAGATGCTTTCTGAAAATATACCTGTGCAAAGCTCCGCCCGATAATAAACATGGGCATGCTTAACATTCTGTGCGAGAAAGAATAAAAACCAACAACACTTGCGCTAAAAAAGCGGGTTAATAAAATAACAGGGATTTGAACTGAGATGGTATTTAACCCATTGGAAGGCATGGTAAACAAAGGAAATTTCTTATATCTTTTGGCTACTATCTTTAAAGCATTTAAAGATGGTTTTTGATACTTAACAGTATTTTTTTTTGATGATAAATAACAAATATGTAAACTACCTGTAACAGCTCCAATAATACTACTTACAATCATCCCGAAACCTCCCAGGTGCATAAATCCCATTCCTGCTCTTGTTAATGATGTCCCTAAAGATTGAGATACATTGGCAAATGAAATTGACTTATAATTTTTTCTTCTATTTTCATAATATTCATAAATTTTAAAAAGGGCACGAATAAAAACAGATAAAGGAATAAAATACAACCATACCGAAATATCCTCATTATCCAGAATCCTCGTTACCGGATCATTCAATATTAATACTACGAACAATAAAATGATACTGACAAACAGATTTATATAAATCGACAGGAATTTTAAGTCAGAGGCCTCTTTTTCATCTTCGGGCAACATGATGGCCAAATTATACCGGCCGGTAGCAACAATAACAAAAATATTTACGATGGCTAAATACAATGCTATCAATCCAAAATCAGACGGTGAATACAGTCGTGTTAGTATAGGACTAATCAGGATTGGAATAGCCTGGGCAATAGCAGTACCACTGACTAAAGTTAAAACATTTTTATAGAATTCCGACGTACGGATTTTTTTTAACATAGATTAAAAAAAAATTATCGACATGAGTTAATCCTTTAAAAGAACACGTACAATATTTTCTGCTGCTTTCCCTTGCCCATAAAGATCTATATCAAAATTGGCTGACTTCTGGCTGATATTTTTTGCTTCGGACAAAATTTGGTCTTGATTAGCTCCGACAATTGCATTAAATCCATGCTCCGTTAACTCAATCCATTCGGTTTCGTCTCGTAATGTAATACAGAATTTTTTAAAGAAAAAAGCTTCCTTTTGCAAACCGCCACTATCAGTCATCACAAATTCAGAATTTTTAATTAGCTGAATCATGTCAAAATAACCAACAGGATCAATGGGTTTAAAATGAAGATGCTGAGATGTTTTTTTAATGATTTCTTTTGTCCGGGGATGCAATGGCAAAATAACCTGAAATTTCTTACTGAGCTCATTTAATGAAGAGATAATATTTTCCAACCGGGCTTGATCATCGGTATTTTCCTGACGATGTACAGTACAAAGAATAAATTTTGAATTTTCTAAATTCAGCTTTTTTATAATGGTCGATTTCTGCATGGCCTTAGCGTTGTAAAACAACGCTGCATCCTGCATTACATCACCACTTCTAATAATTTTACATGGGAATTTATCAAAGCCTTCTTTTGTTAGATTCTCTACAGCATAATCTGAAGGACAAAATAATAAACGGGATATACGATCGGTTAAAATCCGGTTGGTTTCTTCGGGCATACTCATATTAAATGAGCGCAAACCAGCTTCAACATGTGCTATGGGAATTTGTAATTTCTGAGCAGCAATTGCCCCTGCTAACGTTGAATTAGTATCGCCGTAAACGATAAGATAGTCAGGTGATTCTTTTACCAAAACTTTCTCGATTTTTTCAATCATACGACCAGTCATAGCTCCATGAGAAAGACTATGAATATCCAAATGATAATCCGGTTGAGGAATTTCCATCTCGTCAAAAAAAATCTTCGACATATTATCATCAAAATGTTGCCCGGTATGAATAATAACTTCATTAACCCCGGCTTTTTTTAATTCCCTGCTAACTGTTGCAGCTTTAATAAATTGGGGTCTGGCTCCCACTACTGTTACAATCTTTTTACTCATGGCTTAATTCTTCAAGTATTGCAGAAAGTTTTCCCGTAAGGTTCTTTCTTGAGAACTCATCTACATTTGTTTTCAATTCTCTGTCATTATGCTCAATATAATTTGAAAAACAATCTCTAATATAATTTTTAATTCCTGTACGATTTTCAAAATCGAATACCTGTCCTGAATTAGTAAAGTCAATTATTTTTTGCACATCACTATCTTTAGGACCAATAACTAAAACAGGCCGTTTAGCGGCAAGATATTCGAAAAATTTACCGGTTATAATTCCTTTTGCATTAGGACTCTTGTTAATGGGCAAGTAAAGCAACCGGGCCTTCATCAGCTCTCTCATTATCTGATCATGCGCAATGTATTCAATATATTTAAAATTCCTGGTGAGGCTTCTTCTTTCAACCTGCTCAAATACATCATGATCGAGCTTGCCAATAAATTTCAAAACCAGCTTTTGGCTTAACATTTCATTTTCGGCAACCAGTTCTTCAATGGCTTGCCAAAACACCTCATGATTTCTGTCTTTATTTATCGATCCAACATGGACAATAGAAAAGTCAACATCCAATTCTTGCCTTATTTCCGGGATATCATATGCATCAAATCCGTTGGTAATAATCTGTATTTTTTTAGCACCAAGTTGCTCTAATTCTTCTCCCATGGTTTCTCCTACACTTAACACAACATCAGCATTTCTTAATACCTCCCGTTCCAGTCTTTTGTGTTTTTTATCGCTACGTTTGGTCAGCTTCAGGTCTTTATAAAAATCAATATTGGTCCAGGGATCCCTAAAATCAGCAATCCATTTTACATCCAATATTTTTTTTACCTCAAGAGCAATTAGGTGCATACTGTGCGGTGGTCCTGTTGAAACAACAACATCAATATGATTTTCTTTTAAATATTTTGTGAGAAATTTGACGGAAGGCTTAATCCAAAACTTGCGGGCATCAGGGATAAATAAATTTCCCCGAATAAAAACAGATATATTTTCTAAAAATCGATTGGATTTTTTCTCTTGTAAAAACCCCGCATTAATTCTTTGATTTTTATCTTTCCCTGTAAATCTTTTATACCATGTATAGGGTTCCCAAATTGGTTTTTTAATTACCTGAACTTCAGGATGAATATCTTTAGATAAACTTTCATCATTTGTTGGGGCTTCCGGATTTTCAGGAGTATAAACAACAGGCTGCCATCCATACCCGGGCAAATATTTTGCAAATTTAAGCCAGCGCTGTACCCCCGCACCACCACTCGGAGGCCAGTAATATGTTATTATGAGGACTTTTTTCTTTTTTTTCACTTACTGTTGAATAACTGAATTTCAGTTAAAAACTACTATCAAAATAACTTTTCATTTCTAAACTGATAGTCTCGGTGTGAATACTTATTTGATGCAATGCTTTCATTTTCTTAATATGCTGTAATTTAACAATTCACACCGAGATTTACAAAATTTAAGAGCTATCGGATTGTTACTCCACTTAAAATACCTTCTTCAGCAATTTTTTCATACTCACCTTTTCGTCCACAATCCCGGCCAGTTCATCAATCTGAACCCGTTCCTGCTCCATCGAATCCCGGTCACGTATCGTTACGGTATTATCTTCCAGGGTTTGATGATCAATGGTAATACAGTAAGGTGTTCCAATAGCATCCTGACGTCGGTAACGGCGGCCAATAGAATCTTTTTCATCATACTGGCACATAAAATCAATTTTTAACTCATTCATTATTTCACGCGCTTTCTCAGGCAACCCGTCTTTTTTTACAAGCGGTAAAACAGACAGCTTTATAGGTGCTAATGCAGGAGGTATTTTTAAAACCACTCGTGTATCCACCTCCCCATTATCTTTGGGTATCTCCTCTTCGCAATAGGCTGCTGTTAAAATGGACAAAAAGGTCCTGTCGAGCCCGATGGAAGTTTCCACTACGTAGGGAACAAAACTTTTGCCTGATTCAGGATCGTAATACTGAATTTTCTTGCCCGAAAACTCCTGGTGTTTCGATAAGTCAAAGTTGGTTCGCGAGTGAATCCCTTCCAGCTCCTTAAATCCAAAAGGAAATTCAAACTCAATATCATAGGCTGCATTGGCATAATGGGCCAGTTTATCATGCTCGTGTAAACGATATTTTTCTTTGGGCAGTCCCATGGCTTCGTGCCATTTTATACGCAGGTTTTTCCAGTGCTCGAACCACTCTTTTTCGGTTCCGGGTTTCACAAAATATTGCATTTCCATCTGCTCAAACTCGCGCATACGGAAAATAAACTGCCGGGCAACGATCTCGTTCCGGAAAGCTTTACCAATCTGTGCAATTCCAAAGGGAAGCTTCATACGTCCGGTTTTTTGTACATTCAGGTAGTTCACAAAAATACCCTGTGCCGTTTCCGGGCGTAAATAAATTTTATTGGCTCCTTCGGCCAAAGAACCCAGTTGTGTTTCAAACATCAGGTTAAACTGACGAACATCGGTCCAGTTTTTGGAACCCGATACCGGGTCGGCAATTTCATAATCAATGATGATTTGTTTTATCTCATTCAAATCATCATTTTCCAACGCTTTGACCAACCGACCATTAACCTCATCAATTTTTTTCCGGTTTCTAAGTACATTGGGATTGGTCTCCAAAAATTGCGTTTCGTCAAAATCATCACCAAACTTTTTTCTGCCTTTCGTAACTTCCTTATCTATTTTTTGTTGGTATTTGCTGACATAATCTTCGATTAATTCATCGGCCCGGTAACGTTTCTTCGAATCTTTATTGTCAATTAACGGGTCATTAAAAGCCTCAAGGTGTCCGGATGCTTTCCAGGTTTCGGGATGCATAAATATAGCGGCGTCGATACCCACGATATTTTCATTCATCTTTACCATCGAATCCCACCAGTATTGCTTAATATTATTTTTCAGCTCCGAACCATACTGTCCGTAATCATAAACGGCACTAAGGCCATCGTATATCTCGCTTGACGGAAAAATATATCCATACTCTTTTGCATGTGCTATCAACTTCTTAAATAAATCGTCTTGAGCCATTTTGTTATATTTATTAATGATTGCATAATAATTTGGACAAAAATAGTCGAAAATGTTTTGATATCATAACATTCGATTACAACATTTTTCCATCATTCTCTCTGCCGTTGGAGGGGCCTTGGAGAATTAATGGTTATATCAAGTGTAGTTGAGTCAAAGATTTTTTATGTTAGGACAAACATAATAGTATTGTTATCTTTGCTTTGTTTTTAAGAATTTTTACAAATATGGTTAGAAAAACCGATTTTTTGGTTATAGGAACTGGTATTGCCGGATTAAGCTATGCACTAAAAGTTGCCGAATATGGTAAAGTAATTTTAATTAGCAAAACCGATGTAATAGAAACCAACACCAAATATGCCCAGGGAGGAATTGCAGCCGTAACTTACCAGCCCGACAATTACGAAAAACATGTTCAGGATACCTTGATTGCAGGCGACGGGTTATGCAATAAAGAAGTAGTAGAAATGGTTGTCCGTGAAGCACCTGCACAAATTAAACAATTAATCGACTGGGGTGTAAATTTTGACCGTAATGAAAAAGGAAAATACGATTTAGGCCGTGAAGGCGGCCATTCTGAATACAGAGTGCTACACCACAAAGACAATACAGGCGAAGAAATACAAAACTCACTGGTAAGACAGGTCAAAGCGAATCAAAACATTGAAATATTAGAATATCATTTTGCGGTTGATATCATTACCCAACACCATTTAGGCAAGTTGGTTAAACGAAGCCATAATGATACCGAATGTTACGGAGCTTATGTATTGGATTTAAAAACAGATAAAGTTCATACGTTTTTATCCAAAACCACTTTAATTGCAACGGGCGGAACAGGGAATTTATATGCAACAACAACCAATCCGATAATAGCCACGGGTGATGGAATAGCCATGGTTTACCGGGCCAAAGGAGTGATTGAAAACATGGAGTTTATCCAGTTCCATCCCACCTCTTTATACAATCCGGGCGAAAGACCTTCGTTTTTAATTACCGAAGCATTACGAGGATTTGGAGCAATATTAAAAACTACCGATGGGAAAGAATTTATGTCCAAATACGACCAGCGAGGCTGTCTTGCTCCAAGGGATATTGTAGCCCGCGCTATCGACCACGAAATGAAAATCCGTGGGGATGATTATGTTCACCTGGAATGTTCGCATCTGGATGCAAAAAAATTAAAAGAACACTTTCCCAACATTTATCGAAAATGTTTATCGCTAAATATTGATATTACGAAAGATCCTATTCCTGTTGTCCCAGCTGCACACTACATGTGCGGCGGTATAAAGGTCGATCCCTATGGACGAAGCTCCATTAACAGGCTTTATGCAGCAGGCGAAGTGTCTTCAACGGGGCTGCATGGCGCAAACCGACTGGCCAGCAACTCGTTATCCGAAGCAGTCGTTTATGCAGACAGAGCAGCCAAAGACGCCATACAAGTCACAAAAGAGGCAAACCTGCAAGAAAATATTCCGGAGTGGAATGCCCATGGCACCACCTATCCCGAAGAGATAGTTATGATTACCCAGAATTATAAAGAAGTTCAGCAAATTATGAGTAATTACGTGGGTATTGTACGTTCTAACCTACGTTTAGAAAGAGCTTTACGCCGACTGGAAATTATATTTAAAGAAACGGAAGAGCTATATGAAAAATCGGTGCTCTCCCAAAAGCTCTGCGAACTAAGAAATTTGATTAATGTGGGTTATCTCATTATTAAAATGGCTAAAAACCTTCATGAAAGCCGGGGATTACATTATACCATCGACTATCCGAAGAAAGGTTCTGTAAGCGAGTTTTAGGGATATTTTTACAACAACTGATTTTAATAACAGTTAAAATTTAGTATTTTAGCCGTCTATTTACATACTATCTATGAACAAAACCATCCAGAAAATATTAAGCCCCATTTTACTCCCTCTCAGCTTACTTTACGGATTGATTATTTACCTCCGAAACCGTTTCTATGATTATGGTTTTTTTAAATCTACATCTTTTACTATACCCATCATTTCTATTGGAAATATTACGGTTGGCGGAACAGGGAAAACCCCGCATGTTGAATATCTGGCTGATTTACTCAAATCGGAATTCAGCGTGGCCACCCTAAGCCGTGGATACAAAAGAAAAACCAAAGGATTTATCCTGGCCGGCGACCAATCAACAGCTAAGGAAATTGGAGATGAGCCAAGACAAATAAAACAGAAATTTCCCAACATCGAGGTTGCCGTCGACAGTAAAAGAGTTCGTGGGATACAAAAACTTATCGATAGTAACAAAGATTTAGATGTTGTTTTGTTGGATGACGCTTTTCAGCACAGAAAGGTGCAAACGAACCTATCTATTTTACTTGTTGACTACAACCGCCCTATCGATAAAGATTTTATGCTTCCACTGGGGAACCTTCGCGAACAAGCTTTTGAAAAAAAACGAGCCAGCATAATCATCATTACCAAAGCTCCCAAAGATATTAAACCTATCGAACGCAGAGTTTTATTTAATGAATTACACCCCTAC
>JBNJFS010000091.1:0-6570 GCA_051747085.1 Bacteroidota bacterium
TAATGCCGGAGAAAATGATGCCAGAATGAAAAAGCTTAAAATTACAATTTTTTTCATGATACATTTTTTTAGTTAAACAATGGTTTTATTTATTTATGACTTGATGTAATGTAGATTCCAGTTCTTCGAAAGTAAAAGATTGTTCGTGAAAAAAACGGTTGTTTTTATTGTACATTAAAGTTGCAGGAATAGCGCCCGACCAGTCTTTGCTAACTTTATCAATCCACGAATTACTATCCGGATCATCTAAAATAATGATGGTTGGTTTTATTTTATGTACTTGAGCAAAACGTTCAATCTTAGCTTGTAAATTCTTCCCAAAGTCGAGGCTCACTAAAATTATTTTTATTTTTCTATCTTTATATTTTTCGTGGAGCTCATTAAATGCCGGCATCTCTTTTACACAAGGGGCGCACCAGGTAGCCCAAAAGTTAACAATATAAGTAGTATCATTTTGTTTTTCAAGTACAGGGCTAAAGGTTTCAAAATTGTAAACAGGATACTTTTGAGCAAAAACGCTATATGATGCAATAGAAAAAAAAAGAATTAAAAATATAGTTTTTAATTGGCTCAACATGATTTTATGTTTTTATAACATCTAACATATGATATTATAAAATTGTTTACCGTACAGGTCTTAATTTAATCTTGATTTTTTAAGATGACCGGAAAATTAAACTTTTCGAATCCAATTATAGTCTAACTATTTAGTTTGTACTTTTTAATGAAACATAAACCCTTTACTATGATGATACTTTTTAATCAGCAAATTTTAAAATGGTTTATTGTGATGACCTTGGCCATCACAATAAGTGTATTAAGCACAAGTTTTGTAAAAGCTCAGAAAATTCCTGCTCCAACCGAACATTTTGGTTTTTATCCCGGGACCGATAAAATGCTTTTCGATTACGAAAGTTTAATTTCTTATCTTAAGAAACTGGACGAAGCATCGGATAATGTTACTATGCAGAAGATAGGTATTTCGCCTATGGGAAAACCAATGTATGTGATGTTTATTTCTTCGGCTAAAAACATTCAAAATCTTGATAAATTAAAAGAGATAAATAAAGAACTTGCGCTAAATCCAGATTTGACAGCAAAAGAACAACAAGAATATATCCATCAGGGGAAAGTGTTTTTTCTTTTTACTTTATCTATGCACTCAAATGAAGTTGCACCATCTCAGGCATTACCTTTAATTGCTTATGAGTTAATTACATCTGCCGATGATGCCATTCAAAAACAGCTAAATGATGTTGTTTATATGGTTGTTCCAAATCATAATCCCGACGGGATGAATATGATTGTTAATCACTACAACAAATACAAGGATACAAAATATGATGGTTCATCCATGCCGGGTGTTTACCATAAATATGTAGGACACGATAATAATCGTGATTTTGTAGCGCTTACCCAAAGTGATACCAGAGCCATATCCAGATTTTACAGTAAAGAGTGGTTCCCTCAGGTGATGGTCGAAAAACACCAGATGGGCTCAACCGGACCTCGATATTATGTTGCTCCTCCACATGATCCTATCGCCGAAAATATTGATGCAGGGATTTGGAACTGGATGAAAATTTTTGGTTCGAGAACAGTAACCAAAATGACTGAGGAAGGATTGGCAGGGGTTACACACAGTTATCTTTTTGATGATTACTGGCCCGGATCTACAGAAACCTGTATCTGGAAAAACGTAATTGGCATGCTTACCGAAGCGGCGAGTGTTAAATATGCTACACCAATATATATTGAATCTAATGAGCTGCAAGCCTATGGAAAAGGAATAAGCGAATATAAAAAAAGCATTAATATGCCCGATCCCTGGGAAGGGGGCTGGTGGCGATTAAGCGATCTGATAAAATATGAAATTTCATCGACTAAAGCATACCTTGAAACGGCTTCCATTCATAAAAAAGAGATATTGAAGTTTAGAAATGACTTATGTAAGAAGGAAGTTGAAAAAGGAAAGAATGAGCCTCCCTATTATTATATTTTCCCAAAAGATCAACACGACCAAAGTGAATTAGTCCATTTGGTTAATCTTTTAAATGAGCATGGCATAAATGTTTATGAATTAAATAAAAATATTATTGTTGATCAAACAGCATTTAATAAAGGCGATATTATTATTCCATTAGCCCAGCCATTCAGAGCTTTTATAAAAGAGATGCTTGAGTCGCAGGTATTTCCTGCCAGACATTATACTCCAGGTGGAGAAATGATTAAACCTTATGATATTACTTCATGGTCTTTGCCTTTACACAAAGGAGTTAAGGTTTTTGAAATCAATCAAAAGAAAGAGCTTTTTGAAAATTCGTATCAATTAGTTGATACGCCTTATAATTTGTTTGACCCCTCAAAGCAGGAGTTTAATGCTGTTTTACTTACCGCAAATCATAACAATAGTTATCAGGCTGTTTTTGCTGCTTTAAAAAAGGGCAATAAGGTGGAGCAAATACTGGAGAATTACGAGCAAAATGGCATCAAAGCACCTAAGGGAAGTTTCATTGTTTATACATCGAAAGATGATGACGCCGTGTTTAACCAACTAAACTTTTCTCCTGTATATTTAGATTACGAGCTAAATGTAAAAACAAAGCCGGTTAATTTACCAAGAATTGCTTTAATCGAAAGTTATTTTCATCCCATGGATGCCGGGTGGACAAGATATGTATTCGACACATACAATATTCCTTTTACCGTGTTAAATCCTGATGAAATTAAAGATGCAAAGCTTAGTAAGGATTTTGATGTAATTGTAATTCCTGATGAGCAAAAATCCGTATTAGTGGATGGAAAGTATAAATCGGAGAACAGACAGTATTTTATGAAATATCCACCAGAATACCTTAAGGGCATGGAAAAGGAAGGTTATGAAAAACTACTTAAATTTATCCATGATGGAGGAAAAGCCATTGCATGGAGAAGTGCAACGGAGTTGTTTTGTGGTATGCAAAGTATTGATCTGGATAAAAATAAAAAGGAAGATTTTGAGTTTCCGGTAAAAGATATTTCGAGTGGATTGATAAAAGCAGGCTTTTCCTCACCGGGCTCATTATTAAAGATACAATTAGATACCGATCATCCCATAACCTACGGAATGCCCGAAGAAGTTGGAGTGTTTCATCGTAGCAGTCCTGTTTTTACTACCTGGCAACCTTATTTTGATGTAGACCGAAGAGTGATTGGGACATTTCCGGAAAGAAATATTTTAATGAGCGGATATGCTGATAATGAAGAAAAAGTGGGGAATAAAACATCGATTGTTTGGTTAAAGAAAGGAAAAGGGCAGGTTGTGCTATTTAGTTTTAATCCTCAGTTCAGGGCATCTACTCCGGCAACTTATAAACTTTTATTTAATTCAATACTGTTATAACCTTAATCAGCAGCAAATTTTTTTGAAAACTGCGAGGGTAACAATCCTTGCAGTTTTTTAGTTATAAAAAATCTATTTCCTGATTATTTTATTGGTTGATCATTTTAATCTTTTGATTTTTTGAAAACATTTTTTGGGTAAAGATGTTGTAATACTATCATAACAACTGATTTGAGGAAATACATGATTTTTTATTTTCTAGTTACGAGGATGTTTTAAAATTAAATCTTTAAAAAGGAGGAAAAATGGCTTTTACATTACAAATTGGCGAAAAAGCACCTGATTTTAATTTACCGGCAACGGATGGTGAAAATTATAAATTGTCTGATTTTACTGATGACACATTAGTAATTTTTTTTACTTGTAATCATTGCCCGTATGTTTTGGGTTCTGATGAGATTACCCGTAAAACTGCAGAAAAATATAAAAGCCAGGGAGTTCAATTTATCGGTATTAACTCAAACAGCAAAAACACCTATCCGGAAGATAGTTTCCCGAATATGGTAAAGCGTATGGAGCAGTACAATTTCCCATGGATTTATCTGTACGATGAATCGCAGGAGATTGCCGAGGCTTATGGAGCTTTAAGAACACCGCATTTTTTTGTTTTTGATAAAAACAGGAAGTTAATTTATACCGGCCGCGCTATCGATAACCCTAAAGATCCTTCAAAAATGACCGTTAATGACTTAGAAAGGGCGTTGGACGAGCATTTAGCAGGAAAAGAAATCTCTGTTCCGGTAACTAATCCTATAGGTTGTAATGTAAAGTGGGAAGGAAAAGACGCTCACTGGATGCCTGCTGATGCATGCGATCTAGTTTGATGAAACCGTCCCTTTTACTTTATTTTTTTGATTGTTTTGATTGCCTTCAATATACTGGTCAATCCTACTCAGGTCGTCCAATATTTCTATTTTTGTGATTTCATTGGTTGAAATAGAATAAATAATTTCAATAAAAAAATCATCAATTGTATAAAGGTTGTTAAGGTTATCCCCTTTCTTTATTTGTGTAATATGTTTCCCTTCAGTTATGATAGCCAATCCTTGTTCAGCAAGCGACATATTATTGAATTCTTCTTTTGTCATATTTAATGTTTTATTCGATATAAATAATTTGTTATTCTAATATAGAACAATGAAATTTTATTATTGTTCTAATCCCCATGCAACAAAAGCCTTTTCCCATTATAGGTAAAAGGCTGGTAATTGTTATGCAAAATTACACTCAACTCCTTCAAGTTGTGCAAGTATTTGATATGCTTCCTCTGCCGAATCTCCACAAACCAGCCTTTCTGGTTTAAATCCCGAACATACTACAGGTCTTTCCGGCGAGTCGAATATTTTGCAATTCATATTGTTATCCAGGTGTATACAACGTACCCCGGCAGGCTTCCCATTGGGCATTCCGGGGATAGACGAAGAAATGGACGGGTAAATACAACAAGCTCCACACCCTTTACGACACTCCATAATTTTTCATTTTGGATGCAATAATACAAATTTCTAAAGGTTGAAGCTAATCATTTTTGAACCAAAAGCTACATTCCCTGTTAAGCAACAATTATTACGAATTTTATTTAATAACTTTATACGATCTTTTAATTTACAATTTTATGGAATTTAGCGAACCTTTAATACATGGCCGTTTAATCAAACGATATAAACGATTTTTAGCGGATGTACAATTGGATAATGGAGAAATTATTACAGCCCATTGCACAAATTCTGGCTCTATGAAAAGCTGTTTGGAAGAAAATGCCGAAGTGTTTTTATCACCGGTAAATGACCCTAAACGGAAAACGCAGTTTACATGGGAGATGATAAAAATTAACGATAATTGGGTGGGTATTAATACAAACAATCCTAATCGGCTGGCATTTGAGGCTATAAGTCAGGAAAAAATTGAAAAACTTAGGGGATATACCGATGTTTCGCGCGAAGTAAGATTTGGCGACAGCCGATTCGATGTAATGGCTAAAAATAGCGTGGAAACCTGTTTTGTCGAAGTTAAAAATGTTACGCTGAAAGAAGGGAAATATGCTTTGTTTCCGGATGCAGTGACAACAAGAGGGAAGAAACATCTTGATACATTAATCAAGGTAAAACAAGAAGGGATGCGTGCCGTAATGCTTTATATTGTTCAACGAATGGATGTGGAGGTTTTTGCTCCTGCAAAACACATTGACCCCGACTACGCTAAAACACTTAAAAAAGCATATCATAATGGGGTTGAAATAATTCCGTTGCAGGCTCAGGTAACACCCAGAAATATTGAGATTGTTGGGGAATTGCCATTTGAGATCTAAAATTGCTAAAACAAATACCAAAAAATCCCTCAATGCTTCGCATTAAAGGATTTTGCTGAGGTCGGTGGCGGATTATTTCATGATCCATTATTGGGTAAACTTTCAGCAAAAATCCTTCAACCTTCGGTCTCGTTTTTTTTATTTAAGTTTTTTAAAATATAAATATTTAAAAATCTATAAATAAAAAATCCCTCAATGCTTCGCATTAAAGGATTTTGCTGAGGTCGGTGGCGGATTCGAACCGCCGTACGTGGTTTTGCAGACCAGTGCCTAGCCACTCGGCCAACCGACCGTTTATCGGATTGCAAAAATAGAAAAATTTTCCTGAATACTCAAAAAAACCTTCTTATTATTTCTTACCGGCTTAGTGTAACGCTTACTCGTTCCATCTTACCTCCCATGGGAGGATTCATCTTTGAAACCTTAACCGTGGCTTTTTTTATTGTATGAAAATGATGGTATAATGTATCTAATATACGACCAGCAATATGTTCAAGTAAATGTGAATTGGTCTGCATTTGTTCTTTCACCAGGTTATAGGCTGCCTGATAATTTAGTGCATCTTTTAAATCGTCCGATTTTGCCGGCACCTGCATATCTGTTTCAATCGTTAAATCAACCAGAAAGCGGTTACCTACAATTTGCTCTTCTTTAAAATGCCCGTGATAGGCATAAAACTCCATGTTTTCTATCTGAATCAATCCCATGGTAATAATTTTAATTTTTTTCAAATTTAAATCTATAAATTGGGTTTTACATATTTTTAAAACATTTTATACAGCATTGAATAAAATCATTTACTTTTGTAAGATTGTAGGGACAGATAATTAATGACCGAAATAAAACATATTTTTTCATGAGTATCGAAAACAAAGAAACA
>JBNJFS010000091.1:6670-8452 GCA_051747085.1 Bacteroidota bacterium
GAAGGACGTAAATCATTAAACTTTATCGAAAGTATTGTTGAAGAAGATTTAAAAAACAATAAAAATAATGGGGTGGTATATACCCGGTTTCCTCCGGAACCTAATGGCTATCTGCATATAGGACACGCCAAGTCGATCTGCTTAAATTTCGGTCTGGCCCAAAAATATAATGGAAAAACAAATTTACGATTCGATGATACCAATCCAGAAAAGGAAGAGGTAGAATATGTTGATTCCATTAAAGAAGATGTACATTGGTTAGGTTTTGAATGGGAAGGCGAAGCTCGTTTTGCTTCCGATTATTTTGATCAATTGTACGAATGGGCTGTCAAATTAATTAAACAAGGAGATGCTTATGTTGATGATCAAAATCCTGAAATTATAGGCAAGCAACGTGGTACTCCAACGCAGCCAGGAGTTGAAAGTCCTTATCGTAATCGCTCTGAGGAAGAAAACCTGGACCTTTTTACACGAATGAAGAATGGTGAGTTTAAAAGTGGGGAAAGAGTTTTACGTGCCAAAATTGATATGGCATCACCCAATATGCATATGCGCGATCCGATTATGTATAGAATTCTGCATAAAGAACATCACCGTACGGGTGATAAATGGTGTATTTATCCGATGTATGATTTTGCTCACGGCCAGTCGGATTATATTGAAGGAATTACACATTCTGTTTGTACGTTGGAGTTTGAAGTACACCGTCCGCTGTACGAGTGGTTTTTAAATCATTTGTATACCGAAGGAACCATAAGGCCCAGGCAGATTGAATTTGCAAGGCTCAATTTGAGTTATACCATCATGAGTAAACGAAAGTTGCTCGAACTGGTACAGAAAAAGATTGTTAACGGATGGGATGACCCGCGAATGCCAACCATTTCAGGTTTGCGACGAAGAGGTTTTACTCCCGAATCAATACGAAAATTTGCGGACGTTATTGGTGTTGCAAAACGTGACAATGTTATTGATGTAGCACTATTGGAACACAGTTTACGCGATGACCTGAATAAAAAAGCACCCCGCGTTATGGCTGTTTTAAACCCGTTGAAAATTGTGATTGCCAATTATCCTGAAGATAGGGAAGAATATGTAACCATTGACAATAATCCTGAAGATGAAACGATGGGAACCCGCGAAATGCCTTTTTCACGAGAAATTTATATTGAACAGGATGATTTTATGGAGGATGCCCCAAAAAAGTTCTTCCGTCTGGCTCCCGGGAAAGAAGTACGCTTAAAAGCGGCATATATTATTAAATGCGAAGAGGTAATTAAAGACTCCGAAGGAAATATTACCGAGTTACGTTGTACGTATGATCCGGAATCGAAAAGCGGAAGCGGAACAGAAGCAAGTAAGCGTAAGGTAAAAGGTACATTACATTGGGTCTCTGCAAAAAATGCATTACCTGCAGAAGTTAGATTGTATGATCGTTTATTTAATGATCCTGATCCATCAGGACATAAGGATAAGGATTTTAAAGAATTTATTAATCCCGAATCATTAAAAATTTTAACTCACTGTAAAATCGAACCCGGATTGAAAGATGCAAAACCGGAATCGAAATATCAGTTTCAGCGATTAGGGTATTTTTGTGTGGATAAAAAAGATGCACAACCCGGGAAGTTGGTTTTTAACCGGACCGTTCCGTTAAAAGATTCGTGGAGTAAGAAGAATAAGTAAAGCAAAAAGGTTATCCCGTTGGTTGTGGGGTTGTTTCAACGATAACTAACGGGTTAACCCGTTAGTTGTGTATTTATCAATCGGCTGTTCTGGCTTTCA
>JBNJFS010000092.1:0-8250 GCA_051747085.1 Bacteroidota bacterium
TGCATTAATAAAAAATCTTGAAAAGAAAACCAAACGCGATGCAACCAGGCATCATGAAAATAAAAAACTAAAATAATAAAAGCTATGAAAGAATTATTTAAAAAATACAAAACTTATTTTCCCGAAGAGAATATAAAGCAAAAAGTGTCGGTGATAGCGAATAACAGCCACCAGTATGCAACCCCGGAAAACCTTAAAAAATTATTTAGCTTAATAGACTTAACCAGCTTAAATACAGAGGATAATAATACCCGAATTAAAGCAATTTGTGAGAAAGTAAATAATTTTAATCAACATTATGCTGACATGCCTAATGTAGCGGCCATTTGTGTTTATCCGGGCATGGTGGACGGTGTAAAAAAGATCCTTTCGGTACCCGGAGTAGAGATTGCCTCAGTAGGAGGAGGATTTCCTTCGTCGCAAACTTTTTTAGCAGTTAAAATTGAAGAATGTAAAAAAGCCATTGAAGCCGGAGCTACCGAAGTGGATATTGTACTCAGCGTAGGTAAATTTTTCGAAGGTAATTACGAGTATTGTTATAAAGAAATAAAAGACATTAAATCAGCTATTGGTGACAATCATCTTAAAGTGATTCTTGAAAGCGGAGCCCTCCGTTCACCTCAGGAAATTTGGGAAGCCGGTATTTTGGCAATGGAAGCCGGAGCCGATTTTATCAAAACATCAACCGGCAAACAGTCGCCTGCAGCGACTACCGATGCGGTATACATAATGACCAAAGCGATAAGCGTTTTTTATGAAGCTACCGGTAAAAAAATTGGCATTAAGCCGGCCGGCGGCATTTCTACGCCCGAAGATGCACTGGCTTACTTTTCCATTGTAAAAGAAAACCTTGGCGAGGAGTGGCTAAATGCGAAGCTGTTTAGAATAGGAGCCAGCCGACTGGCAAACAATCTGTTAAAAGAAATTTACCAGCAGGAAATTAAATATTTCTAATTGTTTTCCCTGCATACCCACGGTGTCGCTTGAAGCGACGCCGTGGGTTTTGGGTTTTGGTTTTTCTTGGGTTACGCCGTGAGTTTTTCCCAGATTAAATTAACCCCAGTTCTTTAGCTATTTTTTTTTGCCAATTTCCCATCACGCAATCCGGCATAATCTCTGGCAGAAGAAAACTCCCAGTCTGTTGCTTTTGTAACGAACCCTGCTTTAACCGGGTTCTGATGAATATAGTTAAAACAAATCTGTGGGTATTCCTTTTCAGGATTTCCTGTTTTTATTTCGGTAATTCCATTTTTTGTAATAAAGGATGGAGTAATGCCTTTAGGACAATTGATGCATTCGGCTTTGGTTGCTTCTCTGAAAAGTTTTCCGCTTCTTTTTTGTTGTTTATTTATAGCATTAGTATAAGAACGAAGCATAATGCCAATCGTTAAAAGTTCGCCTTTTCTCTTTTTCCGGGCTCACCAACTGTGTCGCTCGGAGAGACGCCGTTGGTTGTCCCTTTTCACCCACGATGTCGCCGGGTTCTTTCCCATGCTTACTCACGGCGTCGCTTAAAGCGACACCGTGAGTTTTTTCGCTTAGAGCAACACCCCCGGTAATCTTATTAACCAACACCATTAAATGAAAATGGTTAGGCATTAGACACCAAGCTAGTATATCAGCATAAGGAGTAATATGTGTTTTTATTTTCTTCAGGAAAAACATATAGTTCTCTTTGTTAAAGAATGTTTTTTGTCGGTTATTCCCCTGATTATAAATGTGATAAATAAAACTTTCCTCGAATTGCATTGGTTGATGTGTTTTTAGGTTTTTCTTCTCATTGCTTACCCACGGCGTCGCTTTGAGCGACACCGTGGTCGTCTGGGAAAACGGATTTGAAAAAATTCATTTATTCTTAATTGTTTATAACAACTTTAAAGATAATAAATTTTACTCACTCTGGCTTGCCAACGGTGTCGTCTCTTTTCTTACCCGCGGCGTCGCTTGAAAGGACACAGCGGGTTTTTCCACAAAACGATTCTAATTTGATTTTATAATAATTATTGAATATATATATTTATAAATAACTTAGTAAAGTTTTTTAGCGGAATAAATGCCCAAAAAATTTTCTTTGGCAAAGCTGAAACCTATAAGTTAGTATTATGAAAGCTCCTTTATTATTCATATTTATCGTATTAATAATTACTGGTTGTAATGATGATTTTGAAAAGCCTGAAATAAATGATATTTCTTTCGGACCACCCCAAAAAGCTTATATGATTGATTATGACGGGCATATCATGGAACCCTTTCTTTCAAGAGATGGCACAATTCTTTTTTTCAATAATTTAAACCACTCAACGGTAAATACGAATTTACATTCTGCAACAAGAATAAATGATTCGGTTTTTCAATACCAGGGAGAACTTAAGGGAGTCAATACGGAATTTTTAGAAGGAGTACCTTCAATGGATTCTTCAGATATTTTCTATTTTATATCGACAAGAAGCTATAACCAAACCCTGTCTACTATTTACAGTGGTGTTTATTTTAATGATAGTATTATGAATATACAATTGGTATCAGGAATATCAAATGTAACAGCCGGCTGGATAAATTTTGATGCAGAAGTTAGCAAAGACGGAGGAACTCTTTTTTTTGCTACCGGATTATATGATGCTAATGGAGGCCCATATGAATCAAATTTAGATTACGTTGTAAAAACAAATAACACTTTTCAAAAAACAGATCATTCAATTTTTAATAATATAAATACAGAAGCCTTGGAATATGGAGCGTGTATTTCATCAAACATGCTTGAATTATATTTTACCAGAGCAGAATTGCCTTTATCTAAAATGTCAACTCCTCAAATCTATTTATCAACCAGAAAAACCGTAACAGAATCATTTGAGAAAGCCTATAAAATTGAAAATATCACCGGATTTGTTGAGGCACCAACCCTTTCACCTGACAATCAAATTATTTACTACCATAAAAAAGAAAATGAAAAATATGTGCTGTATTTGATTAGAAAAAACGAACTGCCCTGATGGGCATTACTGATCCAATGACTCCAAGTCATCGGAACAATAGTAGTTTACCCACGGTGTCGCTTTAAGCGACGCCGTGGGTTTTCTAGCCGGTAACATCCAGTGTATTTTATTCATTCATTAAGAAAACTTACCTTTGCAGTCTATGAAAGAATATGATATCATTGTGATTGGTGCCGGGCCAGCAGGATTAGTTGCAGCCGGAAGAGCTGCGGAAAAAGGAAAAAAAGTATTGGTACTGGAAAAGATGCCACAGGAAGGCCGCAAATTAAAAATCACCGGAAAAGGAAGATGTAATATCACCAACGATTCTCCTATCAGCGAATTTATAAAACATGTTTATCCCAATGGAAGATTTTTAAAAACTGCTTTTCACCGGTTTTTTTCAGATGATATCATTCAGCTACTTGAAAAACAGGGAGTAGAATGCAAGCTTGAACGTGGAGGAAGATATTTTCCTGTAAGCGACAGAGCCGCTGATGTGTTAAACGCGCTTTTAGCGTGGAACAAATCTTTACACGTTGATATTTTACCTAATCATCCGGTAAAACGTTTAATTATTGAAGACTCATCCATTAAAGGAGTGCATGCTGAGGGCCGGGATTTTCCGTCAGGTAAAGTCATCATAGCTACCGGAGGCAAATCCTATCCTGCTACCGGGTCAACCGGAGATGGTTATGCGCTGGCAAAGCAGGCAGGCCATTCGCTGGAAACTCCTCAACCGGCTCTTGTTCCGCTCGAAACAGAAAAGGATATCCCCAACGTTTTACAGGGTCTGAAACTAAAAAATGTACTGGCTGCTGTGTGGGTCAATAACAAGAAAGAAACAGATGCTTTTGGCGAGCTGGAGTTTATGCCTTTCGGACTATCCGGCCCCATTATACTTACGCTTAGCAGAAATGTAGTGGCTGAATTACAAAAAGGCAGTAAAGTCGATATTTTTATTGATTTAAAACCTGCGCTGGACGACAAAAAGCTGGATAACAGGCTGCAACGGGAGCTAAACGAAAATGGCAAGAAAAAAATAAGCACCCTTTTTAAAAATTTATTGCCTGCAGCTCTTATTCCTTTTTTACTGGATCTTACCCGGTTAAACCCTGATAAAGAGTGCCACCAGGTTAGTGCAAAGGAGCGAAAAAAAATCCGCTACTATCTCAAAAATATGCCTTTCAAAATTAGCGGTTATCGTTCGTTTAAAGAGGCCATTATCACTGCTGGAGGAATCCCGACGAACGAAATCTCTTCCAAAACCATGGAGTCGAAGCTAACCAAAGGGCTCTTTTTTGCCGGAGAGGTTATGGATCTGGACGCAGACACCGGCGGGTATAATCTTCAGATAGCATACTCCACCGGATGGGTGGCCGGAAATGCCAGTGCTTCTGAAGATTAGTCAGCGGATGGCGATTGAATCCTTTGGGAAATTTTTTTATTTTTTGCGGGTTACCACATAATCTGCCAATTCCTGTAATGCTTGTTTCGAAACATTTTGAGGCATCTCTTCTAACAAATTAAGGGCTTTCTCTTTATATTCGTTCATTCGTTGGGTTGCATATTCGATCCCTCCTTTGGCAATCACGAAATCGATAACCTCATGCACTTTTCTTTTGTTTTTGTTATGCCGTTTTACAATGCTTAACATCTTCTTTTTTTCGGGTAAAGAAGATTTTTCGAGGGCATAAATAATCGGCAGGGTTAATTTTTTTTCTTTAATATCATTCCCGGAGGGTTTTCCGATACTTCCATTGTTTTGGTAATCGAGCAAATCATCTTTAATCTGAAAAGCCATTCCTAAAGATTCGCCAAACTGCCACATTTTGTCCACCAACGAATCGTCTGCTCCTGAAGATTTTGCTCCACATGCCGTACAGGCCGCAATAAGAGATGCCGTCTTTTTACGGATAATATCGTAATAAACCTCTTCGGTAATGTTCAGTTTCCTCGATTTCTGGATTTGCAACAGTTCTCCCTCACTCATTTCGCGTACAGCAACCGATACAATTTTCAACAGTTCATATTCATTGTGTTCCACGGCAAGCAAAAGCCCTTTGGAAAGCAAGTAATCGCCTATCAAAACACTAATCTTGGATTTCCATAAGGCATTGATGGAAAAAAATCCTCTCCGCTCATAAGCTTCGTCAACGACATCGTCATGAATCAGTGTGGCGGTATGTAAAAGCTCTATCAGAGATGCTGCTGTATAAGTAGATTCACGAACCTCATCGTTCAACATTTTGGCCGTTAAAAAAACAAACATAGGTCGCATCTGCTTTCCCTTGCGCCGCAATAAATAGTTCATAATAATATTTAACAACGGCACACTGGTTTGCATGGATGAACGGAAAAAAGGTTCAAACTTTTCCATTTCGTCTTTTATGGGCGCTTTTATTTTATCTGCTGCAGACATTGTTTTGTGGTTATCTCGATTCAAATATACTAATTAATTCTACTTTGACAGATTAATCAAAAAAAAGATTTTTTCGCTTTTTAATCCTCCCGAAAGCTCTCAGAATGAAAAAAATCGCTAAAAAAATATGTTTCTCCGTTTCTTCCCGGTCTATGGCCTTCAGCGATTGATTGCAAAACCCGGTTTGTTTTTAGGTTAACGATTAATATGTCAAAGTAAATCATCAAAAAGTTAAAACAATAAAGAACAGAGGATGTTCATGCAGGAGAAACCATTTAAAATCTGCACAAACTAAATACACAAAACCAACACCTTAAATCCAAAAAAATGATATTTATCATCGTTTAAAAATAAGATATTTATATATTTGCATTTGTCTAATTAATCAAATTTTAGTTAAAGAAAATGAATATTAAAGACCTTACCTCTGAGCAGTTAGAAGAAGCTGCCAACATGTTAAAAGCCATAGCACATCCAATGCGGATTGCCATATTGAATTACCTTGAAGATGGTAAAAAACTTACCGTAACAGAAATTCACGAGTTGCTGGGTATTGAACAATCAACCACATCGCACCATTTGGGAATTTTAAAAGACAAAGGTGTATTGTGTTCAAAAAGAGAAGGTAAAAACACATACTACTCTTTAAAACATGCCAACTTAAGCAATATTGTGAATTGTGTAAGTAAATGTACCAATTCATAAACCTTAATAGGTAGACAAGTTGAGATATAAGGCCATCCGGCGATTTGCCCGATGGTTTTTTTCTTTTCTTATGGAGCATTTCAACAAAAGAGTAATAACTTTGTAGTATAAACCACAGATTTAACGTTACATATCATCATGGCAAAAATACGTGTTACCAAAGAGTTTAATTTCGAAATTGCGCATGCCCTATGGAATTACGATGGCCCCTGCGCCAATATTCACGGCCACTCTTATCGCATGTTTGTTACGGTAATTGGGGAGCCTATCGATGATGAACAAAACCCCAAAAACGGGATGGTGATTGATTTTGGCGATTTAAAGAAAATCGTAAACGAACAGATCGTACACCCTATGGATCATGCCGTTGTTTTAAACCGGAAGGCTGTTGATCGTTTGAATTGCCTGGATAATCAAATGTTTAACAAACAACATATTGTTGATTATCAACCTACTTGTGAAAATATGGTAATCGATTTTGCTGACCGAATTCAAAGAAACTTACCCGCCCATTTAAAACTGTTTAGCTTAAAACTGCACGAAACAGCTACATCATTCGCCGAATGGTATGCGGAGGATAATGAGTAAATAAAGGCTCATCTTCTCTAATGGATGGAATCTGGTAGCTCCAGCAATTCATCAATATTGTTATATTGAAATAACGAGAGACATCAAGCGTCCCTAAAATTAAATTTTTGGGGTTGGAACAAACCCGTATAATAAAAAAGAAAATACATTATAAACACGTACTAAATAACTGTTTATATTTGATTTTTTTTTATGCCTATTGTACATTTGTAATTGAGCTAACATTACAAAAATTTAATTAAATATGGACTCTGTCAATCTCAGTTTCTCGCCCGATAAAAACAATGACTTCATGCTTGAGCTCAGAAAAAAAGTCGATGATTATTTTACACAAAACAATATATCAAAGCATGGAGATAACAGCCTGGCAATCAAGAGCTTTGTGATGCTTTTATTATACCTGGGACCCTATCTGTTGATGGTAACCGGAGTGGTCTCCAGTACTCCACTTATTTTTATATGCTGGATACTTATGGGACTAGGGATGGCCGGTGTAGGTATGGATATTATGCATGATGCCAACCATGGTAGTTATTCTAAAAATCGCCGGTTAAATAACTTCCTTAGCTATTCATTGTATATTACAGGAGGACTACCGGTAACCTGGAGAATTCAGCACAACAACATACACCACAGCTATACAAATATTCACGGATATGATGCAGATATTGAACCTATAGAAATTTTGCGGTTTTCTCCTCATAAACCCCATCGGAAAATACACCGTTTCCAGCATATTTATGCCTGGATCTTATATGGACTGATGACCCTACTATGGATTACCACCAAAGATTTTCAGCAACTGGTCAGGTATAGAAAACAGGGGCTGTTGGCCAGAGAAGAAAAATCTTACCGGCTTTTAATGCTTAAACTAATCCTTACCAAAATAGCATATTACATCATCTTTATTGGTATACCAATGTACTTCCTTCCAATACCCTGGTATATAACGTTGCTGTTCTTTTTTGTTATGCATTTTATTGCCGGGGTAATCCTTGCAACCGTTTTTCAAACAGCACATATCATGCCCGATTCAGAATACCCCCTGCCCGATAAAGATGGCAGGATAGAGAATAACTGGATTGTTCATCAATTGTTGGTTACATCGGATTATGCCCCGAATAGCAGAATATTAACATGGCTGTTGGGAGGACTAAATTACCATGCAGTACACCACCTGTTTCCTCATATTAGCCATGTACATTATAAGAAAATCTCTCCAATTATTAAAGAAGTAACAGATAAATATGGTATTCCCTACCGTATACAGCCAACATTCCTTAAAGCCGTTAGCAAACATGCAGAAATGCTTAAATTACTGGGTAAAAATAATTTCGCTTTAAAAAAAACAAATTGATTTTTGGGTAAATCTTGATCGACAAACTCCTTATAAAAGAGCCGTAAGCCTGACATGATGAATGGTTTCGGTTTGATAATTTTTAATTTAGCCCACGGGGCTTTCTCAAATTTAGGCGATTAACCTACCAGGGAATATCATCCCCGGGAAGGTCAAAAAATCCCTGTGCGAAAAAACAAAAGGGTTACAAACTAAACAATATA
>JBNJFS010000093.1:0-8239 GCA_051747085.1 Bacteroidota bacterium
CCCACAATCCCGATTTTTTCCCCACGGGTGAAATTATAACTGAATTTTTTCAGAATAATTTTATCGTCAAACCGCTTTTCCAGGTTTTTAATATGAATAATTTTTTTCCCCATTCGCGATGATTGTACATTAATTTGCATTTCATCGCTGTTGCGGGTATTGGCCGCTACATCTTTTAATTCATAAAAATTGTCAATCCTGAATTTCGCTTTATGTGTACGGGCTTTTGGCATACGCCGCATCCAGTCTTCTTCTTTACGTAATAAATTTTTCGCTTTTTCTACCTGGGCTTCTTCGGCATTTAATCGTTCATCCCGTTTTTTTATAAAATAAGAATAGTTGCCTTTGTATTGAAAAATCTGTGAGTTATCCATCTCTATTATTTCGTTACAAACGCGATCGAGAAAATAACGATCGTGAGTAACCATCAGTAACGTTGATCGTGTATTTTTTAAATAATTTTCAAGCCACTCTATCATATCCAAATCAAGATGGTTTGTGGGCTCATCAAGTAATAACAAATCCGGTTCTTCAATTAACACTTTGGCTAAAGCTACCCGTTTTTTTTCTCCTCCCGATAAATTTTCTATAGACTGATCGTATTGATTGATTTTTAGTTTTGTTAATATTTGTTTTACTTTAACATCATAATCCCATGCCTGAAGCTGTTCCATCTGTTCTGTCGACTCGGCCAATAAATCCTTATTTTTAGCATGGATAGCCTTGTTATATTCAATAATGGCATTTTTTATCGCTGAAGATGCATGAAAAACCTCATCAATAATGGTATTGTTATTATTTAAAGGTGGGATTTGTTCTAAAAATCCAATTTTTAAATCGCGGCGAAAAGTTATTTTTCCTTCATCAGGGCTGTCTTTCCCTGCAATGATATTAAGCAAGGTCGTTTTCCCGGTTCCGTTTTTAGCCACCAAAGCTACTTTCTGATCTTTATCAATGCCAAAGGTAATATCTTCAAACAAAACCAGATCGCCAAAAGATTTTTTCAACTTTTCAACTTGCAAATAACTTATCATATCTATTTTTTCATTTCGTATACAAATGAACGTAATTCATCAATTTATTGAAATAAAATAGTCCTTTATTTTTGAAAAAAGTAATTAAAATTATATTTTTCCATCTAAATTACGTTAATGACGCGATCGATTCTATATATTACGCTTATTTTTTTTGTCATTTCCCTCCAAATAGATAATATTTTCGCATATAATCAAGCTAAGGATACTTTACAAAATAAAATATTACATATTGATCATGAATTAGATTTAATCAGTGAAAATTTAAGTTTTGATACCGATTCCTTTCTAAATCTCACTCATCAGTTGCATACAAATGCTAAAGCGATAAACTATCAAAAAGGCATAAACAGAAGTAACTTATACCTGGCAAAAATTTTCAGAGCCCGGAATCTTTACGACAGCGCAATATATTATTACGAAAAGGGATTAGAAAATCCTTTCGGTGATTATAATTTAAAAGCTGAATTTTACAGAGATCTGGCCAATACCTATCGCATAACGGGTGAATTTAGCTTAGCTATGGAAAACAGCCTAAACCTGAAAAAGTTAGCTGAAGATGAAAAAACAACAAATGATATTTATTACATCTACAACCTTTTGGCACTAAGTTATCAGACGTTAATGGAGTATCCATTGGCAAAAAAATACTATAAATATTCGATTGAGCTTGCTTTAGAAGACAATAATGAAGCTTATGCAGGAATTGTATCAGCCAATATGGGTAAGTTATATTATGAACAAAACCAATTAGATTCGGCGCTTTTTTATTTTGAAAAAGGAGTAAAAATTGAAGAAAAATATGAATTATATGCCAATGCCGGAAATTCATACAATACGATAGCCAATATTTACCTAAAAAAAGGATTGTTAGATTCTACTTACACTTATCTGTTAAAAGCCGTTGAGTTCAATAATAAATCGAATAATAAAGTGGGTTTAGTGCATACATTAATGAGTGTAAGTAATTATTACTTCCGGATCGAAAATATGGATAAAGCACTTAAACATGTAGAAAGAACTATAAATTATGCCCGCGATATTAAGTTAAATAGTGTATTAAGTGAGGCTTTGTATTTAAAATCCCAAATTAATGGACAGCAAAATCATTATAAAGAAGCTTATAAAAGTCTTAATGATTTTTTTGAAACCTATAAATCCATTTATGATGTAAAAAAGATAAATCAGGCTAAGACCTTAGAATTTCAACTTACTCAGCAGCAAAAAGAAAAAGAGATGGTTGAACTGGAATTAAAAAAACAACAAACCATTAATCGATTATTTTTTATTATTGGAGGGTTGTTGATTATTCTGATTATCATAGCATTGGCCTTTATTGTACATTACAAAAAAACCAATATTGCATTGGCAAGAGCAAAAATAAAAGCCGAAGAGTCGGATCAATTAAAAAGCCAGTTTCTAAAAACAATATCGCATGAAATACGAACGCCACTGAACGGAATTGTTGGTTTTTCTGAAATTCTCACCAGTGAAAAAGTAAGCCAGAAAGAAAGAAATGAAATTGATAAAATCATCCAGAAAAACAGTAACGAACTTATTTCAACTATTGAAAACCTGGTTGATTTAGCCCACTTAACCACTAATCAATATAAAGCCAACTATAAAGAATTTGAATTATCGTCTTTTTTAACCCATTTAGTATCTAAGGTAAAAAATGATTATTGTTTTAAGGATTTCAACAATATTCATATTACAACCTCTAATCCATCGAATATACTTATCTGTTCGGACAAGTATGTGCTTCAAAAAATAATAATGGAATTGCTTAAAAATGCGATCTTATATACCGAAAAAGGAGAAATTAACATTGGATATGAACAAAAAAATTCAGTACTACAAATTTTTGTTAAAGATACAGGTCCGGGCATACCCAAAGAAAAGTTAGATAGAATCTTTACTCCCTTTCATCGTGGAAAAGAAAATAATAATAAAATAAGTGGCAGCGGAGTTGGCTTAGCGTTGGCATATAACTTCTCAAAAGTAATTAACGCAACACTCAATGTCCAATCAGAAAAAGGCAAAGGAAGTAACTTTGTGCTAATAATTCCGTTAAAAAAATCATAAAATCAATCCGTTTTATAAACTTTTTGTTATTTTAATTGTCAAATATTTTTATGTTATTGATTGTAACACATTATGCGAATATTCAATTTTTTATTTAGCCAGCTCACTATTTATATCGTACTCCTCATACTTATCCCGAAAAGCTTAAATTCTTTTACAATAAATAATCGTAGGGATACTTTTCAGAATGCCCGGAATATAGAGCTCATCGATAAGAATATTGAGGTTTTAAGAAAAAAAATTGAGAATACACACGACAGTATTAAAAAGGCTATCGTACAAAACCTTGATTTATCTCTGTCGGAAGATTATAATTATGGTTTAGCCTGGAACTATTATTTATTAGGTAGACATCACCAGCTTAAACAGGCACATGACAGCGCTATATTTTATTACAAAAAAGCATGGCCCATTGTTAAAGCCAATAAAAAACTTAACCTGGCAAACCCCGTTTCTATCGGGTTAACAAATATTTATTGGGAGACAGGCAATTATAGCTCTGGGTTAGAAATGGCTCTTGATGCTGAGCAATTTTTCGAACAGCACGAAGCCATTAACGATAAGTTTGCAATTCTAAACTTAATTGCCTTAAATTATGAAGGATTATTTGAATTTGAAAAGGCTCTAGAATATTTTAATAAAGCATTAGAAGCTGCAAAAAATTCTAAAAGAGAAAACTTTCAGGGTGTAATTTATTCAAATATGGGAAGATTATATTATAAACAGGAAAAATATAATCAAGCACTTGAATATATGCGTAAAGGGGTAAATCTCGAAGAAAGATATTTATACTTTTCCAACGCCGGCAAAACATACACCATGATGGCCAACGCCTTTTTAGAAATCAACCATTATGATTCAACGTTAGTTTATTTAAAAAAAGCGTATAATCACAACATCAATACCGAAGATGATATTGGACTGGCAAGAACTTATTTAGGATATGGGAAATATTATCAACACATTAATCAATATAGCACTTCCGTTGATTATCTTTTTAAAGTAATTAAAATAGCCCAACCCATAAACTTAAATAACGAAACATTAAATGCTTACCAATTATTAGCACAAAATTACGAGCAGGCCGGTAATTATTCAAAGTCTACAGAGTATTACAAAAAATATTTTACACTGTATCAACAGATTTACAATGTTGAAAAAATAAATCAGTTGAATGCCCTGGAGCATAAACTTAAAATGCAAATTAAAGAAAATGAAATAAACAGGCTAAAAATAAAAGACGAAGAACAAACCATTAAATATTTGAATATTATCACTATTGCCGTAATACTTTTTAGTTTGTTCCTGCTGATTTTTATTTTTTATACGCTTAGAAATAATAAAATACTCAAGCAAAAAAATAAAGAAATATACCAACAAAAAGCCCACCTTGAAGCATTAAATGAGAAACTCATACTGGCAGAAACAGATGCAGGGAAAGCGGATGAAATAAAAACACGTTTTTTAAATAATCTGTCCCATGAAATTCGCACTCCCTTAAATGGCATCGTAGGTTTTTCGTCGCTGATAGCCGAATCGAAACTTTCCGAAGATAAGAAACCACAAATCTGGAATATCATTCGTAAAAACAGTGAAGAGCTTATTAATACGATTGATGGTTTATTGGAGCTTTCAATGGGAGCATCGGGAGTGATTAGCGTAAATAAATCGGCGTTCAATGTGTATGATTTCTTATATCAGGTGCATTTTAAAATTATAGAACAGTATAAAGACACGAACCAATCAATTAATTTTAAGTTTTTGCCCGACAGCAGATTAAAAAACCGAATGATTACTACCGATAAAGATTTATTCAAAAAATGTATTTTAAAAGTGGTAGACAATGCTTTTAAATTCACCCAAAAAGGGAGTATTGAACTCGGGTTAAAAGAGGATGACGATTTGTTACAAGTCATTATTTCTGACACCGGAATAGGTATCTCAGAAGAAAAAAACGGAGAAATTTTTACTCAGTTTGTAAAAGGCAAGAATATACCTAACAACTCAGCGGGTTTGGGAATTGGATTAACCATAGCCAATCAGTTTATTGAACTTCTGGGTGGAAAAATATGGTATGAAACAGAAATCGATAAAGGCAGTACTTTTTTTATTTCCATTCCTTTTAATAACTAACAATAAAATGGTTTTCTTATTTTTGGCCCCATAATTTAATGTACCATGACCAAAAAAGAACGATTCGAAAAAATTAT
The DNA here is from genome assembly GCA_051747085.1 of Bacteroidota bacterium. Classification (GTDB taxonomy): domain Bacteria; phylum Bacteroidota; class Bacteroidia; order Bacteroidales; family UBA12077; genus UBA12077. The sequence goes on from JBNJFS010000093.1 coordinate 5,330, forward strand.
TGAATACTTTCAGAAGGAAAAACCGGTTGCTGAAACAGAATTAGTTTACGGCACTCCATTTGAACTTTTGGTAGCTGTAATTTTAAGTGCTCAATGTACTGATAAAAGAGTAAATATGATTACCCCTGCCCTTTTGGAACGATTCCCTACTGCATATGAAATGGCTCAGGCATCGGTGGATGAAATTTTCGAATATATTAAAAGCTGCTCCTATCCAAACAATAAGGCCAAGCACCTGGCCGGGATGTCGAAGATGCTGGTAGAAGAATTTAACGAGATCGTACCGGACGATGTAAAAGAACTACAAAAGCTACCTGGTGTTGGCCGAAAAACAGCCAATGTCATTGCTTCAGTAGTTTATCAAAAACCGGCACTAGCGGTTGATACGCACGTGCACAGAGTTTCGAAAAGAATCGGGTTAACTACCAATGCTAAAACCCCTTTAGAAACCGAGAAACAACTTGTAAAATACATTCCCGAAGAGTTAATTCCCATTGCACATCACTGGCTCATTTTACACGGCCGTTATGTTTGTATTGCCCGCAAACCAAAATGTGAAAGTTGTGGAATACAAGCTTATTGTAAATACTTTACCAGAAAATAGTTTCAGGTTTACCTGCCGAAGGCATAGTTTCAGGTTTCAGGTTTCAGGTTTCAGGTTTCATGTCCCGAAAAACACAAATTTTTAATTTGCTTGTTTTTCGTGGATGCTCGAAATGATTACAAAATTGAAAATTTTGATCATTTCTGCATTTTAAATCTACCTGCCGAAGGCATGGTTTAAAATTACTCATACTTAAGCACATCTACCGGATTGGTTTTAGATACTTTAAATGCCTGATGGAAAATCGTAACAAAAGTTATCACTATTAATAACATTCCGGCAACCAGAAATACCCAGAACTGAATATCAATTTTAAAGGCATAATCCTTAAGCCAGTTATTCATTAAATAATAAGCTACCGGCCATGCCATAATACAGGAAATAACGACAAGCTTTAAAAATCGTTTCGAAACCAACAGAATTAATGATGGTACGGTTGCCCCTAATGCTTTCCTAATACCTATTTCTTTTGTTCGTTGGACAAGCATAAACGATACCAGTCCGTAAAGCCCCAAACAAGCAATAACAATTGCAATAAAAGTAAATATTTTAATAATGTCGGATGTGCGCTGCTCCGCAGAATATCTTTCCTCTATTTTATCTTCAAGTATTTCATCGTTGAATAAATATTCAGGGAATATATCATTCCACACATTTTCCAGTTTAGGTTTAATGGAAGCAAAATCAATATCATTGGTTTTTATACTTAACTGTCTGTAAAATTGCTCATAAGGCATAAAAACAACGGGAGATATCTGATGTTGTAATGAATATAAATGAAAATCATCAACAACTCCGATTATCCTTGCATGATTAGAGCCAAACATTTTTAAATACATATCAATAGCATCATTGTGATTGGTTAATCCAATTTTACGTGTCAAAGATTTATTGACCACAATATTAAAAGAAGTATCCTTCGTGTTTGTTCTCGAATACCATGTTCCTGCCAGTAATTTTAATCCATATAATTTATTGTAAGCAGTATCAACCATTTTTAAATTGGTAAAATAATTATTATCATCCCCTTCTATAATAAAATTTGAGTTAATATTAGCCTCTGATATAGGTGCTCCTATACCTAAAGAAACCTGCTTAATTTCCGGAATTTGTTTTAAACGGTCGACTAGAACTGTGGCTTTATAATTTTGATTTTCAGGAATGTTCAGCAAAAAAATATTTTCCTTTTCAAACCCCAGATCTTTATTCTTAAAATAATTGATTTGTAAAGAAATAATAATGGCAGCAACAATTAAAACCTGAGAAACAAAAAACTGGAAAATGACCAAAAAACTGAATAAAGAAGGTGATTTTTTGCGATTCGACATCATGTTATATCGCAACGCTTTTATGGGATTATATTTTGATAAAGCCAATGCAGGGTATATTCCGGATAAAATGGTTAACGATATTAAAACCAGAAATAAAAATATGATGAGCGATACATCGCCATAAAGTTTAAGCACTATATTATTTCCAAGAATCGCATTAATTTGCACCAAAACCACTTCGGTTAATATAATTGCTATAACCTCGGCTATAAGTAAAATAACAAATGTTTCGCCCAAAAATTGCTTAATAAGCCTGCCCCGGCCTGCCCCTAAAACTTTTCGTACACCTACCTCTTTGGTTCTTTTTATGGTTTGAACTAACGACAGGTTTGTAAAATTGATGAACGCAATAATAAGTATAAACAATGCAACACTGGTAAAAATCCAGATAAAACGCTTACTGGTAATATATGATCCCGAATAGGTTTCAAACCGCTCATCAAAGTGAATTTCGTTTAAAGGCTGCAAATAATACTTCCCAAAGGAATCATCATCTTCTTCATCTGAAGCTTGCTTAACAATATTTTGTATCTTATTACCAACAGACACAGGATCTGAATTTTCTTTTAACGTTAAATAAGTTCCAAAACCAGATATTACCGAACTCCAGCTATCGTATTCGAACTGAAAAAAAGCATCCGACAAAGTACTCCACGATAAAACCATTCTATATGGAATATGTGATGTTCGTGGTGGATTTTCAACCACTCCTTTTACCTGTAACAAAATAGAATCCTTAACCCTTACAGTTTTACCTAAAGCCTGCTCAACGCTGCCAAAATATTTCTCTGCAATTTTTTCCGTCAGAAAAAGATTATTCGGATGTTTCAAATCTTCAGGCGAGCCGCTAATAAAGTTCAAGTCAAATACTTTGGCATAATTGGTATCGACAAAAAACATACCTTGTTCAAGATACTTTTCTTCACCAACTCTCAACAGTTCTTCGTAATGATAATATATTTGAGTAATATGATT
>JBNJFS010000094.1:0-8226 GCA_051747085.1 Bacteroidota bacterium
GGATCCGAATCTTTAACAAAAATTATTTCAACTCTATTACTTAACAAGCGGTAAAGCATTTTATTATTATATGCTGCTCCCTCCAAAATCATAATTTGTGTATCGAATTTTTTTAATAAATGGGAGCAGCACATTTCAATATTTTCCAGTCGATCAATTGAATCCAAACGGACTGGGATGATAAAGGATACGTCTGAAAGATCAATTTTCATTGCAACATTTTAAATTACATATAAATTCTGAAAGATAGGATTCTTAAGCATCCAATGATTAATTGGTGATTGCTACTGCTTTAAAAAAGTGGACAATGACTTCCGAGACTTAATTAGATTTATTTATTTTTCAATAGAGATGGCAATAGTACTACCTTTTTTTATGAATAATTGCATTTCTCCATTACAACTTCCCGGAGATAATCCGACATCATCATTAAATAATAGCAACAAAAGTTCTGATTCACCGTCATAGATGTATTTGTACTCCAAACCAGTAAAAACAAATTCACATGCCCCGTCAATAAGAGTTGTTGTAAATTCCGAATCACCCATTAAAACAGTAAATGCATTTGCCCGGTTATAAGTAGTATATTTGAACTTTATTTCATTATTTCCGAACAAATATCTCTTAAAGCTAACATCATAGATATTATTCTGGTCTGGTATAATCGACAGAGTTGTTTTATCGCTTGCAAGCGAACAAAAAACTTTCGTCCCTTCCTTAGATTCTAACAATACCGCTCCGGTAACCTCTCCTGCATACTCCCCTTTTTCAATATTTTGAAAAACAGAATTGAAACCAATTCCGTCCTTGTACCACTTTTCCTGAGCTGAACAAGTGAAAGCTGCTAAAAAGCATATTATTAATGATATTGGTAAATGTCTCATAGTACAAATTTAATCTTGCACAATAATGCTAGTAACCCCGCCATAAGAGCCTGCATAACATTTTATATTCGCCATAGCTGCATCAGTTGTTCTAATACATCCCATTGTTGGATGAGAAGTATTATCACTTCGTCCTGAGTGTATTCCCATACCTGTTCTATAACAGCCATTTGAATCATAAAAAGGATTAGCTCTATAAATTCCATGGGTTCCATACGAACTATCAAATGCGTCATCTGAGTGAGTATAAGGATTAATCGAATCATACATTGAGTAACTTCCATTTGACCACTGACCTTGACTCGAACTATCAACAATATTATGAGCAGTATGGGATTCCACTGTAATCCCATCAACCATGATGTAAATCATTGAATCACTTCTGTCAAATACTAATGTCACTTCTCCTCCTTTCAGGCTATACTGCTCTTCGCTCCCAATCACAGTCATCTCCTGCTCCATTTGTTTCAAACTCAATTTTTCTAATTTTTTCATAATCGTTAAATTTTTTAAGTTTATAATTAAATAGTTGCCCCCTAAACTACCGGGGTAAGGTTTTCAGTTTTTCTTTTCTATTTAACCTTCACCCATTTTTCATCGATATGCATTAGCTGCAGCAAACCTGGTTTGTCTTTAACATTTGTTGTGTAAAACCCATATAAATGAAGTGTATCGTTTTTGATATGGTAGTTATAGGTGTACGCCAAATTCGACAGCTTCCCGGAATTGTCTGCATGGATTGTTACCAACGTAGTATCGTTTGGCAACATAAAAACCCCCTGGTTAAACGGACGGGGCATGTCATTAACGTACACCTTCCCTTCAAAAGTGTTGTCTTTATTGAACTTCCAGTCACGATCCGTTGCCATCTGCGGATTGGGCAGGCCGTTTGTTTTTCCGGAAACCATTCTCCACCTTCCGTAAAGACTATTTGGGGGTGCCGACGTGGTGGTCGATGCAAGAGTTATCAACACCAAAACACTTGAGATCAATTGAATTAATTTGCGTTTCATAATAGTTTTTTTAGTAGTTAGAATTAAAAAAGTTAAGCTTTGATTTTAATTGTAAATTCAAAGACTAACAACGCCTTATATCATATATCTCACCCTTGAAAACAAAACAAGGTAATTGCTTATTAAATGTGCAACTATGGTAATCCAGATATTTCGTCTTTTTTGATATACGTATGAATAGATTAGGCACTGTGGTAAAATGACGATAAAATTTGTTGGCGAAAAAAGGTGAAAAAAACTCCAGGAAATTCCATTTATCATCCAGGTATATTTCTTGAAAGTTTTGTACTGAAGCTCAAAAAGATATCCCCTAAAATAAAACTCTTCAGCAAATACTCCAAGTGTTAAAACCAGTCCAAAAAAAACAGCGGAGATTATTTGTTCCTTCTCAGAAATATGTCCTAGTGAAAATCCTTTAAATATTTTAAAATCAAAATATGTAAGAAAGTCAATTTTCGAAACCAGAGAAGTAGTAATTTTTGACAGGACTACAATCAGAATAATCCAAAAGATATCCTCAGGTTTTAATTTTCTTCTAAGAAAACAAAACCAACAGTCTTTTTTGTCTTGATTTTGCCGGATTAAATGATTCCTTGCCAGCCATAAAATCCCCACAAAACCAGCCAAGTTAATTAATTGACACAAAATTATTGTCCAAATATTTATATAACCAATATGAACAACGGAAATATTTATGCCTAACATCCCTATTGTCAGTAACAATAGTTCAATATACCACGGCAATCTTATGTAAAAAAGATTCATTTATTTATCAAATAGTTGTATATCAATAAGAACCTTCAATGTCCGATCCGGAATAAGAGTCAGAGCCAGACCCTGGATACAAACTTGGATTATCAATAATTATAATAGGGGCTCCTAATGGTGAGGCACCTCCAGCCAGATTATTCAACCATGTAGTAACAGACTCTTCTACTGCGCTCCACGAAAGATTAGCAAAAGATTCAGCTCTGCTTTCAAAAAAAGATTCAGCCTCATCGAATGCATTATCTAAACTGCTGACTATTGCATTCCACTCCGAAGTAAATTCACCTTCAAGATAATTAAAAAATTCCTGGTATGTCCATGTAGAAGGTGTATAGCCACCGACGACCCCTGACTGCTCATAACTGCCTAATAAATGCATCTCCTGCTCCATTTGTTTTAAACTCAATTTTTTCAATTTTTTCATCGTTGTAAATTTTTAAAAGTTTATAATTAAATAGTTGCCCCTAAACTACAGGGGTAAGGTTTTTAGTTTTTTCGGGTTCGGGCTGCCAAATGCCCATTTGTTTTTGCACCAGGTCGGCATAATGTCCTTTTTTCTCCATCAGTTGCTGGTGATTTCCCACTTCAATAATAAACCCGTCGCGCATGACCACTATTTGGTGGGCATGCATAATGGTGCTCAGGCGGTGCGCAATTACCACCACCGTACGTTTTTCAAAAGCCTGGTTCAGTGCTTGTACAATTTTGTGCTCATTTATGGCATCGAGCGCGTTGGTGGCCTCGTCGAGAAACAGATAAGGGGGCGCTTTGTATAAGGCACGTGCAATTAAAATGCGTTGTTTTTGCCCCCCGCTTAGTCCCCGGCCCACCTCGCCAATTTTAGTCTGGTAGCCCTGTGGCATTTGCTCAATTTCTTCTGTAATATGGGCAATTTTTACTGCTTCCCCCAGGTTCTTGTAATTTATAGTTTCGTCATCCAGAACGATATTGTTGAGAATAGTATCGTTGAAAATTTTTCCATCCTGCATTACCACACCGCAGTGATCGCGCCACTCGCGCAAACTTAAATTGGCAATATTCATACTGCCCAGCAATATTTCGCCGTGAGTAGGATGGTACAAGCGCATCAGCAGCTTTAACAAAGTAGATTTTCCACTGCCGCTTTCCCCGACTATTGCAGTTGTTTTACCTTCCGGAATTAATAAGCTGACTTGTTTAAGCACAAAAGGAGAATTGGAGGTGTATTGGAATAGCACGTTTCGTAAAGCCAAACTTCGGTTTTCAGGCATTTGCATGTTGTTTGCAACCTGCACCTCCTCTTCTTCTTTTAATTGGTGAATTTCGTTTATACGCAAAAAACTTATTTTTGCATATTGCGCTGAGGTAATAAACCCGACAAACTGTGTTAAAGGTGCATTCAGCATCCCGATAATAAATTGGGTGGATATCATCACACCAAATGTAATTTCTCCAACAATTACAGCCTTTGCACAGTAAAAAATAATGGCCAGGTTTTTTATGCTGTTTATAAACTGGGCGCCCAGGTTCTGGAAATTGGTTATATTCAATACTTTCAGGTTAACTTTATACAGTCTGGCCTGTATATTCTCCCATTTCCAACGTTTTTGTTTTTCGTAATTGTTGATTTTTATATCGCTGATTGCCGAAACGGTTTCTACCCAGTAGCTCTGATTTTTTGAAATGAGGTCGAAATATTCCCAGTCGAGCTTTTTCCGGATTCTGAGGAAAGACAGCACCCAAATTAAATATAAAATGCTTCCCGCAATAAACAGGTAAAAAATAGTTGCATTAAAAACCAGTAAAATAATACCGAATGTGACAAAGGTTAACGAAGAGAATATCAGGTTGAGTGAATTGTTCATGATGAAATTACGGATACGCTCATGATCCTGGGCCCGTTGTAAAATGTCGCCAATCATCTTGTTCTCGAAAAAAGTAACCGGCAATTGCATCAGTTTGATCAAGTAGTCGGAGATCAGGGAAATATTCACACGTGCCGTGATATGCAACAACAACCAATCGCGTACAGCATTTGAAATAGTTACACTTAGGATAATTACAATATTGGCAATCAGAACCAGGTTAATAAAATTCAAATCGCGTGTTTGGATTCCAACATCGATTACAGCTTTGGAGATAAATGGCAGAACTCCCTGTAAAGCTGTGGCAATGAGCATTACCACAAAAATGGTTAAAAAATTTCGTTTGTAGGGCGCAAAATACCCAAAAATATTTTCAAATGTCTTTTTACGTTCTGTTTTTTCTTCCAGATCGCGCTGAAGAAAATCAGCCATTGGCTCAACCGCGAGAAGGGCACCTTTATTGCTGCCTGCTTTATACCAGCCCTTTTTAAATTCATTGTAGGAATAACTTAACAGGCCTTTGGCCGGGTCGGAAACAAACACCTTTTGTTTGGTAGTTTTATAAACAACGATAAAATGGCTGTTGTCCCAATGAATAACACAAGGAAGAGGTACTTTCAGGCGTAAATCATTAATACTCGCTTGTACTGCCAGTGTATGTAACCCGATTTTTTCTGCCCCGTAACTCAGATCCAGAAAAGAAACACCTTCGCGTGTGATACCACACAAATCCCTTAAATATTGCAATGAGTAATATTTCCCAAAATATTTGGTAATTATTTTTAATGCGGCCGGACCACAATCCATGGCATCTAATTGATATTCATATGGGAAACGTTTTAAACGCATAATGGGCTAACATTTTTGTACTGATTTGTAAGGAGCACAAGCAAAGTTCCGGGCAGCCCTCCTATTAATCCCAGAGATGCCGGTAGTTGTTTTTCTTTTTGTTCCAATAAATCCCAGACTGATGAGTTTAAAATTTTCTCCCACCACAAATCGGGAATAAATTCCTGACCATTAAGTTTACTTTGTCTTAAAATAGAATGAACCATAGTATAAACACCGGCAAGGCCATTGTGTAAAAAAATACTCCTGTCGGTGAATTCTTCGTATAATATAGTTTGAAATAGAATATTCGACGCGAGTATATTTGCGTGCTTTTCCCAATGTGCCAGTTGGTAATTTTTTGTAATCTTATATATCCCCCGCAATAAAAAAACCCTGTTACAGTGCAAAAGCGGAATAAGCGTACAAACAACCGGAGTTAACTCTTTCAGCACCTGATAAATTTTATTCCTATAAATTCCAAGTTCCAGTATTTCACCAAAAACAAGCAAGATAACAGGTAAATCCCAAAACAAATTGAAACCTGCCGGCTCACTATAATTCACAAGCTGTTTATCCAACAAAACTGTAATCTTGTTGACTATCTCAATTAGTAAACCTTCCTGGATTTTATACAGCTCAGGATTGTGGCAGTTTTTCAATCTCCAAATAATATAGGTAGCGTATCCCAAAAGACCGTTATTAAAATTTATTGGAACTTTTTCGGTATGTATCACATGTTGAAAAATCCTGCTGTCAACCTCTTCCAGTATTTCGTCTGTGTTCGCTTCAACAAAACCATTTTGAACCAGGTATTCTATCCCCCAGCCAATCCCCGCCAGGCCTCCTTCAAAATCAGGTGAAGCGTTGTTTGTATGCAAACCTGTATAAACTTTGTCTGTTAATTCATCGGCTTTCTCCTCATAAGAAGGGGCTCCGGTAAATTTATACAGATGATAGTAGAATAATGCATGCCCCATCCTACCATGGAACAACCCATTTGCCTGAATATTTTTTTCATTTTTTGCAAAAATTTTATTGACAAAATCTATGCGTGAAGTAAATCTGTTAAATTGTTGATTACCCATTTTGGTCGGTTATTAATTCTACTATAAGACATCTATAAATTCATCTGTTTTATAATATCGATTAATGCCTTGTTGTTTTCACAAACATCTGTCAAACAGCAGCTTGAACATTTATTATCTGGTCTGGTCTGAGACATTTTGAAACAAGTCATTCTCTGATATTGGCTACTGAAAGCAATGGCAAATCATCGAAACACAATAATTTTTCTTTCAGTAAGAAACATGAAACCATAATATTCAATGCTACCTGATGTTGCCATGCCTGCCATTTTCGATTTTGAAACTGATCCATACTCAAAACGCCTTTGTTTTCTTTGATGCAATGTTCAACAAAAAACCGTTGAGCCTGTATATAAGCCAGAACATTTACGGTGTATTAAACCAGATTGGCATTGGTAAATGAGTATTTTACTTCTTCTCTTTTTTGGGTCTTTCATTTTCCAATTTTTAAAAATTAAACATATGCTATTGAAAAGTTGATACTTCAAAACTAATACTTTAGCGTGCCACATGGTGGCACGCTGAAATTTAGAATGATTTTAAATAATACGCCTGGGTTTTCCGGTCAAAGTGAATTTCCAGGTTATCCGTTTCTTTTAGATATGTTAACAGCCGGAAGAATGTTCGTCTGCTGATGTTTAGTTTTTGGGCAAAGTAACCGGGATTGCCTTTGTACCCTTTTTCAAAAAGTTCTTTTAACCGGGAATAATTGTCGATGCATTTGATGTTGTCCATTGGGAATCGTTTTATTGGTTTTTATTTAATGGTTTATCGGAAATTAAATATGTGTCGCATTTCTATAATCCGGTAAGTGTGTATGCCTGAAATTCCAAACATATTCTTCTTTTTTTGGGCCGGCCAACAGGAGCCGGGAGTTTTCAGGTATTAAAAATAGGACATCGAAAACAAAAATGAAATATGTTTAAAAACACAAAACACTGGAAACCAGAGAGAGAGAGAGAGAGAGAGAGCAAAAAACATGTTATAAAACAATAAAATCGAAGGGTTACCTTTTATTGTAAAACAGAATATATAAAGATCGGCCCTACTTAAAACAAACTAAAATCACAAGGTGAATTAAACAGGTTAGTTAGTTCACCGGATTTGAAATCCCGCGTTCTTCATACATCCGGATAAACTCCCGGTCGAGTGATTTCGGATCGTTGTATTTTTCGCGGAGTTCATCCAGCTTTACTTTTAGTTCATTCACCACATCTGCGTATTCCGGATCGTCATACACATTGTTCAGTTCCAGCGGATCGGCCTGCCGGTCGTAGAGTTCCCACTCATCGATGTCGTAATAAAAGTGCGCCAGTTTGTACTCCCTGGTCACAATCCCGTAGTGGCGTTTTACCATGTGGAATCCCGGGTATTCGTAATAATGATAATACACGGCGTCGCGTGTCCAGTTGTCGGTATTCCCGGTAAGCAGCGGCATCAGGCTTTCGCCCTGCATATCGTCCGGTTCATCGATTCCGGCTGCATCGAGAAATGTCTGTGCAAAATCGAGGTTTTGCACCATCTCATCTGAAACTATTCCGGGAGCAATTTTTCGGGGCCATTTCACAAGCAAAGGCGTTTTAAACGACTCATCGTAAATAAACCGTTTATCGAACCAGCCGTGTTCCCCGAGGTAAAATCCCTGGTCGGAAGTATAAACCACAATCGTATTTTCGCTCAGCCCGCTCTCTTCGAGATAATCCAGCACGCGCCCCACATTTTCATCTACCGATGCTATGCAGCCGAGGTAATCCTGCATGTAGCGCTGGTATTTCCACTTCATCAGATCGGTGCTGTCCAT
>JBNJFS010000095.1:0-8091 GCA_051747085.1 Bacteroidota bacterium
ACCTTTTTCCGTGTACGTATATTCCGGTTTCCAATCCCTTCAAAAAGTACCGAAACAAAATGTAGTTTAGCCTTTGCATATTGATTGAAAGCTAATGCTGCATTAACCTTTCGGTCAGTATCTTCTGCTAAATCAATAGGAACAACAATATTTTTAAAGTCAGTATCAATTCTGTTTTTAATGGTAATCACCGGGCATTTAGCTTCGGTAATTACATGGGTAACGATAGAGCCTAAGATTTTATTTTCTTTCTCCTCCTTATGTTTATCACATAAAATGATAAGCTCTGAATTAACAGATTCTGCATATTCCAGAATTTCTTCGTGTACTTTGCCAAAAAGCACTTTTAGTTCAAAATCCGTTTCAGGATGAAGCGCAGCTGTTTTTTTTAAATTTTCGAGCGATAATTGATACAGTTGTTCTTTGGTATCTTTGGTAATGATTAAATTATTCCACCAGTCTCCCAGCGCAACAACATTAATTAAATGGATTCTGCTATTGAGTAGTTTAGATAAAAAAATAGCTTCTTCAAGCGAGTTTTCCGAATCTTTGGAAAAATTAATAGGTACTACAATATCTTTCATAATATGAATTTTCTTAGATTTTAAATGACACCTTTTACAAAATGCCAGGTAATGTAAATTGATGCAGCCAGTTTAAGTCCAACACCGGTTAAAAATCCAATAAATGCTCCGAGACCGGCTCTGAAAGCATCTCTATTATTGGCTCCTTTTAATGATTCACCAATGATTGCCCCTGCTAAAGGGCCTAATATTAATCCCAGAGGGCCTAAAAATATCATGCCAATAATCATTCCTATTCCGGCACCCCACATGCCGGCTTTTGTTCCTCCGAATCTTTTGGTACCCCAAATGGGAACAACATAATCTAACACGGTGACTAAGATAGCTATAAACGCAGCAAATAATAAGAAATTGGTGGTATAATCAGCAAATTCCGTAAAATGTACGATTAATAATCCCAAAAAGCTAAGCGGAGGGCCGGGAATAACGGGCAAGATACAGCCCAGTAATCCTATGATGATCAATAATATAGCTATTACTAATAAAAACCAGTCCATCAATATTTATTTTAGTAATGATAAAAATACGAATATAATTTTATTCTAAAGGATAAAAAATTGATTTAATTGTTATTTATTCCTTATAAGAGCTTTAATATGGGTTATGTCAGAATTTAAATCACAACCCGAACAACTGCAGCCATTCTTAGAGCTGTTTTTAAGAAATGAAATGAATTGGTATCCGATATAAACCAACGATAAAAAAATAATGATATATACAATAACTTCTTGAATCATAATTTTATAAATTTAAAATTAATGTTCCGGTTTGATATACCAGAAATGAAATTATCCAGGCCAGTGCCGTGGTATAAAAAATAGTGAAAAGTCCCCATTTCCAGTGACCGGATTCTTTGTTGATAGCTATTATTGTCGCGATACATGGAAAATACAATAAGATAAACAGTAAAAAAGTATAGGCCACAAGAGGTGTGAAAATTTGATTTCCATCTTTGTCTTTGTCGTTTTGTAACCGAACGACTAAATTTTCATGTACATCCGACCCGTTTTCTTCAGCCTGATATAGAACTCCCATGGTACTGACGACAATTTCTTTTCCGGGAACACCGGATAATATACTAACACTCATTTTCCAGTCAAAACCTAAGGGGCGCATTACGGGTTCAATAAATTTACCTATCTGCCCGATATATGATTTCTCTTGTTTTTCTGCATTTTTTTTGTTTACAACGGTTTGTATTTCGTCGTATGCATCGGGATTGGATTGGGCTATTTGTTCAATTTTTTGATCATAATCTACGGAGTATTCAATATCTCGTGGATAATATCCTAATGCCCAAATTATAATGGATGCAACGAGAATAACACCTCCCATTTTTTTTAGATATTGTGAGCCTTTAGACCACATATGCCTGGTTGTATTACGGAGTGTTGGTATACGATAAGGGGGGAGTTCCATTACAAAAGGCACTTCTTTTGATTTAAAGAGGGTCTTTTTAAAAAGAATAGCTATCAGGGCAGCAACAATAATTCCAATAATATAAATGGAGAATAATACCGTTCCGGGATAGTTTGGAAAAAAAGCAGAAATAATTAGTACATAAACAGGGAGTCGGGCACTACATGACATAAAGGGATTGATGAGAATTGTTAGCAGCCTGTTTTGAGGATTCTCAATGGTTCTTGCCGACATTATTGCAGGTACATTACAACCAAATCCCATAATTAAAGGGATGAACGATCTGCCGTGTAGCCCTATCTTATGCATTATTTTATCCATAATAAATGCTGCACGAGCCATGTATCCCGTATCTTCCATGATGGAGATAAAAAAGAATAAGATTAAAATATTGGGAAGAAAAACAATTACTCCGCCAACGCCACCAATTACCCCGTCAATGATTAGATCCTTTAGCGGACCCGGGGGCATAAGGTTATTTATCCCATTTCCAATAAATCCTATGAGGGCGTCAATCCATTCCATGGGGTATTGGCCTAACTTAAACGTAGAAAAAAACATTATCCATAAAAAGAAGATAAAAAACGGAAACCCTAAATTTTTGTGAGTTAGTATTTTATCTATTCTGTCGGTGTTTTTTCTGCGGGTTTCGATGTTTCCTTTATATGTTTCTTTTAGGGCTCCGGTTATAAATCCATATTTGGCATCGGTAATGATGGTTTCGGTGTCATCATTTAACAGCGATTCTAATTTTTGAATCTCCTTTTCTGTTTTTTGTTTTATGATATCGTAATTACTCCATTTGGAAAGGGAGAAGTTTGCTGCTTCATCTTTTTCAAGCAGTTTAATTGCATAAAAACGTGATGAAATAATATCGGTCAATCGTTTATTTTTCCAGATTTCATCCTGAATAGTACGAATTGAACTTTCTACATCTTTGCCGTAGTTGATATGAATATGTCTTACGGTCGGGTCTTTATCTTCATAAACTTCAATGACTTTATCAAATAAATCTTTTACGCCCAACCCTTTTGAGCCTACTGTTGGAATGATAGGGATACCCAACATTTTTCCCAGCGATTTAAAATCAAACTCATCACCCTTTTTCTTTAGCTCATCGTACATATTAAGGGCTATAACAACCTTAATATCCATGTCTATAAGCTGAGTGGTAAGGTAGAGGTTTCGTTCAAGATTTGAAGCATCTACTACGTTTATAACCACATCGGGGAGTTCGCCTAAAATAAATTTGCGTACAAATAGTTCTTCCGGTGTATAGGCCGATAGTGAATATGTTCCGGGTAGGTCGGTAATGTTAAGGACATAGTCATCTACTTTACAAAGCGATGTTTTTGAATCAACGGTTACCCCACTGTAATTTCCCACATGCTCTCTTGATTTGGAAGCAAAATTGAATAATGAAGTTTTTCCCGAATTTGGATTACCCACTAAAGCTACCTGAATTTCTTTTCCCTTTTTCCGGGCGGATGTTTTTAATACCTCGTCAGTAATAACTCCGTTAAAAGATTTATGGGTAAGTTGTTTGGCTTCTTCTTCGGTAATAACTTCAATTAATGAGGCTTCGCTACGACGTAATGATACTTCATACCCCATAAGGCTGTATTGTACAGGATCTTTTAAAGGAGCATTTTTAATCACTCTTACCATTTGCCCTTTTACAAATCCCATTTCGGTAATTCGTCTTCGAAAAGCTCCCCGTCCCCGCACTTTGGTAATTATACCCTTGTTGTTATTTTTAAGTTGTGATAATCGCATTTATATTTAAAGTCTACCGCTTAATCAAAAGAATTCAAAAATATATCTATTCAGACAAACAAACAATACCAATATGATGGTATTTTTTTAACAATCATTAAGGTGTTTTGTTGTTATCATAAGATTTAAATTAGGATAAAAACCCTTCATAATAGGGAAAAAAAACTTAAGTTTGCTCTAAAAGAATTTCAATGAAAGATGATAATATATATCAAAAGCTGAAAGAAATTTTAATTGAGATGGGGGGTGATTTTAGTATCCTGGAAGAGCAGATAGATGTTGATTTACAGGTCGAATTCTTTGAGCTTGTTAATGAAATAGCTGAAAACAAGAGAGAAGATAAAGAAATTCTGGATGAAGCATATAATAGGTTGACTGATCCTGATGTGCATACAGAGGAAAAGAAAAAATTGTTAGCCGAACTTTCTACCATTGATAAGCCCGAGTCTTATCGCATTATCGAAAAGGTGGTGAATGATAATGATAGTGAATTATATTCATGGGCTATGCTGGCGCTTCAGCATTGTCGTATAGGGCTGGAAACCAGCTTGCTTGATGAGAACCAGATTTTTATCTCTACCGGATTGGGAGGTAAAGGGGAGAAATTGCGCTATTTTATAGCCTGTAAATTAAAATCCGATGATTCTTTTTCGGATACCCACAGGAAAATTGTACAAACAGAGTTTGAGGATGTTTTTGAAAAGCATGATTGCAAAATAGAAAAAGTTACCTTTGTGGAAAAGTATGTTTCTGTAATTGCGCTTATTCCTATTGAGGTTTCCATTGGAAATGTAATTAAATCTTCTATTGCCGAGTGTAACCAGTATGGTGATTTTTTATACCAACAATATTTAATCACCAATGTTAAAATGTTGGATTATACCGAGATAAAGAACTTTTTTAAAGATAAAGGATTATAAACTTTTAAAATACTAAATGCTATGAATCATCAGGTAAATGTTGCCGTACAGGTATTACCAAAATCAAAAACAAAAGAAACGTATGCATTGGTTGACGAGGCCATTCAGGTTATTAATGATTCGGGTTTGCGATACCGGGTTTGTCCGTTTGAAACAGTTATTGAAGGTCCCTACGATGATATAATGAAAGTAGTGGAAAAACTACAGGAGGTTTGTTTTGAAAAAGGAGCAGATGAACTATTGGTTTATCTTAAAATTCAAAACCGTAAAGATGGGAAGGTAACCATCGGAGATAAGATGGAAAAATATGATTAAAAATAAAAAGGCCGGCAAAAAGCCAGCCTTTAATTTTTATTCTTTATTTTCACCCAGGTCATCGAATTTTACATCTGACGTGTAATTTTCATTTTTTGTGTTATCAATTTCTGCGTTGACTTCAGCAGGCTCAAATGATTCATTTTCCTGATTCTGTACTGCATTCTTGATAAATTCTATTACTTCTTGAAGGTTCTCGGTAAACTTGTCAAAATCTTCTTTGTATAAGAAAACTTTGTGCTTTTCAAAATAATGTCTTCCGTCCCGGTTAAACCTTTTTTTACTTTCTGTGATGGTAAGATAATAATCATTTCTTCGGGTTGTTTTAACATCCAGAAAGTAAGTTCTTTTCCCTGCTCTTACAACTTTAGAGAAAATTTCATCACGTCCTTTATTGGTTTGTTCGTTGTTGTTTTCGTTTTTCTCTAACTCTTCGTTTTTGTCGTATCCATCCATCTTTTAATAATTTAGTTGGTTTAAATTAATCAACACCCAAAAGTAAAAAAATTATTATTAAATCATCAAAAAATAGTTTTTTTTTGAATCTCTGTTTTTAACATGCCTGTTAATAAAATTAATTCATTGTTTTACATAAGGGATAGAAAAAGAGTTAAAACATTTTATCCGTAAAATATTTTATCGATGATCACAACGGGATATTAAATCGTGTTAAATAATTGAAAAATCTGTGTTCTATTTTAAAAAAATCGTTTACTTTGCAACCTCAAAACAAAATTAATATTTAAGGAGTTCTTAAAAATGATTAGCCGAAGATTATTACGCATAAAGATTCTTCAGATTTATTACGCTTATCTAAAGTCTAGTGGACAATCTATAAATCAGGCAGAAAAAGAGTTGTTCTTTAGCATCCAAAAATCCTACGATTTATATCATTATTTATTATTACTGGTTATTGATATCGTTAAATATGCCCAATCAAGAATTGATTTGGCTGAACAGAAATTGGTACCCTCTCATGAGGACCTGAATCCCAATACAAAATTTGTTGATAATAAATTGGTAAAGCAGCTGGAGATTAACGATTCGCTAAATAAATATTTAAATGATAATAAATTGAGCTGGGTTAATTATCCGGAGTTAATTAAAAATTTGTACTTAGAAATTAAAGAATCGGAAATTTATCAGAACTATATGAATGCTGAACAACGTTCATATAAAGAAGATAAAAAATTGATAATTGATTTATTTGCAAAAATTATCATTGTTCATGAACCTTTGTATCAGAATCTGGAAGAACAAAGTATTTATTGGAACGATGACCTGGATTTTGTTACCGGCATGATTATTAAAACGTTAAAAAGTTTTAAAGCAACGAGTGACGAATCGCAACAACTTATGCCTTTATTTAAAAACGAAGATGATAAGGATTTTGCAAAGCATTTGTTACGCAAAACAATTTTAAAACATAGCGAATATCAACAGCTTATTGCCGATTATATTAAAAACTGGGATATTGAACGAGTTGCCTTTACTGATATTGTTGTTATGGTGCTTGCAATTACAGAATTGATAGAATTTAGAGAGATTCCTGTAAAGGTTACTTTTGACGAGTATATTGAGATAGCTAAGTTTTATAGTACACAAAAAAGCAATGTATTTATCAATGGAATATTGGATAAAGTTGTTGCAGACCTAAAAAAAGAAGGAATAATAAAGAAAACCGGACGCGGGTTAGTCGGTGAAATATAACCTGATTGATCACTCCTTTTCGTTGTGATAACGTTTAGAAATTTTATAATAATACGTCAGGTTAATATTTCTTGATGGTTTCCAAAAATAATTATTACTTTGTACTTTAAATTAACAGGCAGTATGACAGGTAAAATTCAGAAAAATTTTATATGGTTTCTTTTACTTCTTTTGGCTGCATGTTCTTTGAAAAATCCAAAAGATAAACAAAATGGTTCATCTTATGTAAGCGGAGTTTCCAATGTAAAGTTCGATACCATGTATCATAATTTTGGAAATCTGAATCAAGGCGAACAGGTTGCTTATTCTTTTAAGTATAAGAATATCGGAACATCCGATTTGGTGATTAAAGATGCTTACTCAACATGTGGTTGTACTGTTGCCAATTATACTAAAAAAGCAATATCACCGGATGAATCAGGATATGTTGAAATTATTTTTGATAGTGCAGGAAGACGAGGCGTGCAATATAAAAATATAATAATAGAAATGAATACTACGCAGGGGAACCACACCCTGTCAATACGAGCAAATGTTATAAAAAAATAAGTATAAATAATAATTAAAAATTTAAAATGATGAACAATTTATTGTATGTATTATTAATGGGGCAACCCACTGAAGGACAAAGCCCTTTAGCTTCTTTTTTACCTTTGTTATTAATCATTGTTATTTTCTATTTCTTTATGATACGTCCGCAGATGAAACGTCAGAAAGAATTGAGAAAATACAGAGAATCTTTGCAGAAAGGTGATAAAGTTATTACTACCGGAGGAATCTACGGAAGAGTAGATGGTCTTAAAGATAATTATGTTATTGTAGAAATTGATAAAGATGTGAAAATTAAAATTGACAAAAGTGCTATTTTAAAAGACGCAACGGATATTAGTTCAACAAAATAATTTTGTAATTTTACAAGCGTTTAGGAAATGATTCTTAAACGCTTTTTTATTTTTTTCAATGGTGGTATCAAAAAATATCGAAGATAAAATTAAAAAGTTTTTTGCCAGACGAAACGTTAAACCTGACAAACGGTTTATCATATTTTTGATATTTGTTTTTATTGCTACCATTTTCTGGTTTCTTAACCAACTGGAACAGGAATATGAAACGGATGTAACGTTACCGGTAAGATATACCAATTTCCCCAAAGATAAAATATTGGTTAATGAGATCCCTAAGTATTTTAATATTAGGGTAAAAGGTTTTGGATATAAACTTGTTGAATATAAAATAAGTAATAAATTTCTTCCTTTTGTCATCGATGTTAATTCAATTACCATGCGAATGTATTCGCGCAAAGATTATATCAAGTTTTATGCTTTAACCAGAAACTTATCAGATAAAATTGAGCAGCAACTAAGTTC
>JBNJFS010000096.1:0-7946 GCA_051747085.1 Bacteroidota bacterium
CCTAAAAAAACAAAAAAATGAAATTTTTTTATATTTTTTCCAGCATCCTCGAATTGTAATTAAAACATTTTATTAAAATGGTTTTTTAATTCGGGACCTAGCTGCGCCTGCCTGCCAATTGGCAGGCTACATCCCGATAAAAAATATTGAAAGAACTGTATTTTCTGAATTCAGGAACTGCCTGCCGAAAGACATGGTCTGTCTGTCAGCAAGAAGACTGCATACATTTTGGAAAACAAATTTACATTATTAAACGATATCATAAAAAATGAAACCTGATTTATTTCGTATCATTTTTTAAGGATTCTACCTCGTTTTTAAGGTCAATAATCATATCATGTAAATGGCTTAAATTTAATTCATCTGTTTTTTCCGGTAAGTCAAAGCTAATATATCCTAAGGCTTTCCATATTTCAAATACTTCTTCGAGTTTTATATTGTAGGGTTCATAGTCCGGGTTGTCTGATTTTAAGATGATTTGTTCCGGGTTTTCCGGGGTGCGATAAATTCGTTTATATACAATCCCGTCATCTTTTGTAATTAAAATAAAAGGTTTTCCGTCTGTTACTTCTTCCCAATTGGCAACATATTCGCAAATAATATAGGATCCTGATTGAACAGGCTCCATGCTGTCGCCTTTTATTTGAAATACACGATAGGTTTTTTCTTTGCTCAATTCAACCAGAGGTAACGAAAAATGAGGAAGCTCTTCGATAAAATCCGGATCGGCATATCCTTGTGTATAGCCTGCAGCAGCCTGCACAGGAACCGTTGTAATTAATTCTTTATTCGCCTCATTAACGACAGTACTTAAAATTCGTAAATTTTTCCCTTTTGCATAGGTTGATATTTGCGTTTCATGAGGTCCGGTATTTGATTGCTCCCACATTTTTTTATTAATCATTTCATCAATCGTAATGCTAAAATAATGTGCTAATTTTTGCAGTACAGATAATTTGGGTATTGCTCTGTTTTCCTCGTATGATCCAATCATTGAACGATTTACACCCACTTTTTGGGCCAGCTCCCCCTGGGTTAATCCTTTACTTTTTCGTAAATGCCTGATGTTTTCACCGATTGATTCCATTTTGCTAATTTTATTTGAAATATTAGTACAAATATAATCAAATTGCTAAAATAATTAGTATATTTGCTAATAAATTTAGTTTTTATTGTTAATGAATAATGATACTGTAAATAAACTAAAAATTTTGGCCAATGCAGCTAAATATGACGTTTCTTGTTCGTCAAGCGGAAGCAACAGGCCAAATTCCGGCAAAGGGGTTGGGAATACTGCTCCGTGGGGGATTTGTCATAGTTTTACCGAGGATGGCAGGTGTATTTCATTGCTGAAGTTAATGTTGACAAATTATTGTATTTACGATTGTGCATACTGTATAAATCGTAAAAGTAATGATATCCATCGGGCAACATTTACGGTTAATGAAGTGGTAAACCTAACCATCGAATTTTACCGGAGAAATTATATCGAAGGGCTGTTTTTAAGTTCAGGAGTGCTTGTTAATCCTGACTATACCATGGAGCGATTGATTCGAATAGCCAAAGAATTACGTACAGAGCATAATTACCATGGATACATCCATTTAAAATCGATACCCGGAGCCAGTGCTGATTTACATTATCAGGCCGGATTGTATGCCGACCGGTTAAGTGTTAATGTTGAAATTGCGACAGAGCAAAATTTGAAAATGCTTGCTCCGGATAAAAATTATAAAAGCATTTTTCATCCCATGACGGCCATTAAAAATAAAATTTTTGAGAATAGGGAAGAGCGTCGTAAGTTTCGGCACACCCCCCGATATACACCTGCAGGACAAAGTACTCAACTTATTGTAGGTGCTTCGCCTGATAATGATAAGCATATTTTAACCCTGGCTGAAAATTTATACTCTGCTAAGGATTTAAAGCGCGTGTATTATTCGGGTTTTATTCCGGTAAATCCTAATGATAAAAGATTGCCAGCTATTAATGAGCCTCCGTTAAAGCGTGAAAACAGGCTTTACCAGGCCGACTGGCTTTTTCGGTTTTATCATTTTTCTATCGATGAGATTGTGAATGATACTCATCCAAATCTTGACCTGGAAATTGATCCTAAATTAAGTTATGCGCTGCGTAATCCCTGGTTATTTCCCATTGATATTAACAAAGCCGATTACGAAACATTGTTGCGGATCCCTGGGGTGGGCGTTAAATCGGCAAAAATGATTATTGTGAGTCGTCGTTACGGAAGGCTTACCTCATTAAATCTTAAGAAAATTGGGGTAGTACTTAAACGCGCAAAATATTTTATTACTTGTAATGAGCTTAAATCACCAAGTGTAAACGAGTTGTTGCCTAATAAAGTGAAAGAAATAATACTGACGGAAAATAAACCAAAGCGAATGCAAAGATCTTTATATCAACAATTGCGTTTATTTCCTTTAAACTAAACCATTTTATGATGAATTTATTTATTTATGATCAAACTTTTGAGGGGCTGCTAACAGCCATATATGATGCTTTCGAAATGAAAGTTAAACCGGATAAAATTGTAAGTACAAAATCTTTTCAGGATGATTTATTTGCTACAAAATACGAAGTTGTGACCGATACGGACAGGTTTGATAAATTATGGAATGTTATTAAAGATAAATCGAGTGAGCAAAATTGCCAACGCATTTTTAAGGCTTTTTTATCTGAATTAACTGGTATTGAAATGATAATTTATAATTATGTGCAATTAATCGTAGAAACAGATTATAATGTAGAATTAGATTTTAGCAAAGATGCTGTGCTGAAAGTTAATAATATTCAGAAGAAAGTTGGGCGAGAGTCGCACCGGGTTATCATGTTTACCCGGTTTCAAAAAACTATTGATGATATTTTTTACGCTTCGTTTGACCCCAAATACAATGTAATTCCACTGACGGTCTCTCATTTCAGAAGCCGTTTTGCCGATCAGAAGTGGATTATTTTTGATACCCGGCGTAAATATGGCTATTATTACGATTTGGAACAGGTGAGAGAAATTACGATTGGGAAGAATAAAATTAATTTTGAAACCGGTAAAGTTGATGAGGATGTACTCCATGTAAGTGAAAAACTTTTCCAAAAATTATGGAAAAATTATTATGATTCAATAAACATTAAGGAACGAAAGAACTTAAAAGTACATATGCAGTTTTTACCGAAACGATTTTGGAAGTATTTGCCTGAAAAGGATTTTCAAAATAATCCTAAAAAACGAGTGCTTATTCCATGATTTTTAATTTTTTTAATGATTCATTGAACAAAATAGGTTTTAATTTGCTTAATAATTGATTATTAACCAAAAAATACTGATGTTATGAAAACCAAAAAATTAATTTTAGCCATGATAACTGTGTTATCTATGGTAGCACTTAATAACCGTAAATCATTTGCACATTGCGAAATTCCTTGTGGAATATACGAAGATACGCTTCGGATTGAGCTGATTAAAGAGCATATAACTACAATTGAAAAGTCGATGAATATGATTATTGAACTTTCTGAAGAAGAAGTTCCGAACTATAATCAAATTGTGCGTTGGGTTGTGAACAAGGATGAACACGCACAGAAACTTCAGGATGTTGTCAGTCAGTATTTTATGCATCAGCGAATAAAACCTGTAAGTCCTGAAAATGAAGAAATGTACGAGAAATATATTGAAAGGTTAACACTGCTGCATGAGTTGTTGGTTTATGCAATGAATGCTAAACAAACTACCGATCTGTCTTATATTGATAAGCTAAATAAAACCATTAATGCCTTTGAAAAATCATATTTCCATACGCATGAACACTGATAGTTAAAAAATCATGCTAATAATAATTCGTGCCACATCTTAAATAAAAGTTGTGGCACGAATTATATTGTATTGTCCCTAAATATCCTGATAATTAAATTTTTTCAATTGCGGTTTTCATCTTTTTCGCAACTTCTTTTGCTAAATTATCAAGCTCATCGTTTTCCATCATTTTCATTAGCATAGCCGGATTAGAGGAAACTACTTCAACTTTATTTTCGTCCAATTGTTTAACAATTACCTTACAGGGTAGAAAAACACCAATATTTGACTCTGCCTGTATTGATTTATAAGCAAAACCGGGATTACAAACACCCAGTATTTTATATGGCTTCATTTGCACGTCATCCAGTTTTTCTTTCAGTGCCTGGTCCATATCAATCTCAGTAATCACTCCAAAGCCAACTTCTTTAAACTCAGCAATTACCTTTTCAGTTACCGCTTCAAAATCACCCGTTATGGTCTTACTAAAAAACATTTCATTACAATCTTCCTGTGCTTTAATTCCAGACCAGATTACAGATAACAGGATCGATAAAAAAATAATTTTTGTTGTTTTCATAGCTTAAATTTTTTAATTTATTTTACTCGTTGAACAACATAACCTTATTTATGTTCAACCATTAAATCTCTTAAGTTAACATACATGTCAAATTTTTATTTAGCCAGCATTTATGATTTTATCCTTTATCCGTTTCTAAACAAAACCAGGCAAAAGACAGCTAAAATAATCAGCCGGTTAAACCCGGAATCATTAATTGATATTTGTTGCGGAACAGGCAATCAACTCAAATATTTAAGTCATACGAAAATCAAGTTAACAGGCATTGATAATTCAGCAGGAATGTTGAAAGCGGCCAAAAATTTAAATTGTTACATCCAGGATGCCCGGGAAATTCAATTTCCCGACAAAGAATTTGAAATGGCGCTTATACAGCTTGCATTACACGAAAAAAGTTTTGATGATCAGGAAAAAATCATTAATGAAATTCATAGAATACTAAAAAATGAAGGTTACCTGGTTATTATGGATTACGATATTGGGAATCAAACGTCAAAGTCAGCAAAATATATCATAAATATAATTGAATACCTTGCCGGGAAAGAACATTATGGTTACTTTAAAGAATATCATAAAAATAATGGTGTAAATCAATTAATTAAAAATCATCATTTTAAGTTAATAAAAAAAACTGCCTTTGCCGGGAAATCAATGTCGCTAATGATTTTTCAAAAACAATAACCTGTATTGACCAATGACAAATAATTGTGTTGTATTATTTTGTTAATAATGCAATATATTATCACATTAATTCATATATTTACATTATAATCAAACACTTAAACCATGAAAAAAATTCTTGCTCTATTCGTTTCGGCATGCTTCTTTTTTTCGTGTAGTGAGGATGAATCCAGCAATGCAGAAATTGAAGATCTCTCAATTACAAATTTTTCGAACGAAGCATTAGTTTTAACTGATATTGAAATTAATTCAGCACTGAATAAAGTATATATTTTTTTTGATAATGATCTTACATTGCAGACATTCCCTATTCATTTAATCAGTAATATTAAATTATCATCAGGAGCAAAAACAAATTCTATTTCCAATGGAGAGTTAAACTTCTCATCACCAGACGATGTAAAACATATCCTGGTTGAAGCTGAAGATGGAACCACAAAAGATTGGTATCTTTTATTGATCCATCAGCAAATTCAAAATTCCGATTTTGAAAATTGGTTTACTAATACAGGAATGAATGGAAGAGAGTATCTGGAGATTGGTAATTCATCGGAAGAATCGATTTGGGCAACAGCAAATATGGGAACCAGTTTCTACACAAAATATGGAACTCAGCCCATTTACGAAGGAGAAGAAACATTCGTTCAAATCAAAACTGAAACGAACAATCAGGTACCCATAACTGCCGGGACATTATTTACCGGACGGTTTGATGTTTCGAAAGCAATTGCAAACCCAACGAATCCAAAGAAAGCTACCGATTTCGGAGTTCCATTCAGGCACCGCCCGGAGGCGATTCAATTTAATTTAAAATATCAGTCAGGAGAAAGTTATATTCAAGCAACACTAAATGATCCGGGGAATATTTTTGGCGGATTCTCGATTGAAGAAATTGCCGGTGAGGATCAATGTTCAATATATGCAATTTTGGAGAATAGAGAAGGGAATGAGGTTATTGAGATTGCAAGAGCCGAAGTACAATCAACAACTACGACCGATGTTTTAACAACTACAACGATTCCTTTTGATTATACAACAAATGATAGCCCAACTCATATTACCGTAGTATTTACCTCGAGCAAGGATGGGGATCAATGGAGAGGAGCTGTTGGAAGTAAACTTATCGTTGATAAACTTGAAATGATTTATTAGTTTTTGTTAGGTTATGATAAAAAAGGCAATTTTAGTTTTTTTTCTTTTTCTTGGTTTGATAACAAATGCACAAGAGACAAAATGGAACTTTTATCCTAACCTGGCTGTAGATTTAGGAGGAGCAATCCCTTTTCCTTTATCGGATATTCCGGATGGCGCAGGAGGTACCCCTCAACCGTATCCTTCATTGGGAATAGGTTCTGAGTTCCAACTAAACAATAAATGGCAATTAGGGTTTGAAGTGAATTATCATTTAATTGCTTTTTCGTCCTCGGCAGATGTTGTTAGTCAACCTTTTTATTTTGATGATGGGACAGCCCAATATTTTACAGGGCATACAGAAGCTGATGTGGAATTACGTTTTGTTGAATTTCCCTTATTGGCGTTTTATGAACTAAAAGAAGGCCGAAGGTTTCTGTTCGGAGTTTATTATTCAATAATCATGGAAAGTAAATTTATTACCAGGGGGATTAACGGAATTTATTCATCCAATAGAGAAGATACCGATAATGCAGTATTGCCAGGGCCCGAAGTTACCGTTACTTACAATTTTAATTCTTTCATGGATCATTATGATTATGGTGTTTTAATAGGGTATAGTTACGATATCAATTCACAATTTTATTTATGGGGACGGCTAAATGTTGGATTTAAAAGTATATTTGTAAGCAGTTTCGATAATATTGATTATGAAATGTACCAGGTTAGATTAAACCTGGGAGTATCTTTTAAATTAAGAGGTTAAACTTAAGATCAGAAATTATTAGACATGGATTTTTTTAGCGGTATAGATACACAGTTATTTAATTATGTAATCTTGCCTTTATTGATATTTTTTGCAAGAATTACGGATCAAACCATTGGGACATTAAGATTAATATATGCTGCAAAGGGATACAGATACCTGGCACCCGTCGTCGGTTTTTTTGAGTCGTTGATTTGGCTTGCAGCCATAAGCCAGATTATGCAACATCTTGATAATATTTATTGTTACCTTGCTTTTGCGGGAGGATTTGCCATGGGTAATTTTTTCGGCATTTACCTGGAACATAAAATTTCAATTGGAGTGGTTTTGGTCCGGATTATTATAAAACAATATGACCCGCAATTAGGAGAAAATATTAAGGATTCGGGCTTTGGATTTACCTTAATGGACGCAGTGGGACGGGAAGGTTCGGTGAAAATATTGTTTTCAACCATACACCGCCGGAATTTAAAGAAGTTTTTAAATATTGTAGAAGAGGTCAAACCAAATGCTTTTTTTACCGTCGAAGATGTTCGGCAGGTGAAAGGGAATATATTTGAAAAAACGAAACGAACCAGTGTCTTTAGTCGCATTAATCCACAAAACCGCAAAGGAGCGTGATGAATTGACTATTGACGATTGATTCATTTTATTATTTAATCATTGGAACATCGAAACATGGAAATTCTTCGTTTTATTATTCATTACGGAATGCATTTTTTATTGCCCTTTGTTATAGCTTTCCTGTTTTTTAGAAAGCGTTTCTGGCAAGCCAGTTTATTGATTTTATCAGCCAATCTGATCGACCTGGATCATTTGCTGGCAACGCCCATTTTTGATCCGGAACGCTGCAGTATTGGTTTTCATTTGCTTCATTCTTACCCTGCAATTATCCTTTATATGATTTTATTAATGATTCCAAAAGTACGGTTAATTGCCATCGGGCTTTTGCTTCATATTTTAACCGATTTTATGGATTG
>JBNJFS010000097.1:0-7917 GCA_051747085.1 Bacteroidota bacterium
TTAATAATGCCGTTGAGCATGGAGCTATTGGTTGGTTATATATTAATAAACTGGCTAATCCCAATACATCGTATCATAAAGAAATTGTTTACACACATATCGGAGAAGAAGTTGCCAGTGATATTTTTAATGCTTCAGGTAAAGACTATCGAAAAGTAAAAGAAAGTATCCATAAGAATTTAGAACCCAACTCGATTAACTTAAAAGGAAAAGCTAAAATAACCGCAGAAACAAAACATTTCGAAGATTCAAAATCTAGCAATGTTATTGGTTTTATCGAAGGTGTTGATCCTGAATTAAAAGATGAAGTTATTATAGTTGGAGCACATTTGGATGGTGTGGGAAGTCCCGGGAAATTACTGCCCGGAGCATTGGATAATGCTTCCGGAGTAGTGGATGTAATGGCTGCAGCTAAAGCGTTAGGGCAATCGGAAGTAAAACCTAAGCGTTCTATAATGTTCATATTTTTTGGTGGCGAAGAGTGTGGTTTGGTAGGAAGTACGTATTATGTCAATCATCCAAAAGTACAAAAAGAGAATGTTATTTGTATGATTAACCTGGATATGGTTGGAAACGGAACAGGATTATCTTTATGGGGAGGTGCCTCTTTCCCTGAAATCACCAAACATTTTCTTGATGCGAATGATAAATATATACACCGGAGTATGCGTACATCAGAAGCACGCCCGGTAACTACCAGGCCAAGGTCAGATGGGGCTGTTTTTACGATGAATGGTTATAAATCATTTTCGGTGGGTACTACCAACCGCGTTAAACCGGTATATTATCATCACCCGTTGGATAATGTGGATGCTTTAACTCCCGAAATAATGGAAGATGCAGCTAAATTATTGTATTTAGGATTGCTTGGAGTTGCCAATGATATGGATTTATAAATCCAGCAACATTTCATCTGCATTTTTAGCGCCCAATAAAAGTTTATAGGGTGATTCGAGCAATTCTTTTACTTTAACCAAAAATCCCACCGAATCTTTCCCGTCAATCGTTCGGTGGTCGTACGATAACGCAACATACATCATGGGCCGTATTTCCACCTTTCCATTGATTGCAACAGGGCGTTCCTGAATATTGTGCATTCCTAAAATGGCGGACTGTGGTGGATTGAGGATAGGAGTAGAGAGGAGTGAACCAAAAACACCTCCATTGGTAATCGTAAAGGTACCTCCTGTTAAATCGTCGATGGAAATTCTGCCTGCACGCCCTTTATCGGCCAGTTCTTTAATTTTTAACTCAAGATCGGCTAAGCTCAAAGATTCAGCATTGCGCACCACAGGTACCATTAATCCTTTGGGAGTTTGTACGGCTATTCCGATATCGGCAAAATCCGGGTAAACAATTTCTTCGCCATCAATCTGTGAATTAACAGACGGAAATGCTTTTAAAGCAATGGTAACTGCTTTGGTAAAAAAGGACATAAAGCCCAGCTTTATTTCATGCTTTTCCATAAATTGCTTCTGGTACCTTTTGCGTAAAGCAATAATATCGGTCATATCCACCTCGTTAAAGGTAGTAAGCATGGCTGTTTCGTTTTTAACCGAAACCAGTCGCTGACTCAGCTTTTTGCGCAATTGTGATATTTTT
Source organism: Bacteroidota bacterium (assembly GCA_051747085.1). Classification (GTDB taxonomy): domain Bacteria; phylum Bacteroidota; class Bacteroidia; order Bacteroidales; family UBA12077; genus UBA12077. The sequence continues at coordinate 1,603 of JBNJFS010000097.1, forward strand.
TCCCGCTTAGTATCTCTTGTTCCTTCTTTTTGTTGCGGCATGCCTTCAGCATCTGATGATTGAGCTAAGGCTTGTTCTACTTCCTTTTTCCCGATTCGTTTAAGCCCGTTAATTACATCATCAATATTAATCTCTTTTTCCTGCATCATCTTTTGTGCTATGGGCGACACTTTTACTTTTTCGTATTCTGTTTTTTCTGACCTGTCTTCTTTTGGTGTTTCTGCTTTAGTTTCAGATTCAGCTTCAGCAGTCTTTTCAGCTTCCGGTTCTTTTGGTTCGTCTGTAGGTTCCTTTTTCTTTTTTGTTTCCTTTGGTTTTGCCGAGGTATCTATTTTGCATGCTACGGTTCCTACTTTTATGGTTTCTCCCGGAGATGCAACAATTTCAATGGTGCCGCTTTCAGGCGCAATGAGTGGTAAAGTAGCTTTGTCTGATTCTATTTCGGCTATTTCCTGATCTTTTTCTACATAATCACCGTTCTCCACTAACCAGTTTGAAATTTCTACTTCGGTAATTGATTCGCCGGGACTGGGTATCTTTATTTCAATCATTTTATATTCTGTTTTTACAATTATACGAATTTACAAATTTATAGATATTTCATTTGATGCTTGAGGTCAAGGCGGGAGCTCCCGACTTCACATTGCAGTCCACAATATTTGTTGTTCAGGTGACAGGTACATTTTCTAAACACTTTGCCAATAATTTCCTGTTGGCCTAAAACATGCAGTTTATGTAATCCTACTGCAGGGCTTCCGCTTGCCAGTCTTGCTAAAGGAATAATGTCAATCCCTTTAAATTTGTCTTTTACATATCGCCAGGCACCCATATTTTCAGGTTCTTCCTGCAGCCATATCCATCGCCGGGTATTCGGATATTTTTGTATGATTTTGTGAATCTCTTTTTCAGGCCAGGGGTACAATTGCTCAACACGTATAAGAGCAATGTCCTTAGCATCAAATTCTTCTTTTTTCTCTAAAAGGTCGTAATAAATTTTACCGGTACAGAAAATAACCCGGCGTACTTCTTTTTCAATTACGTTGTCATCGTCAATCACTTCTTTAAACGATGAGTCAGCCAATTCGCCAAGCGATGATATACATTTTGGATGTCTAAGCAGGCTTTTGGGGGTAAAAACAACCATCGGATTGGTAAAATCTTTATGAACCTGTCTTCTTAACACATGGAAAAAGTTGGCCGGAGTCGTTGGATTAACTACCTGCATATTATTATTAGCGCATAGTGAAAGGAAACGCTCCATTCGGGCGCTTGAGTGTTCGGGCCCCTGGCCTTCGTATCCGTGGGGTAAAAACAGGGTTATCCCGTTTTTTAACCCCCATTTTTCTTCGGCCGAACTGATATATTGGTCGATAATGATTTGTGCCGCATTATTGAAATCTCCAAACTGCGCTTCCCAAATGGTTAATCCTTCAGGAACAGCCATTGCATAACCATATTCAAAACCCAATACAGCATATTCTGATAAAGGTGAGTTAAAAACATGAAAAGGAGCCTGGTCTTTGTTGATATGTTTTAACGGGATATATTTTTGATCGCTGTCTTCAATAGTCAGGGTAGAATGCCTGTGCGAAAATGTGCCCCGCTCAGAGTCCTGTCCGCTTAAACGTACCGGATGGCCTTCGTCAACCAGTGTCCCGTAAGCCAATAATTCGGCCATACCCCAATCCAGTCGTTCATCTTCAATCATCTTACTTCGTTCCTCGGTAAGTTTCTCTAGTTTCTTAAAGAATGTCAACTCTTTGGGTAAATGATTGATTTTTGAGGCTATAGATTTAAGTTTCTTTTTGTTTAAAGCTGTAATAGGATTGTTTTGTACTTTAGATGAATCTGCATCATCATATTTTTTCCAATCCTCAATTAAGAACTGTTTTATAGATAGTTTATCCGATTTCTTAGCTATGGTAAGCTTATCCTCAAGGAGTTCATTAAACTCTTTTTCAGAGGTTTTAATTTCCGACTCAGAACAAATTCCTTTCTCGATTAAGAATTTACTGTAAATATCTCTTGGGTTAGGGTGTTTACTGATCGCTTTATAAAGTAATGGCTGGGTAAATCTGGGTTCATCACCTTCGTTGTGACCGTGTTTCCGGTAACATAAGATATCGATAAATACATCGGTATGGAAGGTTTGCCTGAATTCCATGGCAAGTTGGATGGTATAAACCAGCGCTTCAGCATCATCTCCGTTTACATGGAATATGGGCGATTTGGTAACTTTGGCAATATCTGTACAGTAGGTACTCGAGCGGGCATCGAGGTAATTGGTAGTAAAACCTACCTGGTTGTTAACCACCAGGTGAATGGTTCCGCCGGTTCGGTACCCTTTTAGCTGGGACATCTGTATTGTTTCATATACTACACCCTGACTGGCAATAGCCGCATCGCCATGGATAATAATAGGTGCCAGTTTATTATAATCGTGTTTATATTTACCCCAGATTTTTGCTTTGGCAATTCCTTGCACCACAGGACCTACAGCTTCCAGGTGCGACGGGTTAGGCACTAAGTTTAACCGAACCTCCTGGCCGGCTACCGTTTTAATGGTATTGCCATATCCTAAATGATATTTTACATCTCCCAGTTCAATATTTTCGTCATACTCTTCGCCAATAAATTCGGCAAAAATATCTTCAACCGGTTTTTCGAGAATATTGGCTAAAACATTTAAACGGCCTCGGTGCGACATACCGATAATAAATTCCCGAATTCCCATATCGGCACCTTTTTCAATCACCGCATCAAGCGCTGGAATAAGTGATTCTGCGCCTTCTAACGAAAACCGTTTTTGCCCTATAAATTTTCGATGAATAAAGTTTTCAAATCCTACAGCTTGTTTTAAATGATTAAAGATATGTTTACGTTCATGGTGCGAAAAATCAGGAATGTTTTTGCGGCGTTCCATTTTGTTTTGTAACCAGCTGATAATTTCCGGATTACGTATAAACATGTACTCAGCACCAATAGATTGGCAATAGGTTGTTTCCAGATGGTCAACAATTTCGCGAAGCGTTGCAGCACCTATACCTATATTCCTGCCTGCCTGAAAAACGGAATCTAAATCTTTATCGTTTAATCCGTAGTTTTCTATAGCTAGTGTAGGCGAGTATTTTCTTCTGGTCCTTACCGGATTGGTTTGGGTGAACAGATGTCCGCGTTTACGATACCCTTCGATTAAGTTAATAACTTTAAATTCGTTGTCGAAAATTTCTTCAGGTTGATTGGAAACAGGATAACTTTTTTGAGCAAATTCGAATCCCTGAAAAAATTTTTGCCACTGTTTATCAATACTCTCTGGGTCTGATTTATATTGTTCGTAGAGCTTTTCTATTGCATTTATATCTGTATTGCCGGTAAATGAAAATTTATCCATTGGGTATTATAAATTAGATTGTATTTTGTTTTACTTCTATTCGTTTAGGTATTGTTCTTAAATTAATTAATAAAAATACTATAAATCGTTTAATAAGCATATTTATTTCTGATGGTTTTGATTTATTTCGTTGAACAAATAAAATCAAAGAATGTTTAGTGTAAAAGACTGTTTAAGCATTTCTGCAGGATTTTTAAAGAATTATATCTAACAAAAAAATCCGGAATAAAAGAATTCATTTTACCCCATTTTTATTTTAGGTTTTATTCTGTTAAACTTAGATAAACTGATAAAAACAATTGTTGAATCATTATTATATTTCTGGGATTTTAAGATATTTTAGTAATTTTATAGATTACAAAATAGAGATATGATGAAATTACGTTTTTATCTATTACTTAGTGTTTGTTTATTGGTTGGATTAGAGCTTTATGCTCAACCCTACAATTTTGAAATCAATAATGATGGCAAAAGAATTTTTCGTAATGGAGAACTGGTAGTTAAAAACGGGGTACCCTTTTTGACTGTAAAAGGAGACCCTTACGAGATTGGTCTGCAATACGGAGTGTTACTTAATGATTATTTGCTGAAGATGAACCATACCGTTGACAGCCTGGCAGAAAATTATATCGGTAGTTTCTTCTTGAAAAAATGGATTGCCAGTGCAGTTTTGAGTTTTAAAATCCGAAAACTGGAGAAAACCATGCCCGATGATTTTATCCGGGAGTTTGAGGGAATGGCTGACGGGAGTGACCTATCACTAAAAGAGATTAAAACTTTGGCCTATTTTCCCCAATTGTTTTTTAAAATCAGTTGTTCAGCGTTTATTCTGCGTAACGAAAATCATATGGTGCACGGGAGAAACTTAGACTGGCCGGGAATTGAAGTATTAACGCATTTTCCGTTAATTGTGAATTATCATGTGGAAGGTAAACATCCGGTAACGAACCTTACTTTTATTGGCTATCCGGGTGCTTATACGGGCATGAATCACTCAGGTCTGAGTATGTCGATTAATATGAACAGTGCACCCGCAGAAAATGGTAAAGATATTGACGATTATAATATCGATATGCCCTTAGCTTTTAAGGTACGTGATATTTTAGAAAATGCAGAAAACCTTAACGAAGTTGAAGAACAGTTTAAAGGATACAGTTCCCATGCATGGTTTATTACTGTTGGCAGTAGATCGGATTTTTCGGGTGCTGTTTATGAGTTAACCCGGGGCAGAGTGATAAAAAATGAGATGAAAGATGACTTTTTAGCGATTGCCAATTTATCTTTATCGGATGTGGGCCGATATCAATACAGTCCGATAAGCATGTTTAATCAATCGAACATATCCAGAGAAAGAAAGTTAAAGGAGTTGAATGAAAAAACAGATCAACCGGATTTAGTAGAGAAAAGCTATCAGATATTATCCTGTACCGAAAATCATGATATGATTCATAATCCTTTTTTTACCAATAGTATCAATAACTATATTACGGTTAAAAGTTGTATTATGGATAATTTGAACGGGACCATTTATTTTGCTTATGATGAAAATTTAGCGGCGTTTAATAAATATTTAAAATATGATATTCATTCAGGTACGGTAGATATTTTTAAAGAGAAAAAGGATTTCGAGGGGAAAGCATATTTTTCTGAACGTCAGAAATATCAGAATTGGTATATCCACGAAATGGCTGATAAAAAAGAACTGAGTGAACAAGATTATCTTAAGATTATAGCTAAAATAAAAAGCCTTAACCTTGAACCTTCTTATCATGCATTATTATTATCCCATTATTATTCGCAACTTAAAAATGACAGTTTAGCATTTAAGTATGCCGAGGAGTATATTGAGCGGCAACCGGATTATTATCATTCCTACTACAACAAATTCAGAATAATGAGGGATAAAGGCGATTATATGGCGGCGATTGTAGCTTTGGAAGAGATGATGCAAACATCAACCACAACCCCTTCCGACACTTACCTTGCTTACATGAATATGATTAAAATGTATGATAAGTTGCTGGAAACAGATCCGGATCCTATGTATATCAAAAAAATTAACCATCTTGTGGATAAAATCAACTATGAATTGAATCAATATTTTAAAGATGATAAAACATTGGAAGACCTAGAATTTATTGAGAAGATAGAATCAAAATATGCTGAATAAGATGAATGATTTGGACGAAAAAATAAAACAAGCGGTCGACATCATAACAAAATCGAAGCATGCTATTGTATACACCGGAGCCGGAATATCGGTCGAAAGTGGTATTCCTCCTTTTCGAGGCGATGATGGATTATGGAATAAATACGACCCAAAGTACCTTGAACTGGATTATTTCTTTAACAATCCCTATAAATCATGGATTGTAATAAAGGAGATATTTTATAATTTTTTTGGTAATGCCAGACCCAATGCCGCACATATTGGACTGGCCGAAATGGAAAAAATGGGGTTGGTAAAAGCTATCGTTACTCAGAATATTGATAATTTACATACCGAGGCTGGAAGTAATGAGGTATATGAGTTTCATGGGAATTCGAGAGAGTTGGTTTGCTTAAAAGATAACAGCCGTTATAAAATATCGGATGTAAATTTAGATGAGTTGCCGCCGAAGTGTGAGAAATGCGGTGAAGTATTAAAACCTGATTTTATCTTTTTTGGTGAACAAATTCCGGAGGTTGCCTATCGAAAATCGTTCGAAGCAGCACGAAATTGTGATGTGGTTATTGTTGTCGGCTCTACCGGAGAAGTAATTCCTGCAGCATATGTTCCACAATTAGCTAAACAAGATGGGGCTTTTATTCTTGAAATAAACCCTAAAAAATCGTATTTTACCGATTCTATTACCGATTTGTTTTTACAGGGCAAAGCATCAGATATAATAGCAAAAATGAGTAATCAACTAAAAATAATTAAA
>JBNJFS010000098.1:0-7874 GCA_051747085.1 Bacteroidota bacterium
CGGAAATTGGGGTCGTCGGCAAAAGCAATTACCTTCCCCCTACCCACCGGCCAGGTCACCACATAAGCCGAGTTAGCTAAATATTCCAGGTTCCGGTCATTAGTATATCCGCTTAACAAGATATCATCTTTGGCAATAAATACAGGTGTTGCATACGGATTATTGCTTTTTTCCAGCACAAAACCGCTGTTTTTAAAAACCGGCAGTGTACTCTGGTTATATCCGTAGCCTATGGGGTGGGTTTGGTCTATTTGTGCCTCAAGAATCACCCCGTTTATTGAATTTGCCCTTCTTTGATCGGATGCCGAGGCATAACTCAGCCGAAGGGTCGTATCCTGTTTTTCCCGCTTTCGAATGTTGGGTTGTATCCACTCCTGTCTTCCGGCTTCTGTAACAGCATTACCTAAGGTTATAAGAGTTCCTCCATTTTCAAGCCATACTTCTATCTTCTTGCTATCGGAATCAGAAAAATGTATGTTTCCTGAAGAGATGATTAATGTGTTATAATCAAACAGGTCAATTCGGTTTAATCGATCAATATCAACCCGGGTAACAGGGATATCCATTCTGTGGTCAAGCAGATGCCATATCTCTCCTGCCTCATAACTTCTTATTCCATTACCGGTAAGTAACAACACCCCGGGTTTTTCTACAGGCCTGAAACTGTAACTTCCCAAATGGATGCCTGAATAGCGAAATCCATGATCCAGTCCGAAAATATCTATCCCCTCTTCTTCCCCAATTTTTTGAATGATTGAATACAAATCATCAGAAGAGACGGTCTGTTTATTTACAGGGATAAAGATACTTCCATATCCAAAGTCTTTAATTGCTCCGTTAATTTTTAGCTGTAATGGCTTCGTGGCGACCTTAACCCTGACATCTTTCTCCATCAACCGGTACAACACTTTGGGCGAATGGTAATTGCTCCAGTTAAAGACATACCCGATACTGCTTTGCCCATTTATTGTACCTTGCGGGATTTCAAATGAGGTTACCCTTTCTCCCATAAACGAACCGGCATTCTCTAACTCTTGGTAATCAATATTAAAAGTCATTGGAAAATTCCACGAAGAGATATCATAGAAGATACTATCTTCATAGGTATTATTTTTCTCGAACAATGATTTGATTAATCGATATTGATTTTGAGTTGTCGGAACGATAAAAGCCTCGTTAGGGTCAAAATTGGTCCCTCCGACAGTTATCTTTTTTCGGTTATGATAGATGTCAATTTGATGCGTATTTAATACTTGCAGCATGTATTGTACCCTCATGGGATCTTCTGGATTTCCAAAGGCATATCCTTTAACTTTATCTTTATCAGCCAGTTGTTTCGCTGATTGATAAAAGGAACGCTGATAGCTCTTTAACTCATCTTTATTTTCAATGGCTGCGTTTATGGTTGACAGCGAAACCGTAAACTGATTGCGGATTGCTTCAGCAAATGTAGTTGTCCCATGAATATTATTGACAACCTGCCCATTTACCCGCGATTGCTCAAATAATATTCCAATAGCACCGTTAACATCCGGATAGGTGGATCCTTTGCCATAATAAAAATCATCAAAGACCTCTTCGGAAAAATAAAGTGATCCGATTTTATCTAATGCTTTACTGTGGTATTGACCCATTTTATAGGTTAGGTCATAATTTTCAGAAGGCGTAAAAGCATTGTTTCTGGTAGGAACACCCGGCTGAAAGAAAAACGTTCCATTGGTACCCATCTCATGGTGATCACTAACAACAGCAGGTTTCCATCGATGAAATTCTGTTACTCTTGCTTTCGATTCGGGATGTTGAACCAATAACCAGTCTCTGTTCAAATCAAACCAGTAATGATTGGTTCTTCCACCGGGCCAGTATTCGGAAAACTGAATACTCGACTGATCGTCAATACGGTTTTTGCTTTGATGCATATTCACCCAGCTGGCTGCCCGGTTAAAGCCATCAGGATTCAAACTGGGGTCTATAATAAAAACTGCTTCATTTAAATATTCTTCTACCTGCTCTTCTTCAGATGATAACAGATAGTAAGCCGTTAACAGGGATGCATTGGTTGCACTCGATTCATTCCCATGTACCCCATATCCCAGCCAAATAATAATTGGGTTATCATCCGGGTTTGAAGTACTTTCTTTTGAGTAAATATATTGTAAATGATTTTCACGTATTTTGTCCATATTCGCAATATTCTCAGGCGAAGAAATGATGAGATGATATAAAGGTCTGTTTTCATGAGTTCTTCCATATTCAACCATTTTCACTCTATCCGATTTTTCAGATAAACGTTTCAAATAATGAACAACCTGGTCGTGAGAGAAATGCCATTCTCCAAAAATATGTCCGGATAGCTCTCCCGGAGCTGGTATTTCAGGATTCGTCGTACAATCTTTTTCCAAATAATAATTAAAATCAATCTGTGCGTTTAGGTTGTAAGAAAAAATGAGCAGGAAGGCAGATAAAATAAAATGTCTCATGGTTTTTTGATATTTTGAGTATTCACTCATTAGATGAAAAAAAGTTTTGATGGTTTAACGTCTGCTGCTAACAACGCATTCCCTGTCCTAAAATTACTAAAAAACCCGGACAGTTTGTTCGGTTATACTGAAAACAACCCATGGGATTAAAATTGAATGGATATACTTTGAATAAAAAAATTAAAAACTTATTTACGCTGATTTTTGCAATTCGCAAACGTTTGAAACAATACTTACAGACCATTTGATTTTCTATATAAACATCTGCTTACTAACAAGATACATTGTTCCTATTCGTTTTTTCATTATATTTGATAGTATTTTTAAAATCAAAAAATCATTCATTCTTTGTTAAATTAATACGATGAAAAAAGAGAAAAAAGCACTGAGTTTCTGGCAAATATGGAACATGAGTTTTGGGTTTTTAGGCATTCAATTTGGTTTTGCCCTTCAAAATGCCAATGTGAGCAGAATTTTTGAAACCCTTGGAGCCAAGGTAGATAACATTCCTATTTTGTGGATTGCTGCTCCGGTAACCGGTCTTATTGTTCAACCGATTATTGGTCACTTAAGCGATAAAACATGGACCCGCTTAGGACGTAGACGCCCCTTCTTTTTAATAGGCGCTATTTTAGCATCTATTGCATTATTTATCATGCCTAATTCACCCGCTTTATGGATAGCTGCCGGAATGCTTTGGATTATGGATGCTTCCATTAATATTTCCATGGAACCCTTCCGGGCATTTGTTGGCGATAACCTTCCATCGCACCAGCGTACCATAGGATTTAGCATGCAAAGCTTTTTTATTGGCATCGGTGCTGTTGTTGCCTCTTTTCTGCCTTATATTTTTACCGAATGGTTCAACGTCTCCAATACTGCTCCTCCCGGAGAGATTCCACTATCTGTAAAATTATCCTTTTATTTTGGTGGCGCAGTATTTCTTCTTTCAGTACTATGGACCGTTTTCTCTTCCAAAGAATATTCGCCCGAAGAGTTAGCCGAATTTGAAGATAAGGAGCTGGAAGCAAAGATGAAAGAGGTTGAGTTAGCCAACATAAAAAACTCAAGCGGAGATTTCAGGAACGGACTAATCTTTTTGATTACAGGAGTCATTATCACTTTTGTTCTTACCTTTATTAAGGTCGATAAAGAGGTTTTTATCTTCTCTATCGGTCTTGCAATATTTGGATTGCTTGAACTGTTCAGTGGTTTTTTAAAACAAAGAGGCAAACTAAACAATGGTTTTGTAGCCGTTGTTTCCGACTTTAACACCATGCCCTTAACCATGAAACAACTGGCTATCGTCCAGTTTTTCTCGTGGTTTGCCCTATTTGCCATGTGGATTTATACCACTGCAGGTGTTACCAGTCATATTTACGGAACTACCGACCCCACTTCTGCTCTATATAATGAAGGAGCGAACTGGGTGGGCATTTGTTTCGGTATTTATAATGGTTTCGCAGCAGCTTTTGCTTTTTTACTGATTCTTCTGGCCAAATTAACCAACCGGAAGATTACCCACGCAGTATCATTAATCATAGGCGGCATCAGTCTGGCATCCATATTCTTTATCAATAACCCAACCATGCTGTTGGTTCCGTTTATTGGAATCGGACTAGCCTGGGCCAGTATATTAGCCATGCCTTATGCAATACTAACCGGTTCATTGCCGGCACATAAGATGGGTGTTTTCATGGGCATATTTAACTTTTTTATTGTAATTCCTCAGATACTGGCCGCAAGTATCCTGGGATTTGTGGTAAAAATAGTTTTTAACAATCAACCCATCTATGCATTAATACTGGGTGGTTTTTCGATGATATTAGCCGGTATTTTAGTTGTATTTGTAAAAGACAGGGATTAATGGCACAAAAAATTAAAGCAATCATTTTTGATTTGGATGGTGTGATTGTCGACACTGCAGTATTTCATTACCAGGCCTGGAAAAAGCTGGCCAATACCATGGGTTTTGATCTTACCGAAGCGCAAAACGAAAGACTCAAAGGTATCAGCAGGCTGGAATCTTTAGATATCTTGCTCGAAATCGGGAAAACAGATGCTATTCCGGATGAGGAAAAACAACAGTTAGCCACCAGCAAAAACGAGTGGTACCGGGAGAATATCTTAAAAATGACACCCCGGGATATTCTACCCGGTGTTAAAGATTTTCTCGAAGAGTTGAAAAAGGCCCATTACAAAATTGCCATCGGTTCATCCAGTAAAAATGCAGGAACCATCTTAGAACGCATTGGCATGAAAGATTTCTTTGATGCCGTAGTGGACGGAACAAAAATTACCCGTTCAAAACCCGATCCTGAAGTTTTTCTAAAAGGAGCTCAGGAATTAAATATACCACCCGAACAGTGTTTGGTTTTTGAAGATGCTGAATCGGGTATCGAAGCGGCAAAAAATGCCGGAATGAAAACCATCGGTGTAGGAAAACCGGAAAACTTACCCAAAGCAGATATGGTGATTCCCGGCTTTCAAAATGTAAACATCTCAATAATAGAAAATAATTAAAATCATAAAAATCCTTCACAATGAACGAATATCTTAAACATGATGAATGGTGTATTATCGAAGAAGGTTTTAATCCTGAAAATCAGCGATCGTCGGAAAGTATTTTTTCGCTTGGAAACGGACACATTGGCCAACGGGCTAATTTTGAAGAACAATATAGTGGCGATACGTTACAGGGAAATTATATAGCCGGGATTTATTATCCCGATAAAACAAAAGTAGGCTGGTGGAAAAACGGGTATCCCGAATATTTTGCCAAAGTGCTTAATGCACCCAACTGGATTGGAATCAATATTTTGGTAGGTAAACACGAGCTTGACCTGGCGAAAATAAAAGTCGAAAATTTCCGCCGCGTATTAAATATGCAGCAAGGATACTTAGAACGTAGTTTCTATGCCGAACTCCCCGATGGACAAGCCATAGAAGTTACGGCCAAGCGATTTTTAAGCATCACCCAAAACGAATTGGGTTGTATTAAATATCAAATCAGATGTATTGATATTGATGATAAAATAACCATTGAACCTTATGTTGATGCGGATGTGATTAACGAAGACGCCAACTACAACGAGAAATTCTGGAAGGAAGTGGGTATCGAAAGCAGACCGGGTGAAGCTTATGTAACGGCAAAAACCAAAAAGCTCGATTTTCATGTTTGTACCAGCATGAAATTCAGCATTGAAAAAAACAATACCGAAATAAAAGATACGGTAAAAGAAGACAAACGAAAGAAATACCTGAGCCAGCGTGTTTCTGTCGATTGTAAAACAGACGATGTGATAACCATTTATAAATATGCTTCCATCACGCATTCTGAAAATCACGACAAAGAGCAACTAACCATCGCAGCCCACAATAATTTACAGCTGGCCACAGAAAAGGGGTTTGACCAACTTTTTACGGAACATGCCAACGCATGGGAAAAGAAATGGACAACCAGCGATATAAAAATTGAAGGTGATGTTGCCGGTCAGCAAGGTATACGATTTAATATTTTCCAGCTAAACCAAACCTACAAAGGCGATGATGAACGGTTAAATATCGGACCTAAAGGATTTACAGGCGAAAAATATGGAGGAAGCACCTACTGGGATACCGAAGCCTATTGCCTGCCTTTTTATTTGAGGACATCGGAACAACAAGTAGCCAAAAACCTGTTGTTATACCGTTACCGTCATTTACCCAAAGCCATTGAGAATGCCGAAAAATTAGGTTTTAAAGATGGCGCTGCATTGTATCCAATGGTTACCATGAATGGTGAAGAGTGCCACAACGAATGGGAAATTACGTTCGAAGAGATACACCGTAACGGTGCTATTGCTTATGCTATTTACAATTATACCCGCTACACGGGCGACGAATCGTATATCGAAGATTACGGGCTGGAGGTACTCATTGCCATCAGTCGTTTTTGGGCACAACGGGTTAATTTCTCCAAAGAGAAAAAACAGTATGTGATTTTAGGTGTTACCGGACCCAACGAGTACGAAAACAATATAAATAACAACTGGTATACCAATACCATTGCCCGATGGTGCCTTGAATATACCCTAAAAATGATTGCCCGGGTACAATCCGAAGCGCCTGAAAAATATAAAAAGCTAAAAGAAAAAATTCATTTCAATGAGCTGAAGGAAGCAGGCAAATGGACCAATATTGTTGATAACATCTATATTCCCGAAAATGAGGACTTCGATATTTTCCTTCAGCAGGATGGTTTTATGGATAAAGAGATTATTCCGGTCGAGGAGCTTGACCCGGAACAAAGGCCTATCAATCAAAAATGGTCGTGGGATCGTATTTTACGTTCCTGCTATATTAAACAGGCTGATGTTTTGCAGGGATTATACTTTTTCGAAGATCATTTTGATGAAGATACAATTAAACGAAATTTCGATTTTTATGAACCATTAACTGTTCATGAATCATCATTATCCCCTTGTGTACACACAATTTTAGCAGCAAAACTAGGCTATAAAGAACAAGCCTACGAGCTTTATCTACGTACTGCAAGGTTAGATTTGGACGATTACAACAACGAGGTAAATCAGGGTTTACATATTACCAGTATGGCCGGAACCTATCTGTCTATTGTAGAAGGGTTTGGCGGAATGCGCATAAAAAATGGTGAGTTACATTTCAACCCGTTTCTCCCTCCACAATGGAACAAATATTCGTTTATTGTTAAGTTCAGAGGAAAGCTGATTAAAATCGAAGTTACCAATGAAAAAACAATCGTTTATAATCAACACAATGAAAAAGTAAAAATAATTGTTCACGGGGTCGATTATACTATTAATGCAAATGACTCTCTTGAAATTCATTAAATCAATGACTCAAAAAATAGTTTCTAAATCATTATCAGCTATTATTCTTTTTTTGGGAATTACCATTTCCAATGCACAAGTCATAAATAAGGTAGAACCACCCAACTGGTGGGCAGGGATGGAAAACCCTGAATTGCAGATCATGCTGTACGGAAATAATATTGCAAATTATGATCTTACCTTAAGCACCGAAGAGTTGCTGTATTCTGTTCAAAAAACAGAAAACCCGAATTACCTTTTTTTGAATCTTAAAATTTCGGAAAATATATCACCTCAAACAATTAGCATTCAGGTAAAAGATGATGGGGAGCTTATCGAGAGTTTTCCTTATGAGCTAAAAGAACGAACCAAAAACAGGACGCAGCATCAGGGGTTTGATCATTCGGATGTTATTTACCTGCTCATGCCCGACCGGTTTGCCAATGGCGATTTAACCAATGATTCTGTAGAGGGTTTGCTGGAGAAATCAGACCGCAGCAATCCAGACGGACGGCATGGCGGAGATATCCTGGGCATCATCAATCATCTGGATTACCTGGATAAA